>NZ_JBMOUF010000003.1:0-471059 GCF_049319705.1 Janthinobacterium sp. Mn2066 | reverse complement strand
CTGTTTGACTGGTCTGATGAGTCAGACCTCAGCCTTGCAGGAAGATTCCCCTATTTATCGAGGACAGAGCCTTTTTTATTGTGCGGCGATTTGCGACAGCACGGAAAAAGCGGCCCTCGTCTGCGACGCTTCCAGCAACAGGGTCAGCTCGGTATAGGTGCAGATGATGTTGATCAGGTTGATGCGGTCCCAGGCCAGGCGCCGCAAAATGGCGTGATAGACGCCTGGCGTGTAGCAGGTGTCAGGTGTCAGGTGCAGGGTCACGGCCGTCACCCGCTCAAGGCGCGCCAGTTCCTGCTCCTTGCCGAAAACCGCTTCGACCAGTCCGTGCAAGGTTCGGCTGCAAATCACCATCACCTCGTTGACGCCGCGCGTCACGGTAATAAACGTTCCCCGCTGCGGTGCGGCCAGCGCCAGCAACTGGCGCTGGCAGGCGTAGGTCTGGTCGGAATACCGGTAGGTAAAAATCATCAATTCACTGCGGGTACTGAGTTCACCCGCGCGATGCGCCAGCACGACCTCGCCGCTTTTCTGTCGCGGCATCCGCTCGGCCAAACGGCGCAGCGCCATCACCACGGCTGCCTGGCCCACCGGCTTCCATAAGTCGCTCTGCAGTTGCGGCTGCAACTGGCGCGCCAGCTCTGACAGATTCAGCAAGCCGCGTCCCAGCCCCTCGCTGAGAAACGCCGACTCCATCACGATTTGTTCCACTTTAGTCGCTATCGAAAGCATAGTTGATGGGGCCGCTACCGTCGGCGCACGCGCCCGCAGCCGGCATCCCTTCCTGAAAAAAAAGACGCACTACGCCAACGGCCACGCCGGCAGGCATGACCGCACACATTGAAAAACCCTTGCGGGAAAAAGAACTGGACGGTGGAGGCTACGAAGGCGGATGCAGCATCAATGCCGCTCCGGAGGGGAAGTGATTAAAACCCATTGCAGAAGACAGTAAGAACGTCATGTAAAACTCCCGATTTTTTCCCGATGCGCTAACGGACGCGGTCATTGCCGCGTACGCTTTTTTTTTATCACATGTTACCTACAAGCAAGTAACACGAGTAGCTAGTGTAGATCGCAACATTTAAAAAAAGCAACAGTGTTTTACGAAAACGATTTGCTAGTGTTGCAACATATCCAAAACGAAATCTGCTGTTTGTGGCAGATCAAACTTTCACTTATTAATTATCTGATAAATGTTCAATTCTTAACAAAAATCGACGCCATGACCCATTTCTTAAAAATTTTGACATGGCTAACTTGACAAGTTTAGTGTGCGCTACCCGGTGCGATCACGGTGGTGTGCCATCCGCTCGCCGCCGGACACACCGGGGTGGCCATCCAACATTGCGGCCAGCTCATACACCATTTTCTAACCGATACCATGGAGCAGAAATGAATTTACGTTTGACCATAGTTGCCGCATCCATCGCCGCCCTGCCGCTGATGGCCATCAACTCGGCACATGCCGCCACCCCCTTGCCACAGCCCCTGATGGCCGCACCGGTCAGCCTGGCTTCGCCGCAGGAAAACACCAGCCTGGTCAACAAACTGACCACACAAGCGCGCAACCAGGGCTTGAACACCGAGCATGGCTTCGTCATCGGCAACCAGCATCCAGGCGTCAGCGGCACGCGTATCAGCCGGGTGCAGCACACTTACAAGGGTTTGCCCGTCTTCGGTTCGGAGACGGTCGTCGTCAGTAACGCCGCCGGCGATATCGTCAGCGAATCCGTGTCGGACCGCGCGTCGGGCCTCGGTAGCGCCGGCGTCAATTCCGTCACCCGCAGCGCAACCACCGATATCAACACTACGCCGTCCATCAGCGCTGCGGCGGCGATTTCCATCGCCGTGAAAAGCACTGGCGTGCAAGCCATCGATCACGTGCCGCCACAGGCGCAACTGCTGATCTACCCGGTCATCAAGACGGTGCGCGTGGCCGGCGCCGAAAACAAACCGGAAGCTTCCCTGAACGCGCTCGACGTGCAGGACGTCGTCGACCACTATGAGCTGGCCTATCTGGTGGAAACCCGCATGATCAGCGGCAGCACGCCGGTCTACTACGACACCGTCGTCAGCGCCAGGGATGGCAGCATCCTGCGCCAGTGGAAAGCCCTGAAAACCGTGGTCGGCATCGGCAACAGCCAGTACAACGGCCAGGTGCCGATCAACACCACGCTCAGCGGCAGCACCTATACGCTGAAGGATTCCACGCGCGGCACGGGCGGCAAATTCGGCGCGATGGCCATCACGAACGCCAACCATGGCACCACCGCAGGCAGCGTGTACAGCAACACCAGCAATACCTGGGGCGACGGCCAGCAATACATCAGCGGCGGCAGCACCACCAACGCCAATGGCCAGACGGCAGCCGTCAACGCCATGTGGGGCCTGATGAATACCTACGACACGCACAAGAATGTACTGGGCTGGTCCAGCCTGGATGGCAATAACACGGCCACCTATATCGCCGCCCACGTCAATACGGCCTACGATAACGCCTATTACGACAGCAGCTGCAAGTGCATGTATATCGGTGACGGCGGCAGCTCGTTCAACAACCTCGGCTCGATCGACGTGATCGGCCATGAAATGGGTCACGGCATCACGGACGCCACTTCCCGCCTGGTCTATTCGCAGGAATCGGGCGGCTTGAACGAATCGAACTCGGACATCGCCGGCGAAATGGTGGAAGCCTATGCACGCGCGGGCGGCACCGGCAGCGTCATTCCCAACACGGGCAACGATTGGGTGATGGGCAAGGAAATCGCCAAGAATGGCCAGCCGCTGCGCTGGATGTACAAGCCCAGCAAGGACAGCCGCAGCCCGGACGCATGGAGCAGCACGCTGAAAAATCTCGATGTCCACTACAGCAGCGGTCCGAATAACCGCATGTTCTACTTCCTGTCGCAAGGCTCGAAGTCGACTGCCGGCGACTACTACAGCCCCTACCTGACCCAAAGCCCGCTGGCGATGACCGGTATCGGCAGCGACAAGGCTTACCGCATCTGGTTCAAGGCAGCCACCACCAAGTTCACCTCGACCACCAACTACGCCGATGCGCGCAACAAGGTCCTGGCGGCGGCGGAAGAACTGTATGGCGTGGGCAGCAAGGAAGCGACCGCCGTCAAGCGCGCCTATGCAGCCATTAACGTGGGTACCGACGTCGCCGAACAGTAATTGATGGTGCAGTAAGCAGTACTCCGTGCGGGTAGCCGCTTGATCTTGGCCGGCCACCCGCACGAACGCATGCACGCACGGATTGATTTTTTTGCAATTGCGGTCTACTCTAGGGCAGCGCATGGCAGTTGCCTGCTGCCGGTACCCGCGACGAATCGAACTTTTTTTGGATTGTTCCCACCGATGCCTATTTCGACCTTGACCGCACGCGCTGCTCCCCATTCCAGCCGGTCTCTTTTCGTGATCACATTCATGCACGCCTGAGCCGGCCATGCAGTTCCACCTCCAGGTGCAAGGCCCGGCCGGCAGCCAGGCGCTGGCCATCGACGCCGCCAGCGAGGCCGAGGCGATCCGCGCAGCCGTGCGTGGCGGCTGGCGCGTGCTGGCCGTCGACGACAGCCTGGCGCACGATGCAGGCGCACCGGCGCGGCCCGGCAAGCAAGGCTTGAACCTGCTGCAATTCAGCCAGGAGCTGCTGGCCCTGCTGGAGGCAGGCCTGAACCTGGGCGAAGCCATGGCCACCTTGCACAACAAGGAAACGCGCAGCAGCGCCAGGGCCACCCTGGCGGCCATCGTGCTCACGCTGCAGCAGGGCCAGAGTTTTTCCGACACACTGAGCGACTTCCCCGATATCTTCCCCGACATTTACATCGCCACCGTGCACGCGGCCGAACGCTCGGGCAACCTGCCCGAAGCGCTGGCCCGCTTCGTGTCTTACCAGCTGCAGTTCGACGCCATCCGCAAAAAGCTGATTTCAGCCGCCATTTATCCATGCATGCTGCTGGTGGTGGGCGGCCTGGTGACGCTGTTCCTGCTCGGCTACGTGGTGCCGAAGTTCAGCGTCGTGTATGAAAGCTCGGGCCGCGAAATTCCCTGGATGTCGCAAATGCTGCTGGGCTTTGGCCAGACCCTGGCCGCCCACCCGCTGCTGTGCGCGGGCACGCTGGCCGCCGCCGTCGCCGCCGTGGTGTTCGGCATCAGCAACCGCGCCATGCGTTTGGCGCTGGTGCTATGGCTGCTGCGCCTGCCCGTGCTGGCGGAAAAAGCGGCGGAATTTCGCCTGGCGCGCTTTTACCGCGCCTTGAGCCTGCTGCTGCACGCCGGTATTCCGCTGCACAAGGCGCTGGCCATGGTGGCGCCCATGCTGCTGCCGGTGCAGCAGGAGCAATTGGCCGAAGCACGCCGCGCGGTCGAGGAAGGCATGCCGTTTTCCAGCGCGCTGGAGCAGGCCAACATGGCCACGCCGGTGGCGCAGTCGCTGCTGAAAGTGGGCGAAAACACGGGCCGCCTGGGCGACATGCTGGAACGCTCGGCGAAATTCCATGACGAGGAATTCGCCCGCTGGGTGGACTGGGCCTCGCGCCTGCTTGAGCCGCTGTTGATGACCATCATCGGCGTGGTGATCGGCGGCGTGGTGGTGCTGATGTATATGCCGATCTTTGAACTGGCCGGGAGTTTATCTTGAATGCACGCGAACCTGAACGGCCGGTGCTCGACGCGGCCATGCTGCGCCAGGCTCACGCCAGCGCACTGGCCCAGGGCCGGCCGCAAATGGCCGTGCTGCAGGAGACAAGCAGCCTGCCGCCCGACGTCTTTTTGCACCAGCTGGCTACCCTGTTCCGCTATCCCGCGTGGACGATGGCCGCACTGCAGGCGAGCCAACCCGCCTTTGCCCTGCTGCCCTATACCGATTGCGCCCAGCGCGACTGCGTGCTGATGCAGGCAGCGGCCATCGGTGCGCCGCACGTGCTGGTGATCGGCAATCCGTTTGCGGACGATCTGCTGCAATGGGCCGATTTCGCCCTGCGCCTCCCCTTCACAGTCGCCCTGGCGCACCCGGACGACCTGGCGGCCTATTTGCAGCAGCAGGAAAGCGTGCAGCAGGCGATGCAGGAAATGCAGCACAGTGATGATGTGCCAGGGCTGGACCAGAGCATCGAGGATATCTCGCTGATACGCATCAGCGAAGACAGCAGCCCGGTAGTCAAACTGGTCAATTCAACCATCTACGACGCGCTGAAATTCCAGGCCAGCGACATCCACCTCGAATGCGACGTGGCCAGCCTGGTCATCAAATACCGGGTTGACGGCGTACTGGTGCAGGCAGGCCAGGTGCAGGGGCTGGCGATGGCCGAGCAGATCATTTCGCGCATCAAGGTGATGGCCGACCTCGATATCGCCGAGCGGCGCATCCCGCAAGATGGCCGCTTCAAGGTGCGCGTCAAAGGCGCGGAGATCGATTTCCGCGTCTCCATCATGCCCAATATCTTTGGCGAAGACGCCGTGCTGCGCTTGCTGGACCGCCGCGCCCTGACGGAGGCGGCGCAGGCGCTGCGCCTGGAAAGCCTGGGCCTGAACGAAGACGCCATCGAACAGATACGCCGCCTGGCCGCCAAGCCGCACGGCATGCTGCTGGTGACCGGGCCCACGGGTTCCGGCAAGACCACCACCCTGTACGCGGCCATCACGGAAATCAATACGGGACGCGACAAGATCGTCACCATCGAAGACCCGGTCGAATACCGGCTGCCGCGCGTGCTGCAGATACCCGTTAATGAAAAGAAGGGATTGACGTTTGCACGCGGCCTGCGCTCCATCCTGCGCCACGACCCCGACAAGATCATGATCGGCGAGATCCGCGACGACGAAACGGCGCAGATCGCCGTGCAGGCGGCGCTGACGGGCCACCTGGTGTTTACTACCGTGCATGCGAATAACGTATTCGACGTGGTCGGCCGCTTTTTGCACATGGGCGTGGATGCCTACAGCTTTGCCGCCGCCCTGAACGGCATCGTGGCACAACGCCTGCTGCGCCTTAACTGCGTCCATTGCGCGGTCGATAACAGCGCCGAGGTGCTGGCCGAGGTCCTGGCCAATAAGCAGCTGCTGCGCGACAGCGGCCTGGCCGCGCACCAGGTGCAGGACTGGCATTTCATGGCCGGCAAGGGCTGCGGCCATTGCCGCGGCACCGGCTACAAGGGCCGCAAGGCGGTCGCCGAAGTCCTGATACTGAGCGACGCCATGCGCGAAATGATCTGCACGCGCGCGCCCCTGAGCCAGATGAAGGAAGAAGCGGCGCGCAACGGTTTCCGGCTGGCGCGCGAGGCGGGCCTGGACCTGGTGCGGCGCGGCGAAACCACCCTGACGGAGCTTAATCGTGTCACTTATTGACCATACCCAGTGCCTGCACCTGGCGCCACAGGAACTGCGCGGCGTGGTGCGGCGCGCCGGACGCCCACTGGCCGACAGCGCCTTCCAGCTTCCCATCGCCAACCCCGGGACCAGCTGGGAAGTGGCGCTGGCCGCCCTGCGCCACTGGCTGGAACAAGACAAGGGCAGCACAAAAAAACTGCCGCTGGCCGTCAGCCTGGCCAGCCGCTGGTGCGCCATGCAGGTGGTGCCATGGAGTAGCGCGCTGCTGGTCCAGGCCAGCGCCCAGCGCTTTTTACAGAGCCAGTTCAGCGCCGTCTACGGCGACAACGCGCGCGCCTGGCGCATGACGGCAGACGATGCACCCTATGGCCAGCCGCGCCTGGCCTGCGGCATCGACGCGGCGCTGCTGCAAGGTCTGCAGGATGCCACCACCGCACATGGCCACCGCTGCATCTCCATCGAACCTATCGTTGGTCCCGCCTGGCGCAACATCGCCGCTGGCAAGCCCGCCGCTTTCGCGCTGGTGGAAGCGGGACGGCTGCTGCTGGCGATCAGTAGCAAAGGGCGCATCACCGCCATCCACAGCCAGCCCTGCGCTGCCGCCTGGGGCGATGAGCTGGAACGGGCCTGGCAGCGCTGGAGCTTGCGCGCGCCGCAGCTCGATGAGATCGAACAGGTGGCGCTGATCGACTTGAGCGGCGCGCCGCAAGACGGCATCCCGGCACGCTTCCAGCCCATCGCCGTAGCCGGGGCCGCGCACCTGATGCGGGAGGCCGCATGGGCTTGAGCCGGCTCGAATTCCAGCCGCCCGGCGCGGCGCAGGCATACAGGGGCTGGCGTTTGCTCCTGTGCCTGGCGGGTATCGCCATCCTGCTGCCGGCAACTCTCGGCTGGCTGGTGCAGTTGCAGGAAACGCGGCGGCTGGAAGCGCAACTGGCGCAGCTGCAGCCAGCGCAGCCCGCGCGTGCGCCCCTGTCCGCTGCCCGGCAACGCGAACGCGATATCGAATTGAAGCAGGTGGCCGCCGCCGTGCGCCAGCTGAATTTACCCGTTACGCGCCTGATCAGGACGGTGCAAGCGCCGCGCGACGTGCGCGTCGCCTTGCTGGGCCTGGACCTGAACGCGCAGCAGGGCCAGGATGGCGCCAGCGTGCTGAAAATCGCCGCCGAAGCGGAAACGCCGCAAGACATGCTCAATTACCTGGCCTTCCTGAACCAGCAGCCGATGTTCAGTTCCGTGTATCTGCTCAAGCACGAAATGAGCAAGGAGGCGAACGCGAATGCGCCGGAACACCCGTACCGTTTTCAGCTGGAGGCGCAATGGCGGCAATAAAACCCGTGCTCAAGGCCAGCGTGCCGGTATCGCGCCGGCCGCAAATGCGCATGCCGCCGCGCCTGGCCTGGGAAGCGGCCCGCTGGTCGCGCCAGCTGGGCTGGCCCGGCGCCATCGGCATCGTCTGCATGGCGCTGGCTGCCTTCGCTGTGCAGCAAGCTGGCGACCTCACCGTACGCCAGCAGCACTTGACGGCGCAACTGGCGGCGGCTGCAAAACAGGCAGCGCTGCCGCAAGCGCGAGTCAACATGGATGCCGACGCCGACAGCCTGGCCGCCTTCCACGCCTACCTGCCCGCGCACGACACCATCCCCGAGCAGTTGCAGCAATTGCTGGAAGTGGCACGGAAGAGCGGCGTCATCCTGGCCAAGGCTGACTACAAGCCGCAGGAAGATGGCAACACGGCCTTTTTGCGCTACCAGATTTCCCTGCCAGTGAAAGCCGAATACGCGCAACTGCAAGCCTTCATCGTCGAGGCCCTGCAAGCCTTGCCTACGCTGACCCTCGATTCCGTGCTGTTCAAGCGCGAACAGATCGAGGCGGGCGAGATCGATGCGCGCATCCAGTTCATCCTGCTGGTGAAGCAGCCGGAGGCCCGGCCATGAAAAAAATCGTGCTCGCTACCGCCGCCGTGGCGACGCTGCTGGCTGCCATCTTCGCCCCCGAAGACGAGGGCAGCATCGTGGGCGCGGCCACCGCCAACACGCGCCAGGTGGAACGGGCGCCCGCGCCGGTATCCCTCGCGGCGGCAGCTGCGCCGGCGACCAATCCCGCGCTGGCGATTCATCCACGCCGCAATCTTGACGACGACGAGGAAGCGGCCACCCTGTTTGCCAGGCAAAGCTGGCAGGCAGGGACACCGCAAAAAATCATGCCCGACCAGCAAGCGTCCACGCCAGCAGTGGCTGCCGATCCCAACGCACCGCCGCCCTTGCCCTTCCAGTTCCTCGGGCGCTTTGTCGATGAAGGCAAGGCCGCCTACTTCCTGCAGGCGGGCGAACGCAATGTGGTGGCGCGGCCCGGCGACCTGCTGGAAGAACGCTACCGCTTCGACGGCGTGGTACAGGGCGCCCTGCAATTTACTTATCTGCCGCTTAACCTGAAACAGACACTCGCCGTAGAGGACCTCAATTGAAACGACGCACACCCGGCATGATCACCCTGCTGCCTTTGTTATCCTTGCTGGCAGCCTGCGCCAGCAACACGGCCTACGATCAGGGCCAGGCCATGCTGGGCGCTGGCCGCACGGAACAGGGACTGGCCTTGCTGGAGCAAGCGGCGCAAGCCGAGCCGACCAATGCCAAATACCGTATCGCCGCCACCAACGGCAAGATGCGCGCCCTGAACAACCTGAATGGCCGCGCCGACGCACTGCGCCAGCAAGGCTTGCTGCCAGAAGCGCAGGCGCTGTACCGGCAGGCGCTGGCCATCGACGCCAGCAACGACGTGGCGCAACGAGGGCTCGATGGCGTGGCACAGGATGCACGTTTCCGCAAGCTGGTAGCGGAGGCGGACGCCAGCTACAAGCGGGGCGGCGAGGCGAATATCGCGTTGGCGCAGGAAGCCCTGCGCCAGGTGCTGCATGAACGCCCCAATCAACGCGACGCATTAAACCTGCAAAACCGCATCAGCGACGAGCAGGCCAGGAACCGGCCAGCCGGCGGCAAGCTCGCTGCCGCCTACCGCAAACCGGTGACCCTCGAGTTTCGCGATGCGCCCCTGCGCTCCGTGTTCGATTTCATCAGCAAGGTCTCGGGCCTGAACTTCGTCTTCGACAAGGAAGTCGATCCCGGCCTGCGCGCCACCATTTCCGTGCGCGATACCAGCATCGAGGAAGCCATCGCCATGCTGCTGGGCGCAAACCAGCTTGAGCAAAGCGTCACCAGCGACAAGTCGATCACCATCTATCCGAACACGCCGCAAAAAGTGAAGGATTACCAGCAGCTGGTGGTGCGCACTTTTTTCCTCGCCAATGCCGACGTCAAGACGGTCGCCTATTCCATCAAGACCCTGCTCAAGGCCAAGGATATCGTCACCGACGAGCGGCTGGGCATCATCATGCTGCGCGATACGCCGGAAATGGTGCGCATGGCCGAACGCATCATCAATGTACAAGACCTGGCCGACCCCGAAGTGATGCTGGAAGTGGAGGTGCTGGAAGTCAAACGCACGCGCCTGATGGAGCTGGGCGTGCGCTGGCCGGACCAGGCCAACCTGACCCTGGCCGGCATCGGTAATGGATTCGGTGGCCTGAAGGTCTCCGACCTGCGCCATATCAACGGCGACAATATCAATCTGGGCGTAGGCGGCGTCACGCTCAATGCCAACAAGACCGATAGCGACAGCAATATCCTGGCCAATCCGCGCATCCGCGTGCGCAACAAGGAAAAAGCCAAGATCCTGATCGGCGACCGGGTGCCCGTGATTACCGTCACCACCAACAATGGCGTCAGTTCGGACAGCGTCAACTACCTCGACGTAGGCTTGAAACTCGACGTCGAACCGAACGTCTACCTGGACGACGAAGTGGCCATCAAGGTGAATCTGGAAGTATCGAACGTGGTCAAGGAAGTGATCAGCAAGACGGGCACGCAGGCTTACCAGATCGGTACGCGCAGCGCGTCGACCGTGCTGCGCCTGCGCGATGGCGAAACGCAGGTGCTGGCGGGCCTGATCAGCGATGAAGACCGGGGCACCGCCAACAAGGTGCCCGGCGTGGGCGAGCTGCCCGTGCTGAACCGCCTGTTCGGCAGCCAGAAGGACGACGCCATGCGCAGCGAAATCGTGCTGTCGATCACGCCGCGCCTGCTGCGCAGCATCCGCCGCCCGGACCTGACGACGGCCGAATTCAATTCGGGCACCGAAACGGCCGTGGGTGGCCGGGCCAGCGTTGGCGGCGGGACTGACGCCTCCTCCGTGCCAGAGACTCCAGCGCGCGCCAGCTCGCCGATGACGGGCGGCGACGATACGCCAGCAGCAATCCAGACCGTCACGCCAGCAGCCAATGTCAAGGGTGGCCAGTGAAACAGCGGGG
Source organism: Janthinobacterium sp. Mn2066 (assembly GCF_049319705.1). Lineage (NCBI taxonomy): Bacteria > Pseudomonadati > Pseudomonadota > Betaproteobacteria > Burkholderiales > Oxalobacteraceae > Janthinobacterium > Janthinobacterium sp. Mn2066. Next base: position 460,363 of record NZ_JBMOUF010000003.1, on the reverse strand, counting down.
CTTTACCTTTATCGAGCTGATGATCACGCTGGCCATCATGGCGACCCTGGCGGCGGTCGCCGTGCCGATGGCCCAGGTGGCGCTGCAAAGGGCAAAGGAGCATGAACTGCGCACGGCCCTGATCGAGATACGCGAGGCGATCGACGCCTACAAGCGGGCTTCGGACAATGGCCGCATCAAGCTGTCGCTCGGTGGTTCCGGTTATCCGAAAAGACTGGAAGAACTGGTCGAGGGGGTGCCCGACCAGCGCAGCGCTTCCAAGCAAAACATGTATTTCTTGCGCCGCCTGCCACGCGATCCGTTTCAAGCCAAAGAAAACGGTAGCGCAGCCGACAGCTGGAACCGCCGCGCCTATGCCTCGCCACCCGACAGTCCCAGCGAAGGCGAAGACGTGTTCGATGTCGCTTCACGTTCGACCAGGGTGGGCCTGAACGGCGTGCCGCTCAATCAATGGTGACTTCCATGCGCCTGTCATTCCCACGCCGCCATGGCGGCTTTACCCTGGTCGAGCTGCTGGTGGTGCTGGCGATTATCTCGCTGCTGCTGACGATCGCCATCCCCCGCTATTTCGGCTCGGTGGAAAAATCAAAGGAAATCGCGCTCAGGGAAAACCTGCAAGTGCTCAGGAGCGGCCTCGATAAATACTATGCCGACAAGGGAGAATATCCGGCCGCACTGGCCGACCTGGTCACCCACCATTATTTTCGCAGCGTGCCGCTCGACCCCGTCACGGAGTCCGCCACCACCTGGCAGCTGGTGACCTCGCCGAACAGCGACATCAGCGGCGTGGCCGATGTACGCAGCGGCGCCAAGGGAAAGACGCGCGAGGGCATCCCGTTTGAACAGCTTTAACATCCCGCGGCAGCGCAAGGCTGGTGGCTTTGCCTATATCTGGACCCTGCTGCTGGTCGCTTTCATGGGCGTGGGCCTGGCGCTGGCCAGCGATCTGTACGCCACGGCTGCGCGGCGCGAAAAGGAGCGCGAACTGCTGTTCATCGGCCATGAATTCCGCAACGCGCTGGAACGTTATCATGCAAGCACGCCGAGCGATGGCCGGCCGCGCTACCCATTGACTTTGCAGGAACTGCTGCAGGATCCCCGCTCTGCAAACGCCAAACGCCATCTGCGCCGCCTGTATGCGGACCCCGTCACGGGAAAGGCGGAATGGGGTTTGCTGCTGCAGCAAGGACGCATCGTCGGCGTCCATTCATTGTCGCCGCAACTACCCGTCAAGCAGGACAATTTCCTCGACGAGGACGCCGGCCTGCGCCACAAGCAGCGCTACGCAGACTGGCAATTCACGTATCCGCACGACCTGGTGCTGGTCCAGCCTGACGCCAGCGGCAGCGCGCCCGGCCTCCAGCCGAAAACGCCAAACTGATATCATGACCTCCTTTCGCAAGCATCAGGCACAAAGGAGCAGGCATGAACATAGGTGGCACTTCCATCGAACAGGCATTGGCGTCGCTGTCGGACATGACGGCCGGCATGGTCCCCATCGGCAAGGACGAACACGCTCAACGCATCAGCAGGGCGCAAGCCCATATGCGCGAGCAGGGCATCGCCGCCATCTACCTGAACGCAGGCGCCAACCTGACCTACTTCACGGGCACCAAATGGTATGCCAGCGAACGCATGGTGGGCGCCATCCTGCCGGCCACAGGCAATCTGGAATACATCGCTCCCGCGTTTGAAGAAAGCACCCTGCAAGGCTTCATGCTGGTCGAAGGCAAAGTCAATTGCTGGGAAGAGCATGAAAGCCCGTATCAGTTATTTGTCGATGTGCTGGCCCGCATGGGCGTCCAGCAGGATGCGGCGCATCCGCCGCGCGTGGGCATCTGCGAAAGCGCGGCCTTCTTCATCTACGATGGCATCAAGCCGCTGGCTGCCGGCTATGCGCTGGAAAATGCCCGTACGGTGACGGCATACTGCCGCAGCCGCAAGTCGCCGGCGGAAATCGCCCTGATGCAGCGCGTGATGGACATGACCCTGGCCGTGCACGTGGCCACGGCCAGCATGCTGTACGAAGGTATCACCACAACCGAAGTGGAAGAATTCATCCAGCGCGCGCACCGCAAGGTCGGTGCACCGCGCTCATATTTCTGCATCGTGCTGTTTGGCGAAGCAAGCGCGTATCCGCATGGCGTAAACTACGTGCAAACCCTGAAACCGGGCGACATGGTGCTGATCGATACCGGCTGCCAGGTGATGAATTATATTTCCGATATCACGCGCAGCTATGTGTACGGTCCCATCAGCGAGCGCCAGCGCAGCGTGTGGAACAGTGAAAAGAAGGCGCAGGCAGTGGCGTTTGCTGCGGCGCAACTGGGTGTGCCCTGCGGCGATGTGGACCGCGCCGCCCGCACCTCTTTGGCGTCCGATGGCTTTGGCCCCGGCTACAAGCTGCCAGGCCTGCCGCACCGTACGGGCCATGGCATCGGCCTGGACATCCATGAATGGCCGTACCTGGTCGGCAGCGACACGACCCCGCTGGACGTGGGCATGTGCTTCTCGAACGAGCCGATGATCTGCATCCCCGGCGAATTCGGCATCCGCCACGAAGACCATTTTTATATGACGGAAAATGGTCCCCGCTGGTTCACGCAGCCGGCGCACAGCATCGACGATCCGTTCTGCTTGAATCGCTAACTTATTCGCGCTTCGAGACCAAAGTCAAAATATCGTAGCTGGCCACCAGTTCATCATTCTGGTTGGTCACCTGCACGTCCCACGCGACCACGCCCTGGCCCACGCCGAAGACGTCCTTGCGGTTGCGGTCGACCTTGCGCTTGCAGGTGAGGCGCGCGCGGATGGTGTCGCCGATGGCGACCGGGGCGACGAAGCGCAGGTTGTCCAGGCCATAGTTGGCCAGCACGGGGCCCACGCCAGGCGAGACGAATAGGCCGGCCGCGGCCGACAGCACGAAATAGCCGTGGGCGATGCGCTTGCCGAACTGCGACTCTTTTGCAGCGATTTCATCGAAGTGCATATAGAAGAAGTCGCCCGAGATGCCGCCGAAAGCGACGATGTCCGCCTCGCTGACGGTGCGCCGGTGCGTCAGCAGGGAGTCGCCCGTCTTCAAGTCTTCAAAGTGTTTGCGGAAGGGGTGGATCGGGCTTTCATTGACTTCCGCGCCGCGCACGTATTCGCCCGTGATTGCCGCCAGCATGGTCGGCGAACCCTGTACTGCCGCCCGCTGCAGGTAGTGGCGCACGGCGCGCACGCCGCCCAGCTCTTCGCCGCCACCGGCGCGGCCTGGGCCACCATGTTTCAGTTGCGGCAGAGGCGAACCATGGCCCGTCGAATCGACGGACGCTACGCGTTCGAGCACGTGCACGCGGCCATGCGTGGCGGCCATCGCCGGCACGGCGCGCGCGGCGATCTTTGGATCGCGCGTGACCAGGGTGCTGACCAGGCTACCCTTGCCGCGCGCGGCCAGGGCCAGCGCTTCGTCGAAGTCGCCATAGCCCATCATGGTGCTGACGGGGCCGAACGCTTCCACGTCATGCACCACGTCGTTGCTGTGCGCATCGCGGCACATCAGCAGGGTCGGCGCAAAGAAGCTGCCGTCCTGCGCGCCATCGCCGAGCGGATTGAAACCGTCAGCCGCGCCAAACACCACCTGATTGCCCTGCGCGAGCATGGCCACTCTTTCAGCCACGTCGCTTTGCTGCTCTTTCGACGCCAGTGCGCCCATGCGCACGCCTTCGATCGATGGATCGCCGACCACCACCTTGGCCAGGCGTTCGCGCAGGCGCGTGCCGACGGCGTCGAGCAAATGATCGGGTACGATGATGCGGCGGATGGCCGTGCACTTCTGGCCGGACTTGCCTGTCATCTCGCGCACCACCTCCCTGACGAACAGGTCGAACTCCACGTCGTCGGGCGTCACATCGGGCGCCAGGATGGCGCAGTTCAGCGAATCGGCTTCGCCATTGAATGGCACGGACTGGGCGATCAGGTTAGTGTTGGTGCGCAGCTTGGCGGCAGTGGCGGCGGACCCCGTAAAGGTGACGAAGTCCTGGCCGTTCAGGCGGTCCAGCAAGTCGCCGGTGGAGCCGATCACCAGCTGCAAGCTGCCTTCTGGCAGCAAGCCCGATTCGTGCATCATGCGCACGACGGCCTGCGTCAGGTAGCTGGTCGCCGTGGCGGGCTTGGCGATGCAGGGCATGGCGGCCAGGAAGCTGGGCGCGAATTTTTCCAGCAAGCCCCAGATCGGGAAGTTGAACGCATTGATATGCACGGCCAGGCCACCACGCGGCACCAGGATATGCGTGCCGGCGAAACCGCCTTTTTTGCCAAGCGCGATGGCCGGGCCTTCATGCAGCACGTTCGACGATGGCAGTTCATTGCTGCCCATGCTGGCGTAGGCAAACAGGGTACCCGTGCCGCCTTCGATATCGACCCAGCTGTCGGCACGCGTGGCGCCCGACAGGTGGGAGATCACATACAGTTCTTCCTTGCGTTCGACCAGGTACAGGGCCAGTGCCTTCAGGCGCGCGGCGCGCTGCTGGAAGTCGAGCGCCATCAAGCCGGGCACGCCCGTCTTGCGCGCATAGGTCACGGCTTCGTCGAAATCGATTTTTTCCGCATGCGTGTGATAAATCACGCGGTTATTCAAGGCGCTATGCAGCGGCACGGCCGCGCTTTCGCCCAGCCAGCGGCCGGCGATCAAGCTTTGCAGGGTGGATATTTGAGCCATGTTGGTACTCCTATGTTGGTTTTTACTGAGCGCCAGCGTTCTTATGCAAATGCAGCGGCAGCGCAGATTCAAAATTGAGGCGTTGGCGATCGGCTTCGATTTCCGTCAGGGCGTCCACTACACGCATGGTGTGCATGGAGCGCACGGCCAGTTCGTGATACTGGCGGGTGCCCGCGCTTTTCCATGCGATTTCTTCGTCGCTCAAGGCGCGCATCACCCTGGCGGGCGTACCGACTACCATGCTGCGCGGCGCGACGATCATGCCCGCCTTCACGAAACTCATGGCGGCAACGATCGATTCCTCGCCGATGATCGCGTTGTCCATCACCACGGCGTTCATGCCGACCAGCGCGTTGCGGCCGATGCGGCAGCCGTGCAGCACGGCGCCATGGCCGATATGGCCATCGGTTTCGACCACCGTGTCGCAGCCGGGAAAGCCGTGCATCACGCAGGTATCCTGCAGGTTGGCGCCCTCTTCCAGGATCAAGCGGCCGAAGTCGCCCCGGATCGAGGCCAGCGGCCCGATATAGCAGCGCGGACCGACGATCACGTCGCCGATCAATACGGCCGTCGGATGCACATAGGCCGAGGGATGGACCACCGGAGTCACACCATTGATTTCATACACTTTGACCATGCTGTTCTCCGCTTGCCTTTGTTTATACTCGCTCGATCACCACCGCAATCCCCTGCCCCACGCCGATGCACATGGTGCACAGCGCATAGCGCCCGCCCGTACGCTCCAGCTGGTTCAGGGCAGCGATCACCAGGCGCGCACCCGAGGCGCCCAGCGGATGGCCGATGGCGATCGCGCCGCCATTCGGGTTCACGTGGGCAGCGTCGTCGGCCAGGCCCAGGTCGCGCGTAACGGCCAGCGCCTGCGCGGCGAATGCTTCATTGAGTTCGATCACATCCATCTGCTCGATGGTGAGGCCCGTTTGCGCCAGCACCTTGCGCGTAGCTGGCGACGGGCCAAAACCCATGATGCGCGGCGCCAGGCCGGCCGTGGCCATGCCCAGCACTTTCGCCCGCGCTTTCAGCTTGTACTTGTCCACCGCAGCGGCGGACGCCAGCAGGATGGCGCAAGCGCCGTCATTGAGGCCAGAGGCATTGCCGGCCGTGACGCTGCCGTCGGCTTTCACCACGCCTTTGAGCTTGGCCAGCATCTCCAGCGTAGTGTCAGGGCGCGGATGTTCGTCCGTCATCACCAACTTTGGATCGCCCTTCTTTTGCGGTACGGCGACGGGCACGATTTCGCGCTCGAACACCCCGGCCGCGTGGGCGGCCGCCCAGCGCTGCTGGCTGCGCAGGGCCAGGGCATCCTGGTCGGCGCGGCTGATGCCAAATTCCGCGGCCACGTTTTCCGCCGTTTCGGGCATGGTGTCGATGCCGTACTGCGCCTTCATCTTGCCGTTCACGAAGCGCCAGCCCAGGGTCGTATCTTCGATTTTTGCGGCGCGCGAAAACGCGCTGTCGGCCTTGCCCATCACGAAAGGCGCGCGCGTCATGCTTTCCACGCCGCCGGCAATGATCAGCTCTGCCTCGCCAGCCTTGATCGAACGGGCAGCCAGGCCCACCGCATCCAGGCTGGAGCCGCACAGGCGGTTGATGGTATTGGCCGGCACATCGACAGGCAAGCCCGCCAGCAGCGCGGCCATGCGGCCCACGTTGCGGTTGTCCTCGCCCGCCTGGTTGGCGCAGCCATAAAACACGTCGTCGATGGCAGCCCAGTCGACGGAGGGATTGCGCGCGATCAGCGCGGCGATCGGCAGTGCGCCCAGGTCGTCGGCGCGCACGCTGGACAAGGCGCCGCCATAGCGGCCAAAGGGAGTGCGCACGGCGTCACAGATAAATGCTTCGTTCATGGTCTATCCTGCAAAATCGTTTAAGAAAAATTCTTCGGGCGCTGGTCGATCACGCGCTTGGCCTTGCCCGTCAGGGTGCGTTCGATGCCGGAAGCGGCCACCAGGCGCACGCGCGTGCTCACGCCCACGTGCGTCTTGATGCGGTGCTCCAGTTCGCGCGCCAGGGCGTCCGTCTCACTGGACGAAATGGTGGTCGAGAGATCGAGGCGCAGTTCGGCGATCACTTCGAGCTTGTCCAGATGGCCGTCGCGCGTGACGATCAGCTGGTATTGCGGCGCCAGCTTCGGCATTTTCAGGATCAGTTCTTCGATCTGCGTGGGGAACACGTTCACGCCGCGGATGATCAGCATATCGTCCGAGCGGCCCGTGATCTTGCCGATGCGGCGCATGGAGCGCGAGGTGGGCGGCAGCAGGCGCGTCAAATCGCGCGTGCGGTAGCGGATGATGGGCAGCGCTTCCTTCGACAGCGAGGTAAATACCAGTTCACCCTCTTCGCCGTCGGGCAGCACCTCACCCGTGTCCGGGTCAATGATCTCCGGGTAAAAATGGTCTTCCCAGATCACGGGGCCATCCTTGCTTTCGATGCATTCGGACGCTACGCCTGGCCCCATCACTTCCGACAAGCCGTAGATATCGACGGCGTCGATGCCGGCCCGTACTTCGATTTCGGCGCGCATGGCGTCCGTCCAGGGTTCGGCGCCGAAAATGCCTACCTTCAGCGACGATTCGGCCGGGTCCAGGCCCTGGCGCGTGAATTCCTCGATGATATTGAGCATATAGGAGGGCGTGACCATGATGATGGATGGCTTGAAGTCCTGGATCAGCTGCACCTGTTTTTCCGTCTGGCCGCCGGACATGGGGATCACCGTGCAACCCAGGCGCTCGGCGCCGTAGTGCGCACCCAGGCCACCCGTAAACAGGCCGTAGCCGTACGAGATATGCACCATGTCGCCCGCGCGGCCGCCGCCGGCGCGGATCGAGCGCGCCACCACATTGGCCCAGGTGTCGATATCGTTTTGCGTGTAGCCCACCACCGTGGCCTTGCCCGTGGTGCCGCTCGATGCATGGATACGCACCACTTTTTCGCGCGGGACGGCAAACAGGCCGAACGGATAATTGTCGCGCAAGACCTTTTTATCGGTGAACGGGAATTTCGCCAGGTCGGCCAGCGATTTCAAATCGTCCGGATGCACGCCCGCCGCATCGAAGGCGGCGCGGTAATGAGGCACATTATCGTAGGCATGCCTGAGCGACCATTGCATGCGTTCGAGCTGCAGCGCCTGCAGTTCATCCTTGCTGGCGCGTTCGATCGCTTCCAGCTCATTCGGCTCTGGATTACGTTGGACCATGCTTGTCTCCTCAATGGTTCTTTAATTATTTTCTGGTATCACGCTGCCGGCCACGCGGATCGATTTGCCACGGAACAGGGCAATCGCGCGGCCATCCTGGTTGCTGACCTTGACGTCATAGATGCCGCTCTTGCCCGCCAATGACTGCTCTACCGCTTCGGCCGCCAGCACATCTCCCTGGTAAGCTGGCGCCAGGTAATCGATGGTGCAGGCTGCGCCCACGGTGTTCATGTTGTAGCTGTTGCAGGCAAAGGCGAAGGCGCTGTCGGCCAGCGCAAAAATGAAACCGCCATGGCAGCTCTGGTGGCCGTTCAACATGTCAGGGCGTACCGCCATCGTCATGCGTGCATAACCGGGACGCACTGCAGCCAGGGCCATGCCCATGGCGGCGGTGGCGCTGTCGCGCGACAGCATGGAAGCGGCGGACGCTTCGGCCAGGGCTTGCGCATGGTGCGAAGGATCTGCCTTATCCATGAAATGGCGCTCCGCTGGCGAGTTTGCGGCGCAGCAGCGGTGAGACGCGGTAACGGTCTTCGCCATACCCTTGCGCCAGGTTGTGCAGCACGGTGACGATGTGGTCTATGCCCACCTGATCAGCCCAGGCCAGCGGTCCGCGCGGATAATTCACGCCCTTCTGCATGGCGATATCGACGGCAGCCGCCGTGCACACACCCTGGTTGACGGCGTCGGCGGCCTCGTTGGCCAGCATGGAAACGGTGCGCATCACCGCCATGCCCGCTACATCATCCAGACGCGTAACCGTGAAACCGGCGGCCTGGAACAGGCCCACGACAGCGGCATAGGCCGCATCGCTGCACTGGTCGGCACGGGCCAGGGCGATACGTTTGGCACTGGCGTAGTCGAGCGCCAGGTCGAACAGCACGGTGTCGGGATGCTGGTTGTCGTGCGCGCGCTGGGTAGCGCTGCGGCCATCGGTGAGGTAGATCGCGGCGCCGTTGCAATGCAGGGCGGGCGCCGCATCATGCGCCTGGCCTTCGAGCAGCACGCGGCTGCTGACCACGATGCCTGATTGCTCCAGCCGCTGCACCAGGCTGTGGACGATGCCGCTGTGACCACGGCCATCGCCGCCAATGGCAGCGCTCAGGGTCACCACATCCGGCTTGGGCTGCGCTGCTTCCGCCTGCGCCACGGGAGCGGCAGCGCCCTCGCCATAAGCATAAAAGCCACGGCCCGATTTGCGGCCCAGGAAGCCGGCGTTGACCATTTCCTGCTGCAGCACGGATGGCGTAAAACGCGGGTCGTTGAAATAGGCGCCGAATACGGATTGCGTGACGGAGAAATTGACGTCATGGCCGATCAGGTCCATCAGTTCGAAGGGGCCCATGCGGAAGCCGCCCGCTTCGCGCAATACGGCGTCGATGGTGGCCGGGTCGCCCGCCTGTTCGCCGAGCAAACGCCAGCCTTCCGCATAAAACGGACGGGCCACGCGGTTGACGATAAAGCCAGGCGTCGATTTTGCATGCACGGGATTCTTGCCCCACGCGCTAGCGGTATCGTAGACGGTAGCGGCGACAGCCTCGCTGGTAGCCAGGCCGCTGATCACTTCCACCAGCGCCATCAAGGGGACAGGGTTAAAGAAGTGCATGCCGACCAGGCGTTCCGGGCTGCGCAGCTTGGCGGCAATCGCCGTGACGGAAATCGACGAAGTATTGGTGGCCAGGATGCAGTCATCGGCCACCAGCGCTTCCAGTTCAGCGAACACGCTGCGCTTGACGTCGAGGTTTTCCACGATGGCTTCCACCACCAGCGCCGCATCCGCCACGTCGGCCAGGCTGCCGGCAGCTTGCAGGCGGGCCGTGGCGGCGAACGCTTCGTCCGTCGTCATGCGGCCTTTTTCCGCCAGCTTGCCATACATCTTGCCGATGTCGGCCAGTGCCTTGCTGACGGCTTCCGGGCGCGTGTCGTACAGTTTCACGCGATAGCCGGCGGCCGCCGCGACTTGCGCGATGCCTGCGCCCATGGCGCCGCTGCCGATGACGGCGACGACTGAATTTTTTTCCAATGCTGCCATAACGATTCCTTAATGTCCCTTGAATTGCGGTACGCGCTTTTCCATGAAGGCGGCCACGCCTTCGCGGTAATCGTCGCTGTTACCGAGTTCGCTCATCATGCCTGCTTCCAGCGCCAGCTGCTGCGGCAAAGTATTGGCGCCGCTGGCGGCCAGTGCCTGCTTGGTGAACGCCAGGCCCTTGGTGGGCGCGGTGGAAAAGTGCACGGCCAGCTTGCGGGTTTCTTCCGCCAGTTGGTCGTCGTCCACGCATTTCCAGATCAAACCCCAGTCTTCGGCTTTTTCTGCCGTCAGCTTTTCACCGAGCATGGCCAAACCCATGGCGCGCGCCGAACCGATCAAACGGGGCAAAAAGAAGGTGCCGCCCGTGTCCGGGATCAGGCCCAGTTTGCAAAATACTTCCACGAAGCTGGCCGATTTGCCGGCGATAACGATATCGCAAGCCAGCGCCAGGTTGGCGCCCGCACCGGCGGCCACGCCATTGACGGCGCAAATCACGGGCATCGGTAAGGCCTTCAGCGCCAGCACCAGCGGCGCATAGTTTTTTTCCACCGACTCGCCCAGGTCCACGCCTTTGGAACCCGGCTCCACGGCGCGGTCCGACAAATCCTGGCCCGCGCAAAAGCCACGGCCCGCGCCCGTCAGCACAAACACGCGCACGGTCTTATCGGCGTTGACTTGCGCAATGGCGTCGCGCACTTCCTCGTGCATCGCCTGCGTGAAGCTGTTGAGTTTATCGGGACGGTTCAGGGTCAGGGTGGCAATGCCCTGCTCGATGGTGAAGAGGATGTTTTGGTAGCTCATGATGTCTCGCTTCTTGTGTAATGACCCTCAACAGAAATCTGGGGTCAGACCCGCCGGGTCTGACCCCGGCAGTGGCAGTTGGGTTATTCAGCCTGGTCGAAATCAACGACCACCTTATCCGTCAACGGAAAACTCTGGCAGCTCAATACAAAACCGCGCGCCACTTCGTAGTCTTCCAGCGCGTAGTTGACGTCCATCTCGATCTTGCCTTGCGTGACCTTGCAGCGGCAGGTGGAACACACGCCCCCCTTGCACGAATAGCGCATGTCGATGCCCTGCCGCAGGCCGGCGTCGAGGATGGATTCCTTGTCGCGCTCCATGGTAAAGCTGGTGTGGTAACCGTCCATGATGACGGTCACTTCCGTTTCCTGGCGGGTGGTCTCGTCAGGCGGGGTACGCGGCTTGTGGGCGTTTTTCGGGATGCTGGCGGCGAACAGCTCGATCTTGATATTTTGCTTGGGCATGCCAGCCGCCTGCAGGGCGGTCGACACGCCCAGCATCATGTCTTCCGGGCCGCAGATAAAGGCGTGATCGTAGTCCTCGATCCTGATCCAGTGCTGCAGGAACTGTTCGCATTTTTCCTGCGTGATGCGGCCATTGAACAATTCGATATCCTGCTGCTCGCGGCTCATCACGTAGACCAGGTTCAGGCGCTCCAGGTACACATCCTTCAAGTCCGTCAATTCTTCCTTGAAGATGACGGAAGACGATGCGCGGTTACCGTAAAACAGCGTGAAGCGGCTCAGGGGTTCGGCCAGCAGGGTCGTCTTGATGATGGAGAGGATGGGCGTGATGCCGCTGCCAGCCGCAAACGCCAGGTAGTGCTTGCGGTTGGCGCCATCAAGCGGCACGTTGAAATGGCCCATCGGCGGCATCACGTCGATACTGGCACCTACTTTCACGGTGTCGTTCGCCCAGGTCGAAAAGGCACCGCCCGGCGTGCGCTTGATGGCCACGCGCAGGCTGCCGTCCTGCACCGCCGAACAGATGGAATACGAGCGGCGCACGTCTTCCGCATTGATATGGGTGCGCAGTGTCAGGTGCTGCCCCTGCTGGTAGCGGAATTGCTGCTCCAGCTCCGCCGGCACGGCAAACGTGACGGCGATGGTGTCACGCGTTTCATGGCGCACGTCTGCCACCGACAGCGGATAAAATTTACTCATGCTTCATCTCCAGTTTCTTCGCAACGCATGCCTGTTTTTAGTGGCACTTGAAGTAGTCAAACGGTTCACGGCAATCCAGGCATTTATACAGGGCCTTGCACGGCGTGGAGCCGAACTGGCTGGTCAGCTGCGTGTGGTTTGAACCGCAGTTGGGGCAAATCACGTCGAGCTTGGGCACAGCATGACGCTTGACTCCCGCCCCTGCGCCACCACGCAAGCCACTGATATCGATCACCTGCTGTTGCGGCGGGGCGATGCCATAACCTTTCAGTTTGGCCTTGCCCGTCTCGCTCATCCAGTCCGTAGTCCAGGCGGGCGACAGCTGGTTTACCAGGGTGACCCTGGCCACGCCGTGGCTGCGCAAGGCATCGGTGACGGCGTCGGCAATCACCTGCATGGCCGGGCAGCCCGAATAGGTGGGCGTGATGGTCACGATGCACTCATCCCCATCCACCACGTCCACGGCGCGCACGATACCCAGGTCCACCACCGAAATGACGGGGATTTCAGGATCGGGCACTTCGCCCAGCCAGGCCCAGACCTGGGCCGCGTCCAGCGATGCTGCGACGGTATTCATTACCACTCCGCTCCGGGATAGGCGCGCTGCAGGAACTGCATCTCGGCCAGGATAAAGCCCAGGTGTTCCGTATGGCGGCCCTGCTTGCCACCCTTTTGCATCCAGGCGTCCGGCGCCGGCATGGCCAGGGTCGCCTCTGCAAAGATCTCGGCCACGTGCTCGAGGAAAGCCTGTCTTAACACCTCGCTGGAAGGGGCGATGCCGGCGTCAAACATCGCCTGGTCAACGGCGTCATAATTAAACATCTCGCCCGTGTACATCCACAGCGCATCGGCGGCCGCCTGCGTCTTGGCATGGCTTTCCGGCGTGCCATCGCCCAGGCGCACGACCAGATCGCCGCTGCGGCGCAGGTGATAGGTCACTTCCTTGATCGATTTTTGCGCCACTTCCACGATGCGCGGATCGCCGCACTTGCTCAGTTCCAGCAGCTGGAAGTAATGCCAGGTATCGAAGAAAAACTGGCGCATCAGGGTGTCGGCGTAGTTGCCGTTCGGCTGTTCCAGCAGCAGGCAGTTCTTGAAGTCGTGCGCGTCGCGCATGAAGGCGATATCGTCTTCGTCGCGGCCCGCGTTTTCCAGTTCGGCCGCATAACTGAACCACAAGCGCGTCTGGCCCAGCAGATCGAGCGCCACGTTGGTCAGCGCCATGTCTTCTTCCAGCGCCGGTCCCTTGCCGCACAGCTTGGACAGCTGCTGGCTGAGGATCAGGGCATTGTCGCCCAGGCGCAGCAGGTAATTGACCTTGTCATCCATTGCAGGCGCTCCCGTCACAGGTTCTTGACTTCTTCCGGCATCGGGAAGAAGGTGGGATGGCGGTACACCTTGCTGTTCGATGGTTCGAACAGGGCGCCCTTGTCGCCCGGGCTGCTGGCGACGATATCGGCCGCGCGCACCACCCAGATGCTGACGCCTTCATTGCGGCGCGTGTAGACGTCGCGCGCATGATTGACCGCCATGGTGGCGTCGGACGCGTGCAGGCTGCCCACGTGTTTATGCGCCAGGCCGTGCTGGCTGCGGATGAAAACTTCCCACAATGGCCATTCTTTGCTCATGCTGTTCTCCTCGGTTCTTTATATTTACGCTGCCGCTTTGCCAGCGGCTTGCTTGTCGGCGTAGGCAACCAGCGCATCGCGGAACCACTCGCCTTCGTCATACGCCTTGACCCGCGTTTGCAAACGCTCGCGGTTGCAGGGACCATTGCCTTTCAATACATTGTTGAATTCGGCCCAGTCGATTTCGCCGAATTCGTAATGGCCCGTGTCAGCATTGAATTTCAGGTCGGGATCGGGCACGGTCAAGCCCAGGTATTCGATTTGCGGCACGGTCTGGTCGACCATGCGCTGGCGCAGTTCGTCATTGGAGAACAGCTTGATGCGCCATTGCGCCGATTGCGCGCTGTTGACGGAAGCGGCGTCGGACGGGCCGAACATCATCAGCGACGGCCACCACCAGCGGTTCAAGGCATCTTGCGCCATGGCTTTTTGCTCCGGCGTGCCCTTGCACAGCGACATCATGATGTCGTAGCCCTGGCGCGCATGGAACGACTCTTCCTTGCAGACGCGGATCATGGCGCGCGCATATGGACCGTACGAGCAGCGGCACAGGGGAATCTGGTTGATGATGGCCGAACCGTCGACCAGCCAGCCGATGGCGCCCATATCGGCCCATGACAAGGTGGGATAGTTAAAAATGCTGGAGTATTTGGCTTTGCCCGAATGCAAGGCGGCCAGCAGCTCGTCGCGCGATACGCCCAACGTTTCCGCCGCGCTGTACAGGTAAAGGCCGTGGCCCGCTTCATCCTGTATCTTGGCCAGCAAGATCGACTTGCGCTTCAGGGTAGGGGCGCGCGTGACCCAGTTGCCTTCTGGCAACTGCCCCACGATTTCCGAGTGCGCGTGCTGCGAAATCTGGCGTATCAGGGTCTTGCGGTAGGCGTCCGGCATCCAGTCCTTGGCCTCGATCTTGATGCCTTCGTCGATGCGCGCCTGGAAAGCCCGTTCGTCTTGCCCCATGTCATCGATGGAACGGACGTTTTTCAGGCCGGTTTCAACCATTTGTGCGTACATGATCTGTCTCCCATGTTCTATGCATGCGCAGCGGCGCATGGCGATAATCAGATAATACGATACAAAAATCAGTTTGCATACACTTGATTTGAATCATTTTAATATTTCGTATCTCATGCGAGTTTTGACAAGGTATGATGTGAAAAATAATCACAACCTTTCCGCACGGCAAACGCACGGCCAAGTAAACTGTGCATCTTGTTCACATACCGCAGCAACCAGCCCAGGACCACATGAAAAACCCCGCTTGTACCGCATGGATAGCCGATTTCCTCGCCAACGACCCGCCCCGCTCCAAGTCGCTGGTGATGACCATCTTCGGCGACGCCATCGTGCCGCGCGGCGGGACGCTCTGGCTGGGCAGCCTGATCGAATTGCTGGCGCCGTTCGGCGTGAATGACCGTCTGCTGCGCACCAGCGTATTCCGCCTGGCGCAGGAAGGCTGGCTCAGCTCGCAGCGCGATGGCCGCCGCAGCGCCTATACCATACGCCCGGAAGCATCGGCCCGCTTCGAGCGCGCCTACCGTCGCATCTACGCGCCGCTGGTGGCGCACTGGGATGGCAGCTGGACCCTGGTGATCGGCCCGGCCGGCAGCATCGACGCCGCGGAACGGGGCGCCGTGCGCAAGGAATTACTGTGGGCAGGTTATGGCTTGATTGCGCCGGGCATCTTCGGCCATCCGGCGGCCGACCCGGATGTATTGGAAGATATCCTCACCCGCAATGAAGTGCTGGGCAAGCTGTATGTCTGCCACGCAACGGAATTGCCGGGCGTGAGCACCCGTCCGCTGCGCGATATGGTCGGCGAATGCTGGGATTTATCGGAAGTGATGGCCGGCTATGCACAATTTATTGCGCGCTTCCAGCCGCTGCTGCACCTGCTGCAGGTGCAGGCAAAGGACGCCACGATCGATGCGGAACAGGCGTTCGTCATCCGTTCGCTACTGACGCACACCTACCGCCGCGTGCAATTGCACGACCCGCAACTGCCCGTCGAACTGCTACCCGAACCGTGGCCCGGCACACAAGCCTACGCCCTGGCGCGCGCCCTGTACCGCCGCACGCATGCAGCGGCCGAAGACTATATCCTGGCGACCTTGCGGCGCGAGGATGAACATGCGCCATCGGTTCAGCCGTGGTTCTTTGAGCGCTTCGGCGGCTTGTAAATGGGGTCAGACCCGGCGGGTCTGACCCCTGATTACTGCTTGCCGACCACAAGTTTCGCCCCCGCCACCAAATCCTGCCCCAGTTTATCCAGCGCATTCGCCTGCACCAGCATGGTGTCGAGGATGGCGACGTTAAAGGCGAATTCGGCCGGCGTGGTGTAGCCGGGGAAACGTATAATGCGCAGCAACTCCTTCAGGCTCGTCCCCTGCCCCAGGTGGGCCAGCGCGTCGCTGAGGGCGCTGATTTTCTTTTCCAGCTCCCGGATATGGTTATCTTGCGTGCCATTGCTTGCCATGATGTTCTCCCCTGATTAACTGCGCTAGGACTTTTTACCTTAGCAAAGGACACGTGTCGCCCTTTGCGCCAGCACAAGGTGACAAGTAAAACGGGTATCATCGCGCCATTGCACACGATGCAAACCTTATTTGTTTTTATCAGGAAACATTCATGACCATTAAAATCAGCCAGCAATTCGACGCCGGCGCGATCGAGGTGCTGCGCGCCGACGATGCCCAATCCATCGAGCTGAACATCCGTAAAGATTCCCACGCCGACATTACGCAGTGGTTTTATTTCCGCCTGCAAGGCGCGCAAGGCGAAGCGTGCACGATCCGCTTCATGAATGCCGGCAAGTCTGCTTACCCGGACGGCTGGAAAGATTACCAGGCAGTGGCCAGCTACGACCGCGAAACATGGTTCCGCGTGCCGACCAGCTTTGACGGCACGGTGATGACTATCGAACACACGCCAGAAGAAGAAAGCGTGTATTACGCTTATTTCGAGCCGTATCCATGGGATCGCCACCTGGCCTTGATCGACAGCGCACAAGCCTCACCGCTGGTGCGTTTGATCGACCTGGGTAGCACGGTCGAAGGCCGCGACATGAATCTGCTGGTGGTCGGTGATGCCGATGCCGAGAAAAAAGTCTGGGTCATCGCGCGCCAGCATCCCGGTGAAACGATGGCGGAATGGTTTGTCGAAGGCATGCTCGAAGCGCTGCTGGACCAGGCCAACCCGTTTGCCCGCCAATGCCTGCAAGACGCCGTCTTCTACGTGGTGCCGAACATGAATCCGGATGGTTCCGTGCACGGCAACCTGCGCACCAACGCGGCTGGCGCTAACCTGAACCGCGAATGGATGACGCCGACGATGGAACGCAGCCCGGAAGTATTCCTGGTGAAACAGAAGATGCATGAAATCGGCTGCGATTTGTTCCTCGACGTGCATGGCGACGAAGGCTTGCCGTACGTGTTCGTGGCCGGCAGCGATGCGCTGGAAAACTTTACGCCTGCGCAAAAAGCCGAGCAAGACCGCTTCATCGCCGACTTCAAGGTGGCCAGCCCCGACTTCCAGGACGTGTACGGCTATGAAGATGGCCCATTCACGCCGGAAGTGCTGACCATGGGTTCGCCCCACATCACGCACGCCTTCGGCTGCCTGGCGCTGACCCTGGAATTGCCGTTCAAGGACAATGCCAACGATCCTGACCCGCAAACGGGCTGGAGCGGTGCACGCAGCGCCGCCCTGGGCGCGGCCGTGCTGCAACCGATCCTGTCCACTCTTCGCGCTTAAGCGCCTGGATAAAAAACCGGCCCCTCCTTGCGGATGGGGCCGGTTTTTTTATGCGCTGTTAATCAGCTGCGCGCCACCTGCTGCAAAGCGACGATAAAGCGCTCGATATGCGCGTCCGGCGTAAAGATGCCAGGCGTAACGCGGATGCAGCTGCCCGCCGCCAGGCCGTCGCGCGGCACGGTAAAAATGCCATGCTCGGCCACCAGCCGTTTCGACAGCGCCAGGTTGTCGGCAAAGCTGGTCTTGCCTTTCAGGCGGAAGGCGGCCAGTGCACTGGTCAGGCGCGGGTCGGACGAAGCCAGCACTTCCACGCCGTCGATGCCGCGTGCCGCTTCCACCCAGCGGTTGCGCAAGCGCTGCAGCCGCGCCTGCTTGTTGGCCACGCCGATCTGGCCGTGAATATCAAAGGCCAACGGCAAGGACAGATAGGCAGCAAAGTTCAAAGTGCCTGTATGCACGCGGGTACGGATATCGTTGCCCTGTTCCTCGCCCTGGTAAGCATCGATATCGGCCAGCCGGCCCCGCTTGATGTACACGGCACCCACCCCCACGGGGGCGCCGATCCACTTGTGCAGGTTGATGCCGACAAAGTCCGCCTGCAGGTCGGGGATCGTCATGTCCAGCTGGCCAAAACCATGGGCCGTATCGACGATCACGTCCACGCCGCGCTGGCGCGCCATGCTGGCGATCTGCGCCACCGGCAAGACCATGCCATTGCGGTGGTTCACGTGCGTGAGCAGCATCAGTTTCAACTTCGGATGGTCTTCCAGTGCCTGCGCATAAGCGGCCACCACCTTGTCATGACTGAACGGTTCGGGCATGGCAATGGACACCACCTCCACGCCGCGCCGCTGCCTGAGCCAGCGCGTGGTGGTGATCATATTGTCGTAATCGATGTCCGCGTACAGCACCGTGTCGCCCGGTTTGAGGCGGTTGTAGCTGGCGATCAGGATTTGCAAGGCCTCGGTAGCACCCCGCGTAAAAACAATTTCGTCGGTATGCACGCCCAGCGCCTGGGCAGCGTGCGCACGCGCCGCTTCAAACGCGGCGGGAAAACGCACGCGGCCGTACCAGGAGTTGCCGCGATTCACCATTGCCACTTGCCGCTGATAATCTTCCAGCACGGGCAAGGCCATCGAACCCCAGTAGGCGTTGTCGAGCAACACCACTTCATCGGTGATGTCGTACTGGCGAGTCACCGACGCCCAATAGCCGGCATCGGAGGCCAGGGCCAGCGGTTCGCTGCCTTTGGGCGGCGCCAATTGTGGCACAACAGGCACAACTGGCGCCGCCGAGGCAGCCAGCGCACTGGCCGGCAGCATCGGCAGCAAGGCGCCAAAACGCAGCATGTTGCGGCGGCTCAGGTCAGCGCTCAAAATTTCACCCGGTATTCGGCAAACAGGCTGCGGCCATCCGTATCGTAAGGCGCATTGCGCGAATAGATCAGGCCGCGGCTAGCCTGGAAGGTGGCTTCATCCGGATATTTGTTGAGCGCATTGTCGATGCCCACGCGCACCGTATGCATGGCGTTGATCTTGTAGCTCAGGGCCAGGTCCAGGAACTGG
This sequence comes from Janthinobacterium sp. Mn2066, assembly GCF_049319705.1. Classification (NCBI taxonomy): domain Bacteria; kingdom Pseudomonadati; phylum Pseudomonadota; class Betaproteobacteria; order Burkholderiales; family Oxalobacteraceae; genus Janthinobacterium; species Janthinobacterium sp. Mn2066. The sequence continues at coordinate 441,505 of NZ_JBMOUF010000003.1, read as the reverse complement.
ATGGCGCTGAAGCGCTGGAACACGTCGCCGGTGGCATTGCCGGTGTTGTCCGTCCAGGAACCATAGTAGCGCCAGCGGGCCAGCGAGCTCCATGGCCCCAGGTCATAGGTCGCACCCAGGGTAGCCTTCTGGCGTGGCAGGTGTTCTTCAAACACGGTGCGCTGCGCATCATTGGTGGCGATGCTGGAATTGCCGCCATCGACCTTGGTGGTGTTGTAGTTATATGCCAGCGTCAGGTTCAAACGGCCATCGCCCAGCTTGCTCGTGTGATTACCGACGATATCGATGCCGCGCGTGGTGGTGTCGAAATCGTTGGTGAAATAACTGATCGAAGTGTAGTGCAGCGGATTGGCTACGCCGGCGGGCACGGCAAACGAGGCCGACGTGCTGAAGCGGTCGCTGACCTTGATGTTGTACACATCCACCGAACCGGAGAAGCCGGCCGGCGTTTTCCACGTAAAGCCCAGCGACAGGTTTTTCGATTTTTCAGGCTTCAAAGGCTTGGCGCCCAGCAAGATGGCCAGCGGATCGTTGTTGGCCAGGCGGCCACTGGTAAACAACAGCAAGGTCTTGGTGTCCAGGCCCTGGTTGGTGCTGTTGGTATTCGACTGGCCCGGCGTTGGTGCGCGGAAACCGGTCGAATAGGAACCGCGCACGGCGATGTCTGGCGTGACCGTGTAGCGGGCCGACAGCTTGCCATTGACGGTGCTGCCGAACTCCGAAAAATGTTCATAGCGGGCCGCGCCACCCAGGCTCAGGTCGCGCGTGACAGGCACTTCCACGTCCAGGTAGCCAGCGTAGCTGGTCTGCCCCCAGCTGCCTGCCTGGCGGTCGCTGAAACCGGGGGCGCCATTGGCGTTTGCGTCGAGACCGACTGCCGCGCCCGGTCCCACCGTGTACGACGCCAGGTCGCCCGCCTTCACGCCGTAGGTCTCATTGCGCGCCTCGGTGCCGAAAGCGATATTGACGGGTTGCGCCAGCGACGCCACGGGCAATTCATAGTTGAAGTTGGCATTGAGGATTTTTTCTTCCTGCGACAACTGGCCCAGGTAAAACGAAGTCGGGCTCGATGGTCCCATCGAGGCATTGATGGAGTTGGCCAGGTTGTAATCGATATGGTTCATGCCATACGAAGCGCTGACATCCCAGCCCAGGCGTTCATTGATGTGCCCGCGCAAGCCGGCCACCACTTGCGCGTCATTCTGCTTGTTGGAGTACTGCGGGCTGAAACCGACCGGATAGAGGCTGCGCAAATCCCAGCCAGGAAACAGCGGCGTGACCTTGAAGGCGCCCGTGCTGGTGTCCGGATTGCGCCAGTTGAAGTCCGAGGTGCCATCGCTATGGCTGAACATGCCGAAAGAATACAGTTCAACGTCATCGTTCAGCGCAACGCTGCCGTTGTAGCCGATGTGTTCACCGGACAACTTCGGCTGGCCCCAGCGCTGCACGGGATTCGGTACAGCGAGGTTAGGATGCGCTGCCTGGAAGGCGATGGCGTCGGGACGCTGGCGCGTGCGCGAAGTCGGGTCCGACTGATTGATGGTGGCGTACAAGGACAGCTTGCCCGTCTCGCCGATGGCGAAACCGCTGCGCGCATTGAATTCATTGGCCTTGCCATCGCCTTCGGAATACTGCGAATGGCGCACCGACATTTCCGTGCCCACGCTATCGTCGAGGATGATGTTGATCACGCCGGCAATCGCATCGGAGCCGTACTGGGCCGATGCACCGTCGCGCAGTACTTCGATGCGCTTGATGGCGGATACGGGAATCTGCGCCAGGTCGGCCGCCTGTGCGCCGCGCGCGCCCAGCAAGGCGCTGCGGTGGAAACGCTTGCCATTGACCAGCACCAGGGTCTGGTCCGGCGACAGGCCGCGCAGGGTTGCCGGGCGCACGAATACCTGGCCATCGGCCATCGGCAGGCGCTGCACCACATACGATGGCACCAGTTGCGCCAGCACATCGTTCAAGTCCGACGATTTCACGGCGCTGATATCGTCACGGTTGAATACGTCGACCGGGGCCATGGTATCGAATTGCGTGCGGTTGCTGCCGCGCGTGCCGGTAACGATCACGGCTTGCGGTGCGGCATCGGCCTGGGCGCTGTCAGGGGCAGGGGCAGCGGGGGCATCACCCTCGGCGTGGGCGGACGCGGCAAACAAGGCGTTCATGGCGCAAAACAGCGCGACCGCGCGGGCGATGCGGGTACGGGATAAGGTCATGGGAAGGTCTCTGGGCAGTGGTCGATCAACAACGTCGCGCTTGCTGCAAGACTCACATCTTGCATGAAATATCACGAAGTTCGGCTTACTTACATTAAAAGCATCTAATTCACGCAATTAACGTCAGGCAGCGACATCTTACGAAGCCAATATTTCAACAGTGTGACGATCCGACAAGTGACCGAAAAACCACATCACAGTTCCAGCAGCAGCCGCCCAGGTGCCGCCGCCCAGGAAACGCAGATGCACATGCCCTGTTCCCGCATTGCTGGCGTTAGACAAACATCGCGGTGTACAGGCTGGCCCGCCAGGACAGTGGTGTAGCAATTGCCGCACTCGCCGCGCTGGCAATCGTAGGAAACAAAAACATCGTTGGCAATCAGCGCATCGAGGATCGACGTGCCTGGTGGCACGTGCAGCTAATCGTAGTAATGATGTAGATCATGCCGAGGCCTGAGGAGCAATGGATGTGATTACAGGATTAAAAGGAGAGGCATCCAGGTATTCCCATTCCAGTTGCTGGGGCGTATCGCGCAATCGCCAGCGGATCACCGTGAATTCCCAGTAACGCCGGGTGCCAGCCGTTTCATTGTGCGGATCGTCCTGGTCCCAGCGGATCACGGCCGTGCCCGTAAGCTGCAGCAATTTGCCATGGATAAAATCGGGTATGCACAGGCCCGCATGCGGATCGACTTCAAAGTTGCCCAGCGTATTGAACATGCTATTGCCCTTGAAATCGGGAATGCACAGGGTCTGCCGATCGATGATCCTGGCGAAACCCGGAGCACCACCCCGGTGCGATACATCGGCGCCGCTCGCAGCGTGGCGGCTGGCAACAAAAATCGTATCCGCTTGCGCGATGATGGCGGCCACCGTTCCATCGAGAAGCTGGCCTTCGCTGGCTGCCTGCGCCGGCCGGCCTGCACTGCGCTGGCGCAAATGACGGCGCTGTATGTATTTCGGGCAATTCGGATACGCCTCGCGTATCACCACTTCCAGCCCGTCCGCATCGGCACGCTGCAAGCTGCCGTTGACGCGATAGCGGCGGCGTGACCCCAGCTCGATGAACAGCATGCCCAGATCAGGCTGGCCGCTGATGTTGTCCCACAAGGGGTCCGCCAGATCGCGCTCCTTGAGCGGCACATCGATCATGACGGCACTGCCATCATCGGCATGTACAAAACCGGGTTTGCCGAACAACAAAGACGCCCACAGATTGCCAGCCCCGTCGATGCTGGCCAGCGCAAGCATAAATTGCTGGGCGATAAAGTGACGCGCACCGCCGATCACGGTGTCACTGACCATGCCAATATTGCGCTCGGCAATGGCCGTTTCACCGGCCCACTGTTGCACGGCGCGCTCGCCCGCATGAAAGCTCTTGTCTCCGCTCATGGTGCTCTCCCTCGATATCAAACAGCATGGATTGCTGCCTGCTGTATTTTGCGGAATAATGGACAAAGAAAGAATGAGTGCCCAACACAAGTCAGTATTTCGCCAAAGGTAATAAATGGACCAGATCCACCTGATGCAAGTGTTTAGCGCCGTCGGCGAAGAAGAGAGTTTTGCCGCCGCTGCGCGCCGGCTGGAATTGTCGCCGGCCGCTGTCACGCGCGCCATTGCCGCACTGGAACAGCAACTTAGCGTCAGACTGTTGCTGCGCACCACACGCAGCGTGCGGCTGACGGAGGCGGGACGCCGCTACCTGGACGATGTGCGCCAGATACTGAGCAGTATCGCGGAAGCCAATCAGGCAGCCGCTGGCGTGAACGCTGCGCCGAAAGGCAATCTTTCCGTCACCGCGCCTGTGCTTTTCGGCAAGAATTTCATCATGCCCAGCATCACCCGCTATCTGCAGGATTACCCTGAAGTCCAGGTATCGGCATATTTCCTGGACCGCATCGTCAACCTGGTCGACGAGGGTATGGATGTGGCCGTACGCATCGGCCATTTGCCCGACTCCAGCCTCAAGGCGCTACGCGTGGGCCAGGTGCGCCGCGTGCTGTGCGCCGCACCGGCATACCTGGCGAAACATGGTGTTCCGCAACATCCGGCCGACTTGCTGCAACATACGGTGATTGCCGCCAGCAGCATCTCGCCGCGGGTGGAATGGAAATTTGGCGCCGTCGACGATCCCACCTTGGTGCGTTTGAAGCCGCGCCTGACCGTTACCAGCAATGATGCCGCCATTGATGCGGCCGTTAGCGGCCTGGGCATATGTCGGCTGCTGTCCTACCAGATCGCTGGCGAACTGGCCGATGGGCGCCTGAAGATCGTGCTGCCTGACTACGAGGAAGCGCCGTGGCCTGTGCACGTGCTGCACCGGGAAAGCAAATTCGGTTCTGCCAAAGTGCGTCACTTTATCGACTTGCTGGCAGCCAATTTACGGGCCCACCCGCATTTGAATCCGCATCCAGTATTCCCTTCGGCGTAATAATCAATTGAGTTGGGCGTGATTCCCGCCGGCTTTCCCCCTATCTAGAATGGCCTGATCCGTTGCAGCGCGCAACGGCAATCCACTCTCGATAAAGGAAATACCATGAAAGCAGCCATCATCATCCTGTCCGATCCGAAAGCTGGCGAAGAAGCACTGGGCCGCCTGTTTAACGGCCTGGCCGCTGCCTATGACTTCAAGCAGCAAGGCGCCCAGGTCGGCATTTACTTCCAGGGCGCCGGCACCCGCTGGCCAGGCGTGCTGGCCGAGTCCAGCCATCCCGTCCATGCGCTGTATCAAGCCGTGCAAGACAAGATCGTGGGGGTCTCTTGCGGCTGCGCCGATGTGTTCGGCGCCCGCGAGGAAGCGGAAAAAACAGGCTATGCACTGATCACCGACAATCAGGTGCCCGGCACTTCGGGCCTGCCCAGCATTGCCAGGATTGCAGCCGACGGCTACACGGTGTTTACCTTCTAAGATAGCCCAGTCGCACTGCTTATCCGAAATAGCGGCTGTGAGATAAGTTCCTCTGCAGCAGCTAGATATGCGGCCTGCACGGCAAGACGCTGGCGCATGCCACAGGACTGCAACGGCGTGACAAGATTGCCTTGTGTACTCAAGATTAACAGACATCAATCGCTTGGCGAGACGGCCTGGCAAACAAAGCAATAATTCGATAGATTTCCAATTGACAACATTGCCTATAATGCCGCCGCGCAACGGCACGCATCTTTGTCGATATCTGGGTGAATACATATGAAAAAACAGGTCACGCTTTACGCTTTTTTGACCTTGCTTGCTGGCTGTGGTGGCGGTGGTGGTAGCAGTAATGACGGTGGTGGCACGCAAGTTTCGCCGCCGGTAACACCTGTCAAACCGGCACTGGCATCGATCGATGCCGCTGCTTCGCTCAAGAAATTTCTTGGTACAGAACAAACAGGCGTGGAGCTCGCTTCCAACGATGGTTATCTGGGCACCGCGACCCTCAGCGTGAGCCTGGAGACAGGGCAGCCGACTCCGCTGATCGTCAATGGCGTCACCCAGCAAGCGGCCTCGGTCAGAGTCATTTCACTCCTGCGTAGCGATGCGAATGGAAGACTGCGATATCGGAACACCTGGAAGCTGCACCTGGATGCGCAAATGAAACCTGTCGGCATGGCGATGGGCTATGCCGATGCCGGATACAAGCAATGCATGTCAGTCAGCAGCCAGAATGACTTGCCTGGCACCACGAATGGCTCAGGCATTTATTTCTCAGGCATACAAACGTCAAATTACGCCCAGGAATTCAGGGCGGGGAAATATGCGCATTATTGCGACCCTGGCAACACCAGCGCCTCCAGCGTGGAATGGTCGATTGCGGCAGGTTCCCCGAATCCCTATTTCTGCCTGACCATGCCCCAGGCCACGGCTTCGGCAAAGACAAGAATGTGCATCCCGGTCGACTCGACAGGCGCGCTGAACAGCTCTGCCTGGGTACGACTCTACGATACAGACGGCCAGGTCTTGGTTGACTACAAAAACACGGCCTTGAATAAACCGGTGGAACAGCTCAGCACTGCTGTCGATTCCAAAAATTATTGGTATGGCGCAGTGTGGCGCCCTCAGGATGGGTATGTCTATCAAACCTACGAAGGGACGCGGTTTGCATCGCAGCAGGCATGCCGGGACCAGACGACCATCAATTGGCAAGCAACGTGGAACGCCTCCAATATCGCATGGACTTGCGTCAACGTAATATCAAGGTAAGACTGTCATTCAGGCACCATCGATACGCCAGGTATCGCCTGGCGTATCGATGGCAGGGATGGGTAGCAGCCAGCCTCAGCCGCCCGCCACCACCATGCTCTCGATCAGGATGGAACCGGTCTGTTTGGTGCCGCGGCGCAGCACATCGGCGCCGACGGCAACGATGTTGCGCAGCATGTCTTTCATATTGCCGGCGATGGTGATTTCTTCCACCGGATATTGAATCACGCCGTTTTCCACCCAGAAACCCGAGGCGCCGCGCGAATAGTCGCCCGTGACGTAATTGGTGCCCTGCCCCATCAGTTCGGTCACCAGCAAGCCCGTGCCCAGCTTTTTCAGCATGGCCACGAAATCGTCCTGGGCTTGCGTCTGGGTCGAGGTCAGGTACAGATTGTGCGAACCGCCCGCATTGCCCGTCGTCTGCAGCCCCAGCTTGCGGGCCGTGTAAGTCGACAGGAAATAACCTTGCACCACGCCATCCTTGACCACGTCGCGGCTGACGGTCTTGACGCCTTCTTCATCGAACGGTGCGGAGCCGACGCCGCCGATCACATGCGGGTCTTCAAAGATTTGCACATGCGATGGCAGCACTTGCGTGCCCAGGGAATCGGTCAGGAAGGTGGACTTGCGGTACAGCGCGCCGCCCGAGGTCGCTTGCACATAGGTCCCCAGCAAACCGGCCGCCAGCGGCGCTTCGAACAGCACCGGGCAGGTGCGCGTGCCCAGCTTGCGCGCATTCAGGCGCGACAGCGCGCGCTCGGCAGCGTAGCGGCCGATGGCTTCCGGGCTCGCCATTTTGGCGGCGTCGCGCACCGACGAATACCAGTCGTCGCGCTGCATTTTGGCGCCCTTGCCGGCGATCGGCGCCACCGACAGGGTATGGCGCGAAAATGGATAACCGCCGATAAAACCGCGCGAATTGGCCGATACAAAGTGCGATTGCTGCACGTGTACGCCCGCCCCTTCGCTATTGGTGATGCGGGGATCGACATCGAAAGCAGCCGCTTCGGCGCGCTGCGCCAGCAGTACGGCTGCTTCGGCGGAAATATTCCATGGGTAAAACAGTTGCAGGTCGCGGGGCGCCATTTCCAGCAGGTCAGCATCGGCCAGGCCTGCGCAATCGTCCTCGGCCGTGAAACGGGCAATATTGTAGGCAGCGTCCACCGTGGCGCGCAGGGCGCTGGCGGAAAAGTCGGACGTGCTGGCATTGCCGCGCTTCTTGCCGACAAACACGGTCACGCCCATGCCCTTGTCTTTATTTTGCTCGATCGTCTCGATCTTGCCTTTTCGTACAGAAACGGACAGGCCGCCGCCTTCGCTGACTTCCACTGCGGCGTCGGTGCCGCCGATTTCCCGCGCAAAAGACAACACATCGCGTGCAAGTTGCTTCAATTGCTCTTGACTATGGGTAAATACGGAGTCGTTCATGCGCTGTTTTCTTCGGAGAGCCGCTAAAACAGTTATCATAGCAGTCGTTTACAGTTTACAGGAGTGGGCTACCAGCCCCCTCCCGCCTTAATATCATGCCAAATCCAAACCGGGGAGCTTGCGGCTTCCAATCGTCCGAATTCGAACAGGAATATGAACGTCCATCGAAATCGGAACTCAAGCGCCAGATGAATGAATTGCAAAAGCTGGGCGAAGAGCTCGTCAATGAGGCTCGTGACCGCGTCAAGCGCGTCCCGATGCCGGAAGACGTGCGCGACGCCATTCTGGAATGCCAGCTGATCAAGGACCACGAAGGCCGCCGCCGCCAGATGCAATATGTCGGCAAGAAAATGCGCACCCTCGATGAAGAGGAAGTGGCCGCCATCCAGCGCACCATCGATAGCTGGAAAGGCTTGTCGAAAGCCGACACGGCCGCCATGCATGCGATGGAACGCCGCCGCGACAAGCTGTTGACGGATGACAAGGCCTTGACCGTCTTGCTGCAGGAAAACCCGGAACTGGACGTGCAACATATCCGCACCCTGATCCGCAATGCCCGCAAGGAACAAGCCGAAAACAAGCCGCCAAAAGCCTACCGAGAAATCTTCCAGATCCTGAAACAGATCGCCAAGAAACAAACCGGCGGCAAGGATGATGCCGAAGAGGATGGCGTCGAGTCGGACGAAGACGAGTAATACACCGTCTTGCCCCAAGATGGGAAAAAAACCGGGGAAATCCCGGTTTTATTGTTTTTACGCCACTTCAGATTTTTATAGGTGACCGATGAGCAACACTATCGAAGACGTATTGATTATCGGCCTCGTGTCGATCTCGGACCGCGCCAGCGGCGGCGTGTATGAAGACCTGGGTTTGCCCGCGCTGGAAAGCTGGCTCTCGGCCACCATCCGCACGCCTTTCCGCCTGGAAAAACGCCTGATCCCCGACGAGCGCTCGCAAATTGAACACACGCTGATCGACATGGTCGACCTGAACCGCTGCCATCTGATCCTGACGACGGGCGGTACGGGACCGGCGCGGCGCGACGTGACGCCGGATGCGACCCTGTCCGTGGGCAGTAAGGAAATGCCCGGCTTCGGCGAACAGATGCGCCAGATCAGCCTGCAATTCGTGCCGACGGCGATTCTGTCGCGCCAGGTGGCGGTCATCCGTGAAACACCCGAGCACGCCTGCCTGATCATGAACCTGCCGGGACAGCCCAAGGCCATCAAGGAAACCCTGGAAGGCTTGAAAGATGCCGATGGCAAACAATTGGTTAATGGTATTTTCGCCGCCGTGCCCTATTGCATCGACCTGATCGGCGGCCCTTACATGGAAACCGACCCGGCCATCTGCAAGGCTTTCCGCCCCAAATCGGCGCTGCGTCCGGCGCAACCTTTACCTGAGGAAAATACATGAGCACTTTGCTGGAAACCATAGAACTCGATAGCGCACCGAACCCGACCGTCTCCATCATCTGGATGCACGGCCTGGGCGCCGACGGCAACGACTTCGTGCCGCTGGTCAAGGAACTCGATCTGCGCGGCTGCCCTGCCATCCGCTTCATCTTCCCCAGCGCCGGCACCATGCCCGTCACCATCAACAACGGTTATGTGATGCGCGCCTGGTACGACATTTTAGTGAGCGACCTGGTGCGCCGCGAAGACGAAGCTGGCCTGCGTGCTTCGCAGCAACAGATCGAAGCATTGATCGCACGTGAAACAGCCCGCGGCATCCCAGCCAACCGCATCATCCTGGCCGGCTTTTCGCAAGGTTGCGCCATGGCTTTGCAAACGGGCTTGCGCCATCCGGAAAAACTGGCAGGTTTGATGTGTTTGTCAGGCTATCTGCCGCTGGCCGACAAGACGGCCGCCGAGCGCACGCCCGCCAGCCTGGACACGCCGATCTTCATGGCGCACGGCACGGCCGACCCCGTGGTGCAGATCGCCCGCGCACAGCAATCGCGCGACTTGCTGAGCGGCCTGGGCTACCCGATCGAATGGCATGACTACTACATGCAGCACTCGCTGTGCCAGGAAGAAATCGACGCTATCGGCGCCTGGCTGAAAAAAGTGCTCGCTTAAAATAAAAGGCTCTGTCCTCATTAAATAGGGGAACCTGCCTGCAAAGCTGAGGTCTGACTGATCAGACCAGCCAAACAGGGAGATGGCCATGCAACAGGTTCAATGGCAGGCGTTCATCATGCAGTTCGCCATGCTGTCCCGGCGCCAACGCCTGGACAGCGTAGTAATGTTGAGCGGCGCGCCGCCTGAGCAAGCGACTGCTGCGTTGATCGAACGCACGGCCCAGGCACGGCTATGTTGCCCGACTTGCCACGCACGGCATGTGCACCGGCATGGCCGCGCCAACGATCTGCAGCGTTATCGCTGCGTGCCTTGCGGCAAAACATTCAATGCGCTGACGGGCACGCCCCTGGCCCATCTACGCCATAAATCTCTGTGGCTGGACTACGCGAATTGCTTGCTGAATTCCGATTCGGTACGCAAGGCCGCACAACAGCTGGGCATCCACCGCAATACCAGCTTTCGCTGGCGCCACCGTTTTTTATCGCTGGCAAAAACCGACCGCCCGCGCTGCCTGCATGGCATCACCGAGGCCGACGAAATGTATCTGCTGGAATCGGAAAAAGGGGCCCGGCATTTGCGGCGTCCGGCACGCCGGCGTGGTGGTCACGCCCGCCAACGCGGCATTTCCAGCGAACAGGTTTGCATCCTGGTAGCTCGCGACCGGACGGGGCAAACGATCGATTTCGTCACCGGCAAGGGGGCCATCACGAAGCAGCAACTCTTGACTTGCTTGCCGCCCGTGATTGACCGCGACATCCTGCTGGTGACTGATAGCCATGCGGCGTATGCCGCCTTTGCCCGGGAAACGGGCATCAGCCATCAAGCCGTCAACTTGCGTGCCGGCATCCGCGTACGCGGCGCGGTCCATGTGCAGAACGTCAACGCATATCACAGCCGCTTGCGCGGATGGTTGTCCATTTTCCACGGCGTGGCGACACGTTACCTACCCAATTACCTGGGCTGGCGCTGGATACTCGATGCCAGGCGCATCCTGTCGGCTGAAACATTATTGAAGGCAACCTTGGGAGAGTTCCCACATTTGACGGTGACATAGCCAAATAAAACAGGCGCAGCCAAAGCCGCGCCTGCCAGTCAGTCACCACGCCGGGGGCTTATTTGCCTGCCGGCGTTTTTTCATTCCAGATTTTCAACATATCAGGCGATGCTTCCGAGCGGATGCCATTGTCTGTCAGGATAGCTTCGGTTGCGGCCAGCATTTCCTTGCGCGGCACGACGATCGCCTCGGCATCGCGCTGCTCGAAGCGGAAAGTCAGCAAGTCATCGGTCTGATCGCGCAGCAGGGTGACCAGGTGGGCCAGGCTGCGCACGGGCACGCCATTGACGGAATACAAGACCGAGAATAAGCGGGTGCTGTAGCCATTCATCAGCTTATGCGGGAAAAATGGCGAAGCGATCACCACCAGCTCTTCGCGCTGGGCATCGGGCTTGTCGCCACGCCGCGTCATCAAGGGATTGCCGGCAAACGCCATGCCATACAATATCTGTGGATTGCTATTCGGCACACTCATGAATTCCGAGGTCGCGCGCGAAAACACCATCGGGCCAAAGATGAAATAAGACGGATAGTTGCCCGACAAACTAGGAATCAGCATCGGGTGCGACGACGAGACGGGCACGCTGACCTTCATGCTGGCGCCATTGCGCACCACCGTCAGCGGCAGCAGGCCATTCTTCGCCAGTTGCTGCACGCGGTACTGGAAACGCACGCGGCTGTTGGCATTGAGCTTGACCATGCCCTGATTGTCGATCGGGAAATCGCCGATATGCGTGATCACGTCGAACTCCTTGAGCGGATAATCGGCGTCCTTGCTGAACGGGATCAAGACCACGGCGCCCTCGACATTCTTGCCCAGCTTGAGGGAAGTGCGCAGGGCCGGATTTTCCAGCGTCTGTATCATATCGAACATGGCCGGCTTGCCCTGGGGCGTACCGCTGGCCTCATCGCGCAGGAACAGTTCGATTTCCTCGTTGGGGATGATGTAGCCAATATTCTGCATATTGAGCGCACCGGCAAAGGCCAGGCCGATCATCTTGTCGCCGGCGATCACGGGGCCGCCGCTATTGCCCGGATTAATGGCCGCATCGATCTGGATACGCAAGCCGGAAACAGGATAGTTGTAGCGCACAAACTCGATGCGCGAAACGATGCCCTTGGTGATCGACAAGGACGTGCCGCCCGTCGGGTAACCGTAGGCCAGCACGGCGTCGCGCACGTCGGGCAGGACATTGGCGCGCGGCACCGGTTTGTGGCTGTCAAAAAAACTGTCGTCATCGACCTTCAACAAGGCCAGGTCCATGCCACGCGAAATGGCCAGCACGGTAGCCGGGATCTTGTCGCCAGCGCCATTGGCCTGGATTTGCACCTGGCTGGCATAACCGACCACATGCGCATTGGTCAGGATGCGGTGGCCATCGATAACCACGCCCGAACCCGTCACTTCCTGCGGCCCGGCCTTGCTCCAAGGCTTGTACGGATCGGGCCCACGCAAGGTGGAAAATACCTTGACGACCGAGTTTTCCAGCGCCGAGGCACTGGCGGTGTCGGCGGCCATGACTTGCGCCGTAATCAATGGGCAAAAAGAAAGGGCCAACGCCAGCACGGCGCGGCCCATCAGGGTAAAGCACGAACGAGTTTTCATGGAGCGTTTTCGCTGTGGAAAGGGAGTTAAAGTATATATTCAGCAATGATAAGAATATATGACATTTTATCCATGTTACCCCTTAACAACACTTCATCTCAGGCAGGCAACGGCAATGCCGTTGAAACCGGCGTGGCCGTCTGCGCCCCATTCATTACCATGGCCAAGAACGTGTAATAACCGTTGATGCCCATCAAATCGACCACGCCATGCTCGCCGAACAGCTTCAAGGCCTGCGCGTAGGTCGCATCGCTGACCCGTTTATGTTGCTGCAACTCGATGCAAAAGTCGTGCACGGCTTGTTCGTCTGGCGGCAAACCGCCCGGCATGCGCCGCTCGGCGATGGCGTCCACCGCCGCTGGTGCGATGCCGTTTTGTACCGCCAGCGGCGCATGGATGGCCCATTCGACTTGCTGGTCCCACTGGCGCGCCGTGACCAGGATCGCCAATTCCGATAGCCGCGTGCCGATGGCGCTGCGGTAGCGCAGGTATTCACCGAGGCGCTGGGCCGCTTCCATCAGCTCGGGGCTGCGGATCAGCGGCACGAAGGGGCCATACAGCGCCCCGCGCGGACCATCGATGATGGCTTGCGCAGCCGTTTGCTGCTCTGCACTCAATTGTTCGAAAGCAAGGGGAGGAAGGCGATCAGTCATGTAGAAGTCTGTTTTATGCTGTTGCCTGTAGTGTACATGTGCTTTCTAGCGCTGATAGCAACTCTTTAACTGGGCATAACGATAGAAATGGCTGGCCGGAGCCATCCTGGCGCTGTCGCAATCGGGCTTGAAGTCGGTTTCCTTTTCGTTGTACAGCATGCGCACCAGCGTGCTGCCCTGGCCGTCCGTGTACACATCCCACTGGATATTGGCCGCCATCGGCGCCACCGTAGCGCCGCGCCACGAATTATTGTCGTAGCTATACATGCTAGCGCGCGGCAACGGCGCCGCCATGCCGGGCAAGCCGAGCATGGCCGCCATGGGGATCACGATTTCCGCGTGGGAAAAGCGCAGCTTGGCCGCATGCGACAGGTCGCCGCTGGCAACCGCGTCTACTTCCTTGAAAAAGTCATCCAGCAAGGTGCTCGCCATGCGGTAGTTGAGGTCGCCGTTCTCGGCGATGCCCGGCCCTTTGGCATAAAACGATTGCGCATCGTCAACAGCAGCAAACACTGCGGCCTGCGCGGGCGGCACGTAGCGCGTGAAGTCGGCAGCCACTTCGTGGCGCATGTCGGCCGCTGCCGCATACAGTTCATACAGCGCCAGCGCGGCGTCGGTGGCCGAAGCGATCACGGTATCGCCATCGCCGCTCAAGCGATTGCTGAACTTGCCATCGGCGCTGGTGTAACGATAGGTGCCGGTGTTGGCGACCCGATAGCGTCCCTGCGCCAGCGCAGCCACAAAGGCTGGCGTAAACAGGCGTTCCAGCACCGTCTTTGCTGCGGCGGCCAGGCGCGGCTGCGCCAGGATTGCGGCCTCGCGGTCGCGCAGCTCATCGCTCCTGAGCCAGGCCTGGTAGGACTGGCTGGCCTGGTAAGCCGGATACAGCGGATCGGCAGCATCGGCCACCTGGTCTTGCCTGGCGCTCAGTTTATGGAAATACAGCAAGTAGCGGTCGGTGCCCCTGGGACGGCTGTCGTGGCTGGCGGGGCTGGTTTCGGCGCGCGGCGCCAGCGAGTCCGGGTAGACCAGCAGCGGCGCCAGGCTGGCCTGTTGCGCCAGCAGCGAACGGGTAAAGAAATAGCCGCTGTCGACGGCGCGGTCCTTGCCGGAAGTGACCACCACGATCTGGCGCGACTGGCCCGCTGCGTCGTTGAACAGTTGCGGCAAGCGCTGGTACAGGCGCTGCGCCAGCTGCGTATGCTCGGCTACGCCCTGCATGGTTTCATTGCCATAACCGGGCTTGCTGATGCCATCCACCCCATAGCCGAGCAGGAAATTGGCCTTCATCAGTTGCCGGATATCCGGGCCCAGTTGCCGGCCCAGCGGCGTCAGCGCATGCTCCTTGCCGGCTTGTCGCCACAAGTTGTACAGCGCCAGGTCAGCCTTGAAGCTGCTCAGGCCACGCGAGCCATGGCGCGCCAGCAGCTGCGTATAGACAGGGCGGTAGCCTGGCGGCGCCGCTTCGTAGCTGGCCATGTCCTGCTGCGGCCCATACGGCGTTTTGCTTTGGTAGTACTGCTCGCCGTAAGCATTCAACAGCAGCAGGGACAACGCGGCGCCGGCCGCAAGGCGTGGGAATTTCATGGTTTAAAAGTCTACCCGGACATTCACGCTGGCAGTACGCGGCGAGCCCACGTTCAGGTAGTTCTCCTGATAGTAGGTCCAGTATTTGCGGTTGGCCAGGTTCGAGATATTTGCGCGCACGCTGACCATCTTGCCGAAATAGCGGTGACGGTAATTGAAGCCCGCATCGAACAACGCATACGATGGCAAGGTATTGGCGTTGGCCGCGTCCATCGCCAGCTCGCCCAGGTACTGGGCGCCGGCGTGCAGCGCCAGGCCAGGCAAGACTTCGCGCCAGGTGGCCTGCACCGACGCCTGGCGGCGCGGCGCACCGACGGCGCGCTTGCCGCTGTAGCCAGGCGCCGCATCTTGCAAGGTGGCGTCGAGCAGCATGATGCCGCCTTCGATCGACACATTCTTCGCTGCCTGCAGCACCGAGTTGAACTCCAGGCCCTGGTAGCGCGTCTGGCCATCCGCGACGAAGACATTGCCGGCGTTGGTGTACTGGGCGCCCCGTTCAATCTGGAACACGGCTGCGCTGGCATTCCAGAAGCTGCGTTCCGTCTTGATGCCGAATTCGGTCTGCTTGCTCTTGATCGGTGCAAAAGTTTGCAAGGCATTGGCAGCCGAAGTCGGTGCACTAGAAGCTTGTTCCAGGGCTTCGACATAGCTGCCGTACAGCGTGGTGTCGGCGGCCGGCTTGTACATCAACGCGATGGTTGGCGTGGCTTTGTCGGCTGGATAACTGGCAATCACGGCGCCCTTGGTGGAATAGGCGGTGTCCTGGTACTGCGTGTAGCGCAAACCGGCCAGCACCGACCAGCTGTCGTTCAGCTTGAGCGTATCGCTGGCAAACACTGCATCCTGGCGCGTGGTCTCATCCTGGTACAGGCCGCCGCTATAGTTGGTGCTGGTGGCGTTGAAGATGGTCGGTGCATACAGGTTGCCGGTACCCAGGTAGGGCTTGGGCGTGACGACAGAATCGGTCGAACCCAGGTTTTGCGACAGGACACCTGCCACCACTTCATGCTGCAAGCCGAAGGTAGCGAACTTGCCGGTAAGGCTGGCTTGCACCTGGTCGAAATGGTAGGCGTGCAGCTCGGACGTGACGCGGTCCTTGTAGTTGCCGGTATTGCTGGTGATGTAGTACTGGTCTTTTTTATAGACGCGGGTCGAGTCGGAAGTGCGGTACGAGAAATTGGCGGTCCAGTCCGGCGCCAAGCGGTATTCCAGGCCCGTCGTGTATAGCGAATATTCGACATCGCTGCCGGCGCCGATGCTATTGAGCTTGCTGTCACCGGCTATCGGTGCCGGTACCTTGAAGCTCGGTGAAATGACGATATCGGTGCCGCCGACAGTGGCGCGGCGCTGGTACAGCACATCATAGCTCAGGGTCAGATCCCTGCTCAGGCGCCAGTCCAGGTTCAGGCTGGCGGCATTGCGGTTGATGGAGCCGCTTTCTTCCTTCACGCCGCCGTCTTCGTGCAGCAGGTTCAAACGGTAGCCAAAGGCGCCGTCTTCGCCCACGCGGCCGCCCGTATCGATATGCTCCTTGATCGCACCGCCTTCCTGGTAGCCCAGCGCCGCGCTGAAACTCTTGTCGGTGGTTGGGCGCTTGCTGACGTAGTTGACGATGCCGCCCGGCGAGCCGAAGCCGTACATATAGCCCGACAATCCTTTCAGTGCTTCCACGCTTTCAAACATTTCCAGCGGCATTTCCGTGCCGCGGTTGATATTGGCCAGGCCGTCGACCTTATAGCCGTTCAAGTCATCGAGCCGCAGGCCGCGCATCTGGATGGTGGCCGGGTGGGTGCTGATCGGCGGGCTGATGGCGGTAACCGAAGCATCGTATTTCAGCACTTCGGAAATGCTGGTGGCCAGGCGGTCTTCGATTTCATCGCTGCTGACGGCCTTGGTGGAGAATGGCGTATCGAGTTCCGACTTGCGGCCCAGGGCGCCGCTGCTGACGCTATCGCTGAGCTTTTTCTTTTCGACCGTGGCCTTGACTACCACGCGGGACACCTCGCCGGACGCAGGGCTGGCAGTATCGGCATCGGCATCGGTAGCACTGAAGGCGGCAGTATGCAGCGCGCACAGGCCGGCGGCTACCAGGGCCAGATGCAAACGGGTGACGCGGGGGTGTTTCGTGGAAGACAAGGTGGGGAACATGACGTGCCTAATAAGAGGAGGGAGGTTATTAGGTGCATCATGATAGTGAGTTTGTGTGACAATCGTATGACCGAATGTAGGTCACATGACTTCTTGCGCCGAGCTGTGATCGTTGTGCCATGCTTGCAACCAGCTGGCAAGCGCACTGTGCAGACCATCGCTGATGGCCTGCACAGTGCTGTGTTACTCGATCAAATCACTTGGCGGTCCAGGCCACCACGTCTTGCTGCTGCTCGCCCAGGCCGGCGATACCGAGACGCAGGCTGTCGCCTTTTTTCAGGAAGCGCTGCGGCTTGCGGCCCTGGCCCACGCCGGGCGGCGTGCCGGTGGCGATGATGTCGCCCGGTTCCAGGGTCATGAATTGCGACAGGTAGCTGACGATCTGCGCCACCGTGAAAATCATGGTTTTCGTGTTGCCCGTCTGCATGCGCTTGCCGTTCAATTCCAGGTACAGGTCCAGGTCTTGCTCGTCATACACTTCATCGCGCGTCACCAGCCATGGGCCGACCGGGCCGAAGGTATCGCAGCCCTTGCCCTTGTCCCATTGCGGTCCCCGTTCCAGCTGGAACGAACGCTCGGACAAGTCATTGACGACGCAATAGCCGGCCACGTATTTCAGCGCCTCTTCTTCGCTCACGTATTGCGCGCGCGTACCGATCACCACGCCCAGTTCCACTTCCCAGTCCGTCTTTTTCGAGCCCTTCGGCAAGATCACATTATCGTCCGGACCATTCAGGCAGGTAACAGCCTTCATGAAAACGATGGGTTCGGCCGGCAAGGGCATGCCCGCTTCGGCCGCGTGATCGGCGTAATTCAAGCCGATGCCGATGAATTTGCCGACCTTGGCCAGCGGTACGCCGAAGCGCGGGTTGCCGCGCACCAGGGGCAGCGTTTTTTCATCGATCCTGGCCAGCTTGCGCAAGGCCTTGTCGGACAGTTGGGTACCGTCGATATCGGCGACCACGCCGGACAGGTCGCGCAGTTTGCCTTCTTCATCGATCAGGCCCGGTTTTTCCTTGCCTGGACGTCCGTAACGAACGAGTTTCATAGTCTTCCTTGGAGTTAATCATTGCCGCTGAGCAGGCTGCCATTTTACCGGATGCACCGGCATGCCTGACATGGTCGATGAAAAACAGCAGCAGTCCCGGCAATTGCAGGGCAGCCAGCATCCCGAACGCAACCCGATAAGCCTCGGGCGGATAATGATGCTGTGCATCGACTGGCCACAGTCCCAGGATCAGGCCGAAGCCCGCCTGCACCAAAAAAGCTCCCGTAAAGATCAGCAAGTTCAGGCAAGTGGCCGCCCGCCCCGTCAAACTGGGCGGCATGCTTTGCGCGACAATCGCGTATTCCAGGCCCGCCACCGTGCCCAGCAAGGTAAACAGCACGGACAGCAGAGGCAGCCCAGGCTGGTAATTGCTGGCCATGCCCAATTGCACCAGAATAAATAGCGCCACACCCACGGCAGCCACTTGCATGGGCGTGTAATTGCGCCGCGCCGCCCACTCCGTCACCATGCCCATGCCGATGGCGCCGAAGATGACGGCGGCCATGCCCAAGTACAGGAGATACGCCACGCTGTCGTCGGACAAGCCGCCCACGTCGCTGAGCCAGCGCCCTATCCACAGCCCCTGGATGCCAAAAAACACGGTGTGCGGCAGCAGGATCAAGCGGATGGTGCGGCGAAATGCAGGGTCGGCATACACATCGCGCAGGCGGATAGCAGGCGTAGTGGGCGCCTGACGTGCAGGCATGGCAGGAGTCAGCAGGCGGATCAGCAAGGCGATGGCCAGTGCCCCGACAGCCAGGCCCAGGAACAGGCCGCGCCAATCCGTGTAATGCAGGGCCAGCTTGACAGGCATGGTGGCCGTGGCCGCCCCCAGTCCGCCCACGGCAATCAGATAACCATGCATGGATGGCAGCCGCGCAGGTGCGACAGCGCCGGATATGGCTTTCACGGCGGCCATGAAACAGCCGCCCAGGCCTGCGCCCATCACGGCGCGCGCCCACATCAGTTCGGCAAAGCTACGGCCCTGGCTGAACAGGAACACGCCGAGCGCCGCCACCAGCAGCAACAGCAGTTGCACCGTGCGCGGACCGTAACGATCAAGCGCCATGCCGACCGGCAATTGCACCAGCGCAAACGCCAGGAAAAACACGCTGGTCAGCAAACCCAGCTGCGTGGCCGTCAGCGGCACGGTCGCCAGCAATTCTGAAGTCAGCACGGCATTCACGCCACGCAGCAGACAGGACAGATAATGCCCCAGCGCATACGGCAGGAAGATCAAACAAAATACGGCCACGCTGGAACGCGCGGGCGGGCCTGCGCGTTCCATGCTCAGGCTGCCTGCACCAGGCGGATCACGCGCTGCGGCGCATGCGCCACTTCCGGCACGGCTTGATCGAGTTCAAAGAAGAATTTCTCCTGGCCAAATGCAGGCCGTAAATCGTCGAACCAGGTTGCTTCCGCATCGAATTTCGCGTAAAACGGCCGCCGTACCCAGTCCGGATTGCGTGCCTGCAGGAATTGCAGTGCAAACACTTTTTCTCCGCCAATAGTGACTACGCCATCGATCACGATCTTGCCGGGAAAAGCGCTCATGGAAGGCCCGCGCACCGTGCGCGACAAGCCGGACACCTGCTGGTAGGCGGCCTGGAAAATCTCGTGGGCCTTGAACAGCGGCACTTCAAAGTAACCGCGCGGCCCCGTGTCGCGCTCGACGAACATGTAATACGGAATTGCCCCCAGCCGCGTGCCCGTCTGCCACAGCTCGGCCCAGCTATTCGGGTCCTCATTGATGTGGCGTATCAGCGGCCCCTGCATGCGCAAGGTGGCGCCCGTCGAGACGATGCGCTTGACGGCTTGCTGGGCGATATCCTGGCGCAATTCGACGGCGTGGCTGTAATGGCCCATGATGGCCAGGTTCTTGCCTGCCTTGACGATGCGTTCGAACAGGCGCAGCAAGTCATCCGCATCGCGGTCGGACACGAAACGCTGGGGCCAGTACGCCACCGACTTGGTGCCGATGCGAATGTTCTGGATATGCGCCAGCGCCGGGTCCAGCAAGGGTTCCAGATACGCGGCCAGCGAACGCGTATTCATGATCATCGGATCGCCGCCCGTAATCAGCACGTCGGTCACTTCCGTATGCAGCTTCAGGTAAGCGGCCAGCTCAGTGGATTCGCGCGCGTCGAATTTCATGTCGTCCATGCCGACAAACTGCGGCCAGCGGAAACAGAAGGTGCAATACGCGTGGCACGTCTGGCCGGCACTGGGGAAAAACAGCACGGTTTGCGCATACTTATGCTGCAAGCCACGCACCGGTTCGTCATTCATGGTGGGCACGTTATGCGTCATCTGGCCGGCCGGATGCGGGTTCATGCCCAGGCGGATGCCGCGTACATACGCATCGATGGCAACCTTGTCCTGGCGTACCAGCACCAGCTCGCGCAAATGCGCATAGTGCTCGGGCAGCAGCATGTCGCGGTGCGGGAATACCAGGCGGTAGATAGGGTCGTCGGGAATATTGTTCCAGTCGATCAATTGATCGAGCACGTATTGATTGGTGCGGAACGGCAAAACGTGTGATACCACTTGCACGGCTTCACGCTGCTCGGGAGGCAGCCAATCCCACTGCCGGGCCTGGCTAATCGTCTGCCGCGTATAGGGTTTGAATTTGACGCTCGAAAGTTCGCTGCTGTCATCGGACATGCTCGACTCCTGTACGGTAGTGATAATAACTTCCATTAAAAATCATGAAAATCAAGCCATCATCGGCCATATCATTTCATGCTTAAAAATCGCCATGCTGGGAAAGTCATCATAGTTCTTGCCAGAAAGAACCAATTGCCGCACATCAACAAGTCTTCTACTGCCTGCATCTAATCAGACATGCACTTGGGCAAGACTTAAGTTTGTTCAATCGCAATTCTGTGTAGACCAGTGCGACGTAAATTACGGTTTGGCAACACCTATCTCGATTTCACAAGGAGTCTTCATGAAACAAATCATCAAAGCTAATCTGCTATGCCTGGCATTGGCCAGTTTCGCCGTCAGCGCCGCCACGGAACCGACTGAAAAAGACGCTATCGCCATGGCCGAACGGGGCGCCGCCTTCATCAAGGCGCATGGCAAGGAAGAAATGATTAAAAAACTCATCGCCAAGGATCCTGACTTCGTGCAAGGCTCGCTGTATGTGGACATGCGCGACATCAAGACGGGCATCGTGCTGGCCCATCCGATCAACCCGGCCATCGTCGGCAAGGACTTGACCGATGTGCCTGATGCGAATGGCAAGAAATATCGCCGTGAAATCATCGAACTGGCGCAAAAGCAGGGCAAGGGCTGGGTCGACTATCTGTACAAGAATCCCGTCAGCGGCAAGATCGAACCGAAAACCACCTACATCCTGCGCGTCAACGATGTGGTGCTGGAAGCGGGCCTGTACAAAAAATAGCCAGGCGAGCCAGCACGCCCCGCTTCAGGGCGGGGTTCCATCACGCCCGATACAGCCACAGGCAGGAGTCAAAACATGCTCGACAAATTACGCATCGGACCAAAATTATTGCTGGCCCCCGCCCTCGTCCTGCTGCTGCTGATACTCAGTTCGGCCGGCGCCTGGTATGGCATGGTGCGGCAAAATGCCTCGCTGGAAAACATGGTGACTGTCCGCATCCACCACCTGAAGGCGGCCGCGGACGTGGCGAGC
The DNA here is from genome assembly GCF_049319705.1 of Janthinobacterium sp. Mn2066. NCBI lineage: Bacteria > Pseudomonadati > Pseudomonadota > Betaproteobacteria > Burkholderiales > Oxalobacteraceae > Janthinobacterium > Janthinobacterium sp. Mn2066. The sequence goes on along the minus strand of NZ_JBMOUF010000003.1, from coordinate 419,834 downwards.
GACGCCAAATATGCGCACGGCAATATGTACCAGCTGCTGGCGTGGACCAACGGCAGCTTTGCCAAGGCACGCCTCGATGCGCTGGAACAACAGATCAAGGCGCGCCACCAGGCCATCGCCGAACAATTGTCCAACTTGCGCGCCTCGGCGTCGGAAGCGGAAAGCACCCTGGTCGATGCAGCGCTCGTGCCCCTGGCGGCGTATCGCAAGGCGGTGCTGGAAACCATGGAAATTGCGCAGATGGATCAATCGATCGCCACCAATTCCATGCTCAAGGCCGAAACGCAGTTCACCCAGCTCAACGAACAGCTGGCGCAATTATCCAGGCTGGAAACGACCCTCAGCACCCAGGCGCATGCCACGGCCAGCGCGGAATTTCGCAGCCTGGGCTGGAGCTTGCTGCTGGCCGTGATCCTTTCCATCCTCGCCTCCATCGTGGTGACGATGCTGGTGCGGCGCGCGATGCTGGGAGAAATACGCGGCATTGCCGATGTGGTGCAAGACCTGGCGGCGGGCAAGCTGATCGCAGGTGCGCCGAATCAGGGCCGCGACGAGATCGCCGACACCTCGCGCGTGCTGGACCAGACCATCGCCAATCTGAACCAGACCTTGCGCACCATCATGGAAGCGGTGCACTCGATCGACACGGCTTCGCGCGAAATCGCCACCGGCAATATGGATTTGTCTGCCCGTACGGAAATGCAGGCCAGCTCGCTGGAAGAAACCTCGAGCGCCATGGAAACGCTGACGCAAGCCGTCAACCACAATGCATCCAATGCCCAGCTCGCCTGCCAATTGGCGGCCCAGGCATCGACCCTGGCCGTGCAAGGGGGCGCGGCGATGCAGCAGGCAGTGACGATGATGACGACAATACGAGCTAATTCGCGCGAGATCGTGGAAATTATCGGTGTGATCGACGGTATTTCATTCCAGACCAATATCCTCGCGCTGAACGCGGCAGTGGAGGCGGCGCGCGCCGGCGAACAGGGACGGGGCTTTGCAGTGGTGGCCTCGGAAGTACGCACCCTGGCGCACCGCTCGGCCGCCGCCGCGAAGGAAATCAAGACCCTGATCGCCACCTCGGTGACCACCATCGATGGCGGCAGCGTGGCGGTACAGCAAGCGGGGGACAGCATGGGCGCGATCGTCGCCTCGGTACAGCAAGTCAACGACATCATCCAGCGCGTGCAGGCGGCCAGCGCGGAGCAGGCATCGGGTATCAGCGAAGTCAATCTGGCAGTGGCGCAAATGGATGATGTGACGCAGCAAAATGCGGCGCTGGTCGAACAGGCAGCGGCGGCGGCGGCCAGCCTGCAGGACCAGGCCGTGACCCTGTCGTCCGCCGTGGCCGTGTTCACCCTGGACCAGGCGGCGGGGTCAACAGTGATAGCGGTGCAGGAAAAACCCAGCGAAGCCGATTCCTTCCAGCATCCGGAAGAACATAGGGCTAGTCAGGCTGAACGGCGGGCATTGCAAAGTCCGCTACGCAGCAAGCGCCGCGCCTAGTTCAGCTTAACTTCACTCCGCATCGGCTTGCTCAAGTAGGGAGAACCGGCCAGCACGAAACGCCATGGCACTTCCATGGCTTTCGAAATGCCGATGCGCGGCCCGGCCAGCACCGTCACTTCATCCTCGCGCGGCAGCAGCAGGAACGGCGGTGCATTCAAATCGAGGCGGTTCTGCAAGTGGCTGACGCCCAGCGCCTGGCATACCTTGCCCGGCCCCGAACACAGCAGCCGCAGTTCGTCGACCCCGCGCCGTTCACGCATGACGTCCAGCCCCGCGAGCGGCTCAATCGCCCGTATCAGCACGCCGGCACCATGGCCAGGTTCGCGGCAGACAAAATTCAGACACCAGTGGATGCCGTAGGAACGGTAGACATAAGCATGGGCAGGCGGGCCGAACATGGCCGCATTGCGCGGCGTGATACCCGAAAACGTGTGCGAAGCAGGGTCCAGCCCGTCATAGGCTTCCGTTTCCACGATGCGTCCACCGATGCCATTGACCAGCAGAGTGACGCCGATCAGCTGCTGCGCCACGCTGGCAGAATCGTCTGCAAAATCGATGCCGGCAAGTATGCTTTTCATGGCGCAATTGTAGCGCGCCCCGGCTTTCCATCTGCGCCGCGCAGGTTCGCACCGTTCTTAAAAATCAATAAATATTATGGATATAGCCATAAAAAAGACCTCGCCACAGGATAAAAAGCATACTTTTTTACACAATTTATTGCATAGATGAACTATTGCCAGCCATAAACAGCGATAATCTCCAGGCAGTGCGCCGGAGCTCCATCAGCTCAATCCGGCGCAGGGCGTGACAGACAACCACCCAGTGATGCGAAAAGAATGATGACGATAGCAGCAACGCAAGCGAAGGCAAATGAAGGTGATCCAGTCGATGCCTTGATGCGTTCCATCCGCATTCCACCGCGCCCCAGCCTGCTGGTCGATTTGCAGCGCGAGCTGGCCGAAGCTGACCCATCGCCGCGCAAGATCGCCCGCATCATTGCCGATGATGTCGGCATGTCGGGCGCGCTATTAAAACTGGCCAATTCGCCGTTTTATGGCGCCGCGCGCAAGGCCAAGTCGGTCGAGCAAGGCATCAACTTTCTGGGCATTAACCAGTGCAGCGCCATGATGACGGGCTTGCTGGCGCGCCAGGCGCTGGAAGCGGAAGGCGTGGAACTGAACAATTTCTGGGATGTCTCGGCCAAGCGGGCGCGTGCCGTGGTATTTACCTCACGCAAGTTGCGCATCGCCCCACCCGATATCGCCCACACTTTCGGCCTGTTCTGCGATATCGGCGTACCGCTGCTGATGAACCGTTTTCCCGATTACGTCAACACGTATGCGGCGGCGGCCAACGATGCCGAGCACTGTTTCACGCGCCTGGAAGATGCGCGCCACCAGACCAACCACGCGGCCATCGGCTGCTTGCTGGCCCGCAACTGGGGCCTGTCGTCGGACGTGGCCTGGGCGATTTTGCATCACCACGATTACAGCGTGCTGGCTGACCCGTCCACCGACGACGCCATCCGTTCGCTGGTGGCGCTGTCCTTGCTGGCCGAAAAAGGCATTCAGCGCTACCATGGCAACAGTAGTTCGCTGGAGTGGGACAAGGGCGGTGATCTTGCCTGCAAGCATCTTGGCTTGTCTGCGGAAGAAACCACCGACCTGCTCGATGAATTGCACGAGATGTTCGATACCGATCACTGATCGCACCGTGCGGCCTCGACGGCCTGTATCATCCCTTCCGGGCGCCAGGCGGCATCGCCGCGGCGCCCGTTTGCTTTAGTTGCTTTAGTTGCTTTACTTGCCTTACCTGATAACTTAACCCTCGCGACCACCATGCCTAAAAATAAGCGCCCTGTCCCCCGTAAGTCCGCCAACTCGCCTGAAGACAAGGATGAAGCCGTCACGCGCATGCTGTGCACGATGGCCCTGAACCTGGCGGAACAGGAAGACAGCGATTCGCAAGGCACGGTGCTGGCCGAGCAGGCCGTCGAGTTCGGCCGCATCATCCGCAAAAGCCTGAACCAGAAGAAAGATGAAGTGCTGTACGACGCCATCGAGCGGGCGAAATATGAAGACGTGGGCGCTTATCAGTATCTGCGCCAGCATATCGAGGAAGCCTCGTCGGTGGTGGTGATACGCCGCGAAAACGCGCCATCCATGGAAATCAACGCCTTCGTGGTGCCGCTGCTGGTGCAAAGCACGGGCGGCTTGAAACAGGCGGACACCTTCCTGGACCAGCCGGCATTCGAAGCGCTGGTGAAAAGTTTCCAGACAGCGCAACTGGAAAGCGCCAAGGCCAAGGTGGTCCTGATGAGCCACGCCTACGACCTCGACGAAATCGACCGCATCACCTACAGCCATCTGCATGAAATGGTGCGCGACGCCTATACCTCGATGACGGACAAGAAAATCGTCGCCGCACCTGGCCTGGAGCGCAGCATCGTGGGCTGGAGCGAGACAGACTTCGGCCCGCAAGACACAGCCGTGGAATTGCGCTTCCTGCTGGGCTTTGCCCTCAAGCGCGTGGACGACCCCTTCTATGTGGAACCGAAAGATGAAGCGGCGCTCGACGCCTGGTTCGATGCGCGCATGGCCCGCTACCAGCAATGGACGGGCGACGTGGCCGAGCTCGTCAAACGCTGCCTGGCGCCCGCCGGCACCACGCTGGAAGTCAGTTTCCTGTACCAGGATCTGTTCCACGGTGGCAAGGAACAAGGCATGGCCGAATACGCGATGCTGCAAATGATGTCGGGCATCAATCATGCACTGGCAGAAAACAATGTCGCCCCTGCCGACGTTGCCGTCATCGTGGGCCCGGCCGATGAGCAGGGCGAGATGCTGCTGCGCGTGAATGTGCATGCGGCTGGCGGCGCATTGCTGCACAGCGCAGACAAGCCGCTGGACCTGGCGGCCGACCTGCAGGATGAAGTGGACGACATCTGCGACGCGCTGGCCACCATCGGCGTGAGCCAATTGTCGGTGGCCCTGCGCTTCGACGCCAAGGGCCAGCCGCTGGAAGTGCAGGCTTACACGCCAGTTTGATGTTCTAGTTTGAACAGGCTCACCAGTTCCGACAACTGATGCGCCTGTTCCTGCATGGCCTGGGCGGCGGCAGCGGCCTGTTCCACCAGCGCTGCATTCTGCTGCGTCACGTCGTCCATGCTGATGATGGCCTGGTTCACTTGCGCGATGCCCTCGCTCTGTTCATGCGTGGCCGCGCTGATGTCGTGCATGAAGGCCGTGACTTTGGCGATGCCTGCAACCACCTGCTGCATCGCCTCGCCAGCCTGGCTGGCCAGCGCGCCGCCCTCTTCCACCTGCCTGACCGATACGCCGATCAAGTCCTTGATTTCCTTGGCCGCGCCAGCCGCGCGCTGGGCCAGGCTGCGCACTTCGCCCGCCACCACGGCAAAGCCGCGTCCCTGCTCGCCCGCGCGCGCCGCTTCAACGGCCGCGTTCAAGGCCAGGATATTGGTCTGGAAAGCGATGGCGTCGATCAGCCCCGTGATCTCGGCGATCTTGCCTGACGACTGGCCGATCGCCCCCATGGTGTCGACCATGCGCGCCACCACGGCGCCGCCCTGCTGCGCCAGTTGCGAGGCATCGCCGGCCAGCGCGCTCGCCTGTTGCGCATTGCCCGCATTCTGGCTGACGGTGCCCGTCAATTCTTCCATTGAAGCGGCCGTCTGCTCCAGCGAACTGGCTTGCGCTTCCGTGCGCGCCGACAGGTCCAGGTTGCCGTTGGCGATTTCCTTCGAGGCGGCTGCTATCGCCGCCGCATTGCCGCGGATATGGCGCACGGTGGTGGCCAGGTCTTGCTGCATGCGCGCGATGCTGTGCAGCAGGCTGCCATCGTCGCCCGTGCGCAAGGCTACCGGCGCCGATAAATCACGCCCGGCGATGCGCTGCGTGACAGCGCCCGCATAGGCCGGTTCGCCGCCGAGCACGCCCAGCACGCTGCGTATCACTTGCCAGCCCAGCGCCAGCATCACGGCAAGGGCGGCGATAAAAAACCACAGGAACTGCATGGCTGCCTGCCAGAAGGCGTTTTCGATATCGTCATTGAAAAAGCCCGTGCCTATCCACCAGCCCCAGGGTGCAAACGCGATGATGCCATTGAGCTTGGCCACCAGTTGGCCATCGCGGCGGCTCTTGACGGACACCAGGCCCACTTCATCTTTCGCCAGCGCTTCGATATACGCTTGCGAGTCGGGCCGGCCATCCATGGTTTCGCCTTCGGCGATCACGCCGATATTCTTTGGATTCGGGTGCACCAGGTTCAAGCCATTCGGCAGGCGGGCCCAGTAATAGCTCTTGCCGTCGTTATTGAGCTGGGTCAGTGCTTCCTTCGCTGCCGCCTGCGCCTGCTCGCGCGTGAGCTGGCCAGCCAGCTCCAGGGCGTGGTAATGGGCGGCCAGGTGTTCTCCCATCTTGAGCATATTGACAATTTGCGCCTGGCGGTCGTGCTGCATGGCCTGGTAGAGATTGCGCAGGCTGTAGGCGCCCAGCATGGCCATGGCCAGCAGTGCGGCGCCGACCAGCAGGATCAGGCGGTGGGACACTTTCATGTGTAATCCTTGTATGTGTGCGTAGCGACAGGCGTGCCGGGTCCTGCCCGCGGCGCTGGCAGGCAAAGGACGGACGGCAGGGAGGATCTAGCGCCTGGGTTTGACGGCGAGGTGCGGCATGAAATATTCAGGCCGCAGTTTGCGGGTGATTTCCAGCACCGGCAGTACGTGATCGAGATGGCTGCGCATGGCGGCGACGGCATGCTGCGGGTCACCCGAGGCCACCGCTTCCACCACTTGCGCATGTTCGGCCATCACGTCGCTCATGCGTCCTTCCAGGGGCAGGGTCAGCTGGCGGTAGCGGTCCATCTGGGTTTTCGCCTGCAGTATCATGGGCCAGACACCGGGATAACCGGACAATTCGGCCAGGGCTGCATGAAAATTCTCGTCGGTGCGGTGAAAGCCCCGTATATCGTTGCTGCTGATGCAGTCGGCCTGCGCGGCCAGGATGGCGCGCAGCCTGGCGATGCCTTCCGGCGTGGCCCGCTGCGTGGCCTTTTCAATGATGGCCGTCTCCAGCGCACAGCGCACCAGCATGGCTTCTTCCAGCGAATCGAGGGGAATGCGGGCGACAAACGTGCCCACGCGCGGCAGCACCTCGATCAAGCCTTCCTCGGCCAGGCGCTGCACCGCTTCATGCACGGGCGTGCGGCTGGTGCCCAGCTCTTCGGCCAGTTCCTTCTCCACGATACGGGTACCGGGCAGCATGCTCATGTCGACAATACGCTGGCGCAGCAGGCCGTACACGCGGCGGGCGGCGCTGACGCCGGTTTCGCCATCGGCCGAAGGAGGAGTAGACGTCAGATTCATAAACTTATTGATAGATTTTTTAACGGAACGGCAAAGTTAAACGGGAAAACGCGGTTTTGATGATACAGCTTCTGCGCTCAGCTGACAGGCATTTCCGTGCGCGCGATGATGGCGCCGCGCTGGCCGATCACGCAGGCGGCCAGACGGTGCCCTGCCCGCGCCGCGCTGGCCGGTGGCTGGCCCTTCAGGCGTGCCGCCACATAGGCTGCGCCGAAGGAATCGCCGGCCGCCGTGGTATCGACCACGCGCGCCACCGGCTGGGCAGTCACTTCTTCCTGTTCACCCTGGCGCCAGACGATGCAGGGCTGGGCGCCGCGCTTGAGCACGATTTCGGGCACGCCCAGCGCCGCCGTGCGCGCCAGTACCTGGGCGATGCTGGCCGGCCCGTACAGCGCCTCTTCATCGTCCAGTGTCAGCAATGCCAGCGACGACAGGCCCATAATGCGGTGATAGATGGACGCGGCAGCATCGGCGCTTTCCCATAAACGGGGACGATAATTATTGTCGAAGATGATCCGGCCGCCCTGCGCATGGCATTGCGCCAGGGTTGCCAGCAGCAGTTCGCGGTCGGCCGGCGGCAGAATCGCCAGGCTGATACCGGACAAATACACATGGCGCGCGCCAGCCAGCTCACGCAAGATATCCGGCGCCTGCAGCCCGCGCATCCAGTGGCGCGCCGCCGAATCGCTGCGCCAGTAGTGAAAATGGCGCTCGCCCTGGCCATCGGTCTCGATCAGGTACATGCCCGGCAGCTTGTCGTCCAGGCGCTGCACGCAGCGCGTATTGATGCCCTCTTCCTGCCAGCTGGCGCACATATCGTCGGACAAGCCATCGCTGCCCAGCGCCGTCACATACGCCACCTGGTGCTGCTGCGGTTCGAGCAGGCGCGCCATATACAGCGCCGCATTCAGGGTGTCGCCGCCAAAGCGGTAAGCCATGGCTTGCTCCTGCTGCTGTTCCTTGCGCTGCAATTCGATCATGCATTCGCCGATCACGAATACGGTGTCTGCTGATTCCACTATGCTTTCCTCTCAATCAGGAGGGCAGCTGCCGCGCCGGCATCACGAAAGATGCACGGCGCGGCGCCTGCCGGTATTACTTTTTATCCCAGGTCGAACCAAACAGGTTCGACTGGCCGATGGCCGGGAAGTCGACGAAAGCCTTGCTGCAATCGACGACCTTGTCCACATCGACCGCCTGCGTGGCCGTGCCATTGACCGTCACGCGTTCGGCGGCATTGGCAAAGATCGGCAAATTGGTGCCCTTGATCGTCAGGTTGGCGTCGGACGACGTCATCGTCGTGGCGTTCGGCGAGTCGGTCACCACATTGTTCAGGCTCATCACCAGAGGATACTGCGGATTGTCGAAACCGCCCGTGTTGGCCTTGAAACCCTGCAGCTTGACGGCCGTGTTACCGAGGATGCGCACGTTATCGAGCGTGATATCGTGGAAGTTCGGATACAGCGGGCCGGCCGCCGGCAAGGCCTTGGTGCTGTAGTAAGTGGTAAACAGCAGCGCGTTCTGCGCATCGCGGATGCAGATATTGCGGTAGTGGATATTGCTCACTTCGCCGCCGCGCGCATAGTCGGACTTGATGCGCAGGCCTTCTTCCGAATGCGTGAACGAGTTGTCGTACACCTCGACATTGGTCACGCCGGCGTTGGTTTCGCTGCCCACCGAAATGCCATGGCCCCAGTAGATGTGGTTATGCGCGATCACGATGCCATGCTTGCGGTCCGAACGCACGTCGCGCTTGCCGTCGATGGCGAACAGGCCCGAGCCGGCAGGCGATGGATTGGCGCTGCCTTTCAAGGCCACGTCATCGTCGCCCGTGCTGACGAAATTGTAGGCGAAGACAAAGTTTTTCAGGTAGCCGTCAAACGACATGGCGCCCGCCGACGTGGTGCTGCTGCCGGTGGCCAGCTTGCCCGAAATCGCCTTGCTGGCTGCACCCGGATCGAAGGCGTCGGTATTCTTGACGTTGTCCGCATTCCAGGTTTCGCCGTTGTACAGCGGGTTGCCGTTACCGGCCGGGTTGGCAAAAGCTGCCAGAGTCGGGGTCTGCACTTTCACGCCCCACACCGTCAAGCCATCGACGCCGCTCGGCACGACGTGGAAGTTGGCGCTGTTATTGAGCGAAATGCGGTACAGGGTCAGGTTTTTCGCGTAGTTGAACACCATCATGCGGAAGTTCGATTGCGAACCCGTTCCCGTGACGCCGTTCTGCACCATATTGCCCAGGAAGGCCAGGTCCCACCAGCTCATGTTGCGTGCCGACGATTTGGAATCAACAAACGTGCCGCCGTTATCGCACGACACACCGTCAGCCGCCTGCTTGCCGGCCGCGTACGAGGTATAGGTGTTCGAGCAGGTCATGTCGACCTTCATCAACGGATACAGCTTGTTGGTGGTGACGATTTCCGAATACGCGCGGCTGTCGATCGAGCCATCGCCCATGACGGCCGAATTGACCAGGTTGGAGCCGTTGATCAGCGCGGTGCAGTTACCCGAGCTGCCAGCCTTGCTGGAACTGACGGCCGTATTGCCGCAGTAGGGGCCGGCCGGATTCGGCGAATACGTGGTCACGTCGCGCGAGGCGTACAGGGTCACGCCCTTGTCGATCCACAGGGTCACGCCCGAAGGCAGGGTCAATGGGCCGCTGATAAAACCATCGCCCACGCCGGAACGGTTGACTACCAGGCGCACGGCGAACTTGCTGGCGCGGTATTCAGGCTTGGCCAGTTCCTCGCCCGAGACGCCGGCGATATTGACGTTCTTGACGTTGGCCGTCTTTTGCGCGGCGGTGGCGGCGGCATCGGCGGCGGCGATCTTCGCGCCCACTTCCGCATCGACGGCGGCGCCGCACGCATCGAGTGCAGCCTGGATACGGGCCTGGTCGGGATTGGCGGTAGCAGTCGTCACCACGGCGCCCACGCCAGGTTTCGACGGATCGGCTTCCGGCGGCAGCGAGCCGTCGGGGCGGCGCACCAGGTTGCTCGACGCTTCCAGGGTGGCGCAGACCTGCGTGTCTTTCGGCAGGGTGGGTTCCGGCGGCAGGTCCGGATCGTAGGACGTGGTGCCGACCTGGTACACGCTGCCGGGGTTATAGCTGGTGGCGGTGTCGCCATTGGTGCTGCCACCGCCGCATGCGGCCAGCATGGCGGCCAGTGGCAAGGCCACGCAGGCTTGCGCCCAGCCCGTATTGATTTTTTTGCTACCTGACTTCATGTTTGCATCTCCTGATGTAAGCGCCGCTCTGATGTGGCAGCGCTGTAGTCGTTAAGCCGGCTCTGGCCGGACTTGTTCAGTACGAATTTAAAAACGGGCGATAAAACCGAAGCCGAACGCGCGCGGCGAATTGCCCGGTGCGAGGAAGGCGTCATCCTTGCCCGAGTTATTGCTGTGCAGCGGAGACTGGCCCAGGTTGACGTTCTGCTGCGCCTTGTTGTTGATGCGCGTGAAGTACACATAGGGCATGAACTGCTCGTCGATCTTGTAGGTCGCGCCCAGCGACACTTGCGTGGCGCCGAAATCGTCGGGCTTGGCAAAGGTGGTGTTATCGAGCTTGCCCAGCTTGCCGGCGGCCAGCATCACGGTCACGTCGTAGCCCACTTCCTGGCTCAAGGAAGCCATCACGGAACGCTGCTTCATGCTGCCCGTGGTCAGCGAGGTGTAGATATTGCCCGGCGTCGGCAGCGACTGCACGGCGTAGCCATAGCTGCCCGACTCAAACCCCAGGCCAAGCGAGGTCTTGGTCGGGAATTTATAGGTCGCCAGCAGCTTGTAGAACGAGGTGTTTACGCCGCTGACGGAGGTATTGCGCATGCCGAAACCCTTGGACAGGTTTTCCACGTCGACGCCCGTATTTTGCTGGCGGTCGTAGCCGGCGCCGATTGAGAACGCGCCGATGCTGTATTTGGCGGCCAGCGAGTAGCGCGCGCGGTCGTCGCCCGTGCTGCGCTGTTCATCGAAGCCGTACGATGCGCCAGCCTGGAAACCGCGCCATTCCGGCGACAGGTAGTGGGCCGAATTCTTGTAGCGTGCTTCGCCACGGCCGAACAGGCTGTCGGCATTGCCGCTCAACTGGGCCGAGGTGTTGTTCCACACGTCCACGCCCTGCACCGTCAAACCCAGGTTGCCGCCCAGCGCGCCGCCCGAGCCGACCAGGCTGCGGTAGACGGAGTCGTTATTACCGACGATGAAACGGCCGAAACGCTTGCTGTCGATACCGACAAAGGTATTGCGCGATTCGATGGTGGCCGACTTGCCCTGGCCATTCACGCCGCCTTCGTCGAAGTTATTCAGGCTGCCTTCGATTTGCCAGATGCCGCTCACGTCGCCGCGCAGGCCGATGGAACCGGCAAAGCCGATACGCGAATTGCCGTCCGAAATACGGCCACGGCTGGCGTAAGGCGTGGCGCCGCCGACGGCTTTCACCGATTCGATCTCGCCGTTCAGGAAACCGTAGATGCGTGTCTCCACATGGCGGTTTTCCAGGATGCCGTCGGCCAGCGCGCTGCCGGACAGGGCAGCCAGCAGAGCGGCCGCCAGCAGCTTGCGGGTGCAGTGATTGTTCAATGGTGTCATGTGCTTCTCCTCTTCTCGCGCCTTGGTGGACGCCTATGTATAAACATCGTAAAAAAACAGCTCCCCGCCGCACCGCGCGGTGCAGGTAAACAGCGGGGGAAATCGGGACAGGTCTTTAGTTGCTGAAGGCAGGCTGGCCCAGCGGTACGCCAGGCGCCATTTTTTCGCGTATCAGCAAACACACCACGGCAGCGGCGACCAGGTCGAACACGGCCAGCAGCATGAACAGCGGGCTGTAGCCCACCACGGTGACCAGCACCCCGAACAGCAGGGTGAAGACGGTGGCGCCCAGGTAGCCGGACATGCCGGCCAGGCCGGTGGCGGTGGCCACTTCATTCTTGCCAAACACGTCGGAAGTGATCGAATACAGCGCGCCGGACAAGGTCTGGTGGGCGAAGCCGCCCACGCACAACAGCGCGATGGCTGCATACGGGCTGGCCACCAGGCCGATGCAGGCCGGGCCGATCATGCAGACGGCGCCAACGATGACGACCAGCTTGCGCGAAGTGAACAGCGACACTTTCCAGTATTTGTGGAACCACGGGCTCAGGTAACCGCCCAGCACGCAGCCGATGTCGGCCGCCAGGAAAGGCAGCCAGGCGAACATGGCGATTTCCTTGATGTTCATGTGGCGCTCGGTGGCCATGTACAGGGGAATCCAGGCATTAAAAGTCTGCCAGGCCGGCTCGGACAGGAAGCGCGGCACGGCGATGGCCCAGAAATTGCGGCTGCGGACGATCTGGTGCCAGCTGGCCTTCTTGACCTTGTCGCTGTGGTGGCTCGCCTCCTGGCCTTCCAGGATGAAATCGCGCTCCTTGTCGGACAACAGTTTCTGGTCGCGCGGATGCTTGTAGAACAGCAGCCACAAGCCCGTCCAGACGATGCCGATGGCGCCGACGATGACGAAGGACATTTGCCAGCTGCCGTGCAGGATGGTCCATACCACCAGCGGCGGTGCGCACAGGGCGCCGATCGAAGAACCGATGTTGAACCAGCCGATGGCGATCGAACGCTCCTTGGCGGGAAACCATTCGGTCGTCGCCTTCACGCCAGCCGGAATGCCGGCCGCTTCGGTCAGGCCCAGCATGCCGCGGAACAGGGCCATGCTTTGCCAGCCCGTCGCCAGCGCCGCGCAGGCGCAGGCCACGGACCAGGCCAGGGCGAAGATGGCGAAGCCGATCTTGGTGCCGATGGCGTCGATCACATAGCCGGCGATGGGCTGCATCAGCGCGTAGCACACCTGCCACGCCACCACGATGTAGGAATACTCCTGGGTGGTGATATTGAGTTCGCTCATCATCGTCGGTGCCGCCACCGACAAGGTATTGCGCGCCAGGTAATTGACGATGAGTCCAGCCGTCACCAGCCCGACCATCCACCAGCGCATGCCGCGTATTGTAGTCATTGTGTCTCCCTCTATCCATCCATGGCGGCGCAGCTGCGCCGTCTCTTTTTTGGGCCGTTCAGCCTTCCTGGGGAAGTGCCTTCGGCCTCGGTTTTTTTATGGGTGCTGCCGTTACTTCTGTACTGCCTTGATGTTCTTATTGCGCCTGCAAGGCTCCGCGCATGCCCTGCTGTTCGATGCGCTGCAATGCGGCCGCTACCGCTTGCGCCAGGCCGATCACGCCATTCATGTCGCGCCCCCATAGCTTGTCGTTCGCCAGCCAGCCCTGCGCCAGTTGCAGCAAGGTTTGACGACCGCTATCCACATCAAACCAGCCCTGGCTGAACCAGGCCAGGCTGGCCGCCTCGTCGGACAGCACGATCACATCGCCCCGGTACAGCCGCATGGTGGCGGCCAGCGCCAGCACCAGGCGCTGCGGCAGCCGGCCATGCAGATCGACGTAGCGCAGCAGTTGCGGCGCGATACGCGCGGCAAATTTGCTCCAGCTGTTCAAGGCAATCGCCGACAAACGGTGCTGGATATAGGGGTTGCGGAAGCGCAGCAGCACCTCGTGCGCGAATTGCTGCAATTGCTCTTGCGGCAGCGGCAGGGCGGGGATGATTTCCTGCGCCAGGGTGTCGGCCAGCCAGCCGCCCACCTGCTCATCGCTGACGGCCGCGCCCACCGTATCGAGGCCCGCCAGCAGGGCCACGGGCACCAGCGCCGTATGGCCACCGTTCAGGATGCCCACCTTGCGCTGCTTGTAGGGTGTGATGTCATCGACCAGCTGGATATTCAGGTTTGCCCCGGCCAGCTTCAATTCCCCGGCCAGCCATTGCGGGCCTTCGATGACGAACAGGTAGTAGTGTTCGGCCGCCACCAGGAACTGGTCACGGTAGCCCAGCACTTCTTCAATCGCCTGCGCTTCACCTTCGGGATAACCGGTAACGATGCGGTCCACCAGGGTCGAGCAGAATACGCAAGTGCCATCCAGCCAGTCGGCAAAGCCGGCGTCGAGCTGCCACAAGCGGGCAAAGTGCAGCACGGCCGCCTTCAGCGCGGGACCATTCTGCTCGATCAATTCACACGGCAGCAACACCAGCCCCTTGTTGCGGTCGCCCTCGAAATGCGTGTAGCGCTCGAACAGCAAGCGCGCCAGCTTGGCGGGAAAACTCGATGGCGGCGCATCGTGGCAGGTGTCGCTATCGTTGACGGCGATACCCGCCTCGGTGGTGTTGGACACGATAAAACGCAGTTCGGGCAGGCTGGCCAGCGCCAGGTAATCGCCATACATGGTCGATGGATCGATTTCGCGCTGCACGCAACGGATGGTGCGGCAGGTGCTGACGGCCTGGCCGTCTTCATCAAGGCCGCGCACGATGGTGGTAAACAAACCATCCTGCACGTCGAGCAAGGGCGTAGCGCTGCCGCCGCGCGGCCGCACCACCACCACGCCGCCATTCAGGCCAGTGCGTTCATTGAGCAGGTCGACCTGCCAGTCAAAAAAGCCGCGCATGAAATTACCCTGCCCGAACTGGAGGAACTTGATCGGCAGGTCGAACGGCGCGGTACGGTGCAGTGCTTGCATGGGAGTGTGGGTCACAGTGAAATGTCGCGTTTCCAGAAGATGAAATCGTATTGCTGCAGGCGGTCGGCCTTGGCCTGGTACTGGCCGCCAGCGGTGGCCACCACCATGTCGAACAAGCCGCTGGCCACTTCCTGCAGCGGCGCGCCTTCGATCACGGGGCCGCAATCATAGTCGATCAGGTCCGACAGCTTTTTGGCCACCCGCGTATTGCTGGATATTTTCAGCACCGGCACGATGGGGTTGCCGGTCGGCGTGCCCAGGCCCGTGGAGAACAGCACCACGTTGGCGCCAGAGGCGACGATGCCCGTCACCGATTCCACGTCGCCGCCCGGCGTACACAGTAAAGAGAGGCCCGGCCTGGCGCTTTGTTCGCCGTAATCGAGCACGGAGACGATGGGCGACGTGCCGCCCTTCTTGGCTGCACCGGCCGACTTCATGGCGTCGGTAATCAAGCCGTCGCGGATATTGCCAGGGCTGGGATTGTCGGCAAAATGCGTGCCCACCGCTTCGGCGCGCGCCTCGAAATCGCGCATCAGGCCCAGGAAGCGGCGTTTGTCATCGTCGTTTTCGCAGCGCTCGATCAGGTTCGCTTCGACGCCGCACAATTCGGGGAATTCGGCCAGGATGGACGAACCGCCCACGGCCACCACCATGTCCGACACCAGGCCCATGGCCGGATTGGCGGAAATGCCCGAAAAACCATCCGAGCCGCCGCACTTGACGCCGATCTTCAGGTGCGACAGCGGCACCGGCTTGCGCTGCACCTTGTTCGCTTCCTTCAGCTGAACCAGGGTATCGGTCAGCACGGCCTTCATCATCGCCTCTTCGCTATCCCATTTCTGCTGTTCGTAGATCAGGCAAGGCTTGTCGAAATGGGGATTCTGTTTCGCCAGCGCTTCCTGAAACATGGCGATCTGCGCGTTCTGGCAGCCAAGGCTGAAGACGGTAATGCCGGCCACGTTCGGATGGTCGGCATAAGCGGACAGTATCTTGCACAGCGAGCGCGCATCGGCGCGCGTGCCGCCGCAGCCGCCGTTATGCGTGATGATGCGCACGCCATCGAGGTTCGGGAACGGGCGCACCACCGGTTTCGGCGCTTCCATGTCTTCGCCCAGCAAGGACAAGGTAAACGAGGCCAGGTCATTGCGCGTGTAGCCCAGCGGCGCTTCGAGCGCATTGCGCAGATGTTCCACGTTGCGGTTTTCACAGAACACCAGCGGGAAGATCAGCCAGTAATTGGCCGTGCCCACCCGGCCGTCGGCACGTACCACGCCGGGAAACGTGGCACCGTTCAGACGCGTCACGTCGGGCGGCGTCCAGCTGTAGGCCGCTTGCGCCGCCAGTTCCACGTCGGCCGCGTAATGCTGCAGGTTTTCCGTGGTCACGGCTTCGCCGCGGCGTATCTGCACCGTCGCCTTGCCGACCGGGACGCCGTACAGGCGCAGGATCTCGCCCGCCGCAAATGCGCGGCGGGCCAGCTTGTGCTTGGTCTTCACGGGGCTGCTGACGAGGATGGATTCCTCCTCCCACTGCACCACTTCGCCAGCCACCAGGTCGGACAGGGCGACCAGCATGTCGTCATCGGGATGAATGCACAATACTTTTTGCATGACAGTTCCTGGCGGCGGCTTAGAGTTGGAAGTAGTTGCGGGCGTTGTCGTAGCAGATGCCGCGCACGATGGTGGCCAGCGCCGCGAAATCGGCCGGGTATTCGCCACCCGCGACCCAGTCACCGATCTGGCGGCATACCAGGCGGCGGAAATAGTCGTGGCGCGGATACGAGGCGAAGCTGCGCGAATCGGTCACCATGCCGACAAACACGCCCAGCACGCTATGGTTGCCGAAGCCGACCAGCTGCTGCAGATTGCCTTCCTTGTGGTCGTTGAACCACCAGGCCGGACCGAATTGCAGCTTGCCGGCCACGCTGCCGTCCTGGAAGTTGCCAACCATGGTGGACAGCACTTCATTCATGTTCGGGTTCAGGCAAAACAGCATGGTCTTCGGCAGGCGGTTATCGCTGTCGAGGGCGTTCAGCAAGGACGCCAGGCCGGCGCTGCAATTCATGTCCGAAATCGAGTCGTAGCCCGTATCCGGACCCAGTTTGGCCCGCATGCGGTCATTGTTATTGCGCATCGCACCGATGTGCAGACACATGGTCCAGCCATAGTTGGCGTACACGCGGCCTATCGCCTCTAACAAACCGCGCAGGTACAGACCGTTTTCCGCGTCCGTCAGCAAGCTGCCTTGCAGGCGCTTGGCAAACAGCGCTTCGAGTTCTTCGGCGCTGGCCGCCTGCACCGGCAAGCTCACGTCGACAGCGTGGTCCGAAATGCGCGCGCCACGGGCATGGAAAAACTCCACGCGCACGGCCAGCGCGGCGATCAGCGAAGCAAACGAGGTGACAGGGACATCGGCCACTTCGCCCAGGCGTTTCAGGTACTCGGGGAAGCGCGGCTGGTTGATGCGCATGGCCTTGTCGGGACGGTAGGCGGGCAGCACGCGCGTCTTCAAGGCCGAGGCGGCGATTTCCGCATGCTGCAGCAAGTCGTCGGCAGGATCGTCGGTGGTGCAGGCGATTTCCACGCCGGCCTGTTCCAGCAGCGACCAGGTATCCATCGTCGCCAGCTTTGCATTCGCCTGTTCCCAGATCGCATCGGCGTTGTCTTCATTGATCAGCAGGTCGATGTTGAAGATGCGGCGCAGTTCCAGGTGGCTCCAGTGGTGGATCGGGTTGCCGATGGCCAGTGGCAGCACCTTGCAAAAGGCACGAAATTTTTCCTGGTCCGAGCGTTCGCCCGTGATCAACTCTTCGGCCACACCGGCCGTGCGCATCAAGCGCCATTTGTAGTGGTCGCCCGCCAGCCACAGTTCGGCGATATTGCGGAAGGTCTTGCGGCTGGCGATCTCGCCCTGCTGCAGGTGCGAGTGGTAATCGATGATCGGCAAGTCGGCCGCCACCTCGTGATACAGCTTGCGCGCCATCTCGGTGGTGAGAAGAAAATCCTGATTCATGAACTCGGTCATCGTAGCCATCTCCTTGCTGCGCGCGATGCATCGGCTCGTCATCGCGCTATGTTTTATGGTGGCACCACATTGGCGCACTCTGATATATCAGGATATTAAATCTAATATATCAGATCAAGCAAGCGCAAAAGTGCGATCCAGGCAATTTAACGGGCGGGGAAACAACAGCCAGGGGGCGGCCCGGAGAATCCGGACACGGGAAGGAGAGCGTCAGCAAAAGACTGCAAACATCAACAAGATCGCGCTTGATCGGCAAAAATCGGCCATCTCGATGGCATGACAGGGTTTGTTGTCAGCGTGCCTGCAAGGCCAGCCACTGCTCCCGTTTCGCAGCGTAAGCCAGCGTATAGGCCGGACTGCTCGATGGCAGGCTGACGATGCGGTAGCGCTGCGCGTGTTCGCCCAGCACCTTGATGCCCAGTCGCGCGGCCGTGCCGCCGTTAAAGGCGATCGCCTCGAGCTGCGGCAGGCTGGAGACCAGCGCCACCAGGTCGTTGTCGTCGCGCTCGCGGATATTGCTGTCGAGGCTGCCGACGCGGTGTGCCTGCGCCACCACGTCCCACAAGCCCACGCCATGGGCCAGCAAGGCGGCAAGGCGTGCTGCGTAGTCCAGGCTTGTCATATCCACACCCAGCACTTCTCCCATCAGCAGCCAGAATTTGTTTTGCGGATGGGCATAGTACTGGCTGTGCGCCAGCGATTTTTCGCCGGGCAGGCTGCCCAGTATCAGCAAGCGCGTGTTGGCGTCGACGACGGGATCGAAACAGCGCTTGCGCGTGTCGGACGGGGATATTGCTTGAGGCGAAAGACGGGGCAAGAGCGGCATCCTGTACAGGTGGGTAAGCCGCCTATTTTACTTGGGCCAGCGGGCTGGTACTTGCATGATGCCTTGCTCATTCCACACGATGATCTGGGCGGTATAAAAGTCCCCCTGCGGCGAGGAAAACTCTCCGACCGCATTCACATAGTATTGATATCCAGAACCATAGTGCTGCTTTGCCAATGCCAGCGCCTGAGCAGCCACTTCGCCATGCAAGGCCTTCACCAGGAAAACAGTAGTGACGATGCCAAGCAACAGGCCCAGGATGGCAGGGATGCGCATGTCGCGCCGCTTGCGTCCGCTGGCGTCACAGGCAGCCATCACAGGGGCGGCCCCCAGCCACTGGTAAACATAGATAAGCAACAACAGGTGCAACACGAATTGCAGCAGCTGCACAGTGCTGGACAGGGGGGCCAGGGCGAACTGCCTCAAGGCCAAGTCCAGTGGCGGCAGAATAAGATAATCAAACGACAGAATGGCCGGTACCAGGCAGAAAGCAGCTATCCAGCGCACCACGATGGCGGCGCGCAGGCTACCTCGCAGCAGCAAGATACTCAGTATCAGCAATGAAAATTCGACAAGAAAAACCCCGCGCGGGCCGGCACGGAAAAATTGAATCAAGTAGATCGTTTGCAATGCCGCCCAGCAAAACAGCAGCGCATAACCAGCCTTATTCAGAGAAGGCCGGGCCGCCTGCATGAGTGCGGCGGTGGCAGGGTCGAGCGGCTTGTCCTGCGGGCGCGCTGCATACTGGCGTTGCGCAGCTTCGCGGTCATCGTGCTCGCGCCTGGCGATTTCGGCTTCCAGCACTTGCCGCCGTACGGGATCGGCGCCGTCCTGGCCAGACAGGGCTTGTTGCAGGGACGCCATGGAATAACGCTGATCATCGGGCTGAGTTGCTTGCAAGGTCACCGCAGTCTTTTCTAAAATATTTCTAATAGGCAAATACTACAGCGCAATTAACAATCATGCAATTTTCATACGCGAAAGCGCCATCAACTCAGTCACCACAGGTTCCGGTGTAGAATTTCCACATAACTATAGCGATAACAAGAGACAGCCCATGCGCACCATCGATAGCCTGCTGGCACAGTATGGCGAAAGCCATCGCAACCACGTCAATGAATGGGTACACATCGTGTGCGTGCCCTTGATCGTGTTCAGCCTGCTGGGCCTGCTGTGGAGCATCCACGCCAGCGTGGCGCTGGTGGGCAGTATGGTTGCTCTATACTACTATTACAAATTATCGCGGCCGTTTGCCGCGGGCATGCTGCTGATGCTGGCCATCATGCTGGCCGTGCTGACGCTGCTGCCTGGAGAAACCATCCTGCCGCTATCGCTGGCGATCTTCGTGCTGGCATGGATAGGCCAATTCATCGGCCACCAGATCGAAGGCAGGAAACCGTCGTTTCTCGACGACCTGCGCTTCTTGCTGATCGGACCGCTTTTCGTGCTGGGTTTCCTGTACCGGCGCTTCAAGCTAGCGTACTGAGCGGCTGAAGCGGGCTATCGGCACGCTATAAGTGCGCTATAAGCGAGCAGTAGTACAGTGACGTTTTACCGTAACATATTATTACCATTCAGAACTAGTTATCTCGGGCAGTTGTGTCCATGATAAGCAATATCGCAGATGCTGGTCGATGCCACCGGCACTCACCATTTTTGTCCAAGGGAGTATCACATGAAAGCACCAATTATCGCCGTCGCCTTGCTGGCCACCCTGGCCGGCTGTGCCGTCCAACCGAATTCGGCCAATGTTTACAGCGCGCGCCAGACGCAAAACGAGCAATCGGTGCGCATGGGTACCGTGGAATCGGTGCGCGACGTGACCATCGACAAGGGCGAGAGCGGCACCGGCGTACTGGCTGGCGCAGCGCTGGGCGGCGTAGCCGGTTCGGCAATCGGCGGCGGCAAGGGCGCCATCGCGACCAGCATTCTCGGCGCGGTCGCTGGCGGGATGGCCGGCCAAAGCATCGAAGCAAATGCATCGAACAAGCGCGGCTTCGAAATCACCGTACGCCTGGACAATGGCGACCTGCGCGCCATCGTGCAAGATGCCGATGAACTGTTCCGCCCTGGCGAGCGCGTGCGCCTGCTGTCGGATGGCCGCAAGACCCGCGTCACGCACTGATCGTCTCGCGGCGCCAACATTTAGCCAAAGGCACCGGCCGCCATCAGCAAGGAAGATGGCGCCGTGCCTTCGTGTAGCCAGATGGAAATCAAGGTCATGATGACGACATAGGCAACCAGCGTCCACACTTTGAGTTGCAGGGAATGAGCCATGGTGCTTCTCCTTAAAAATATTTACTTAATGATAATTTAAATATTTTCAAAAATTCAACATTCCTCGCAGACACTGCGCTGCCTCAATCGCTGGCAATAGCGTCTCCATCGGGCAGATCAGCCCGGCAATCACGCCGGCCATGACGCATGGCATATACTTGCGCCATGCCATCTCCTTTCCTGTTTATTATTTCCTGCCTGATCTGGGGCTCGACCTTCTGGGCCATCACCTTGCAGCTGGGCGATGTCGCCCCCGCCGTGTCCGTGGTCTACCGTTTCGGCCTCGCTTCCGCCACCCTGTTTGCCTGGTGCGCCCTGCGCGGCGACAAGTTGCGCCTGCCCTGGTCCGCACAAAAGTGGATGATGCTGCAAGGCCTGGCTTCCTTCGCCATCAGCTATGTGTGCACTTACACTTCGGAACAGTATCTGGTGTCAGCCCTCGTCAGCGTGCTATTTGCCCTGATGGTGTTCTGGACGCCGCTCTTGAACCGCATCGCCTTCGGCACGCGCATCACCTGGAGCACTTGCTGCGCGGCGGCGGTGGCCATCTGCGGCATCGTGCTGCTGTTTTATCAATCGATAGGCGCGGCGCTGAAAGACATGCTGGGCGGCGGCACGGGCCACTTCCTGCTGGGATTTTTACTGGCCCTGGTGGCCACCATGGCCAGCACGGTGGGCAACGCCCTGGTCATGAAGGTGCGTGAGCACTCACCCAATGTGATGCTGACCATGGCATGGACCATGCTGTGGGGTACGTCCATGGTGGCCGTGTGGGCAATTGCCACGGGCCAATCCTGGCATTTGCCGGCCCGCTCCAGTTACTGGATGGGCTTAGGTTACCTTGCCATCTTCGGTTCCGTGATCGCTTTCAGCGCCTATTTCACCTTAATCGCCCGCATCGGCACGCAAAAGACTGTGTATATCGGCGTCGTCACACCGGTCATTTCGGTGCTGCTGTCGGTACAGTTCGAACACTACCGTCCTGCCCCCATCGAATGGCTGGGCATGGTGCTGTGCCTGTCCAGCGTGGCCTGGGCACTGACCTCGGGCGCGCGCAAGACGCGGGTCATCGACTCGACTTCCAATCAACAAACTGCAAAGGCAACATGAGCATTTCTGCACCTCCCCTGACCATCCGCCCTGCACAGGCAGCGGATGTGGCCGCCATCTTTGGCATGATCCATGAACTGGCCGTGTTTGAAAAACTCGAACACATGATGATCGCCAAAGAATCCATGCTGCACGACAGCCTGTTCGGCCCCCAGCCCGCCTGCGAAGCGCTGGTCGGCACGGAAGACGGCGTGGTGGTGACGTTTGCCCTGTTCTTCCACAACTTTTCCACCTTTTTGTGCCGCAAGGGTTTGTACCTGGAAGACCTGTACGTCAAGCAGGCCGCGCGCGGCAAGGGCTATGGCAAGCAGATGCTGGCGGCGCTGGCGCAACTGGCCGTCGAACGCGACTGCGGCCGCTTCGAATGGTCGGTGCTGGACTGGAATGAAAATGCCATCAATTTCTATCAAGGCATGGGCGCCGACGTGATGCCCGACTGGCGCATCTGCAGGGTAACGGGTGATGCCTTGACGCAGTTGTCGGCGGGAGCACCGAAAGCGGCTTGATACGGCCACTTGCAACTGGAAAAGCACGCTTCAAAAAAAATCCCCACGGGCTAGCGGCACCGTGGGGGGGAACCCATTGTCAAGTGGGAGGGGGAGAATGCAATCAACGACTTCAATATAAACCTTGACTGTACGGGCGACTCCTACCTTTACATTTGCTTACTGCCCTTTACATTTACAAGGGAAGATGGTTACTAAATGTCGCAATTTCATTTCCGTGGCTCAATTAATGTCCCGTGCAAGCCGATGTGTTGTTGCGCAACACCGCTGCGGTCGCGTGATTTCTGATAGATTTGGTACACTGTCAAGCAAGCGATGCAGCCAGCAATCAGGGCGAAAATGACCATGCGACAATCTCCTTGAAGTATGAGGATCTGCGCATCACGATGCATTGAATCGACACTGGACTTGGCATCGAGTTATCCAGAAGAGTCGGTTGATGCTTGCAGGGAAGATTCAGTGTGGCATCTTTCATCCGAAGGGCATTGCGGGATATCAAACACGCCAATTTTCGGGCGCCGTGCTATTTGATACCTCGCAAAATGGCGGCATTGTGGGCACACAAAATGAACGCATCGTCACGCATTGGGAGCCATTCATGAATGTTTCTGCCAAACCGCTGGTCGTCAAACTCTACCGCGCCTACCTGCGCTCCCGCCTGGAACGCTACACGCGCGACTTGCAAGCCATCGCCGAACAGCGCGAAAACGATTTCCAGGCCGAACGCATCCTGCACCAGGCCGTCGTTTCCGTGCGTTCGAAACTGCACTCGCTGTGATTCTTTTAACGCTGCCGGCCGGCCACCACCCAGCGTTCGACCAGTTCGAACAAGCCCTGCGTCAGCAACGCCAGCACGGCCGCCGGAATGGCGCCGGCCAGCAGCATGTCGTTATCGTTCAGGGCCAGGCCGATGGTGATGCGTTCGCCATAGCCGCCCGCGCCGATAAAGGCGGCGATGGTGGCCGTGCCCACGCTCATCACGGCCGCCGTTTTCACGCCCGCCAGGATCACCGGCAAGGCCAGCGGCAACTCCACATGCAGCAGGCGGTGACGCTTGCTCAAGCCCAGCGCCAGCGCCGCCATGCGCAAGCCTTCCGGCACTTGCAGGATGCCGGTGCAGGTATTGCGCACGATGGGCAGCAAGGCGTACACGCATAAGGCCACCAGGGCCGGCACGGTGCCAATCATGCCCAACACCGGGATCAAGATCGCCAGCAGGGCCAGCGACGGCACCGTCTGCAATACCCCCACCAGCGCCAGCACCGTTTGCCGCAGCGGCGCATAAAAAGCCGCCAGCACGCCCAGCGGAATGCCGATCAGGCAAGCGACGCCCACCGACAGCAGGACCAGGACCAGGTGCTGGCGCGTCAGGGTCCATACATCATCGCCGAGGAGTTTATCGAGCAGCGTCGTGCGCTGTACCGGCCGGTTGGCCTGCCCGCCTGCTGTTCCATGCTGCATCAGCCACTGCTGCGCCACATTGGCAAAACTTTTTCCGTCGATTTCCACTGCCGCATTCATGGCGATCATGTCGCCCTCGCTGATACGCCCCTGCAGTGTCTGCAGCGCTTTCCAGGCGGTAGGGAAGCGCGGCGGCAAGTCGAGCCGGTACAGCAGCATGGCGTCGTAGCGGGGGAAATACTGCTGCGTGTCGGCCAGCACGCGCAAGCCGTACTGGCGTATCTTGGCGTCCGTCGAATAGATATCGATCACATCCACCTGATGCTGGGCCAGCGCTTCATAGGCGATGCCGTGATCGAGCCCGCGCGGGCGCTGTGGCAGGCCATAACGTTCGGCCAGGCCTGGCCAGCCATCGCCCCTGCCGATGAATTCATGCGACAGGCCGAATTTCAGCGCAGGCTGCGCAGCCAGCTGGTCCAGGCGCCTGATGCCGGCATCGCTGCGCATGGCCAGCGCATAGATATTGTTAAAGCCCAGCGGCACGGCCACGCCCAGGCCCAGCGGCGCCAGTTCGCGCTGCATTTCATCGAGGGTTATCGGCTTGTCGTGCTTGAGGATTTCGCTGGCGATGGTGCCCATGTATTCGGCATACACATCGATGCTGCCCGCCTGCAGCGCAGCGAGCACGATGGCCGTATTGCCCAGCCCCTGGCGATGCTCGGTCCTGACGTGCGGCGTGGCGCTCTGCCGGACGATTTCACCGAGGATGTAGGATTCCGTGAAACGCTTGGAGCCCACCTTCAGGGTGCCCCCATCCATGGCGTGCGCCGGCGGCGCGGCATTCAAGAAAAGCAGCAGGGACAGCAGAAAAACAAAGCTCAAACGCACGCGGCGCTCCGGGACGTATCATCAATCCGGCAAGCTTACCACCGCTGTGCGCCAGACACCGCCCTGTACCACGCCCGCACAGGGATTCAAACCCAGCGCATACGACAGGTCGGCCGGCCGCGCGATACGCCACAGGGCAAAGTCGGCCCGCTTGCCCACCACCAGGCTGCCCCTGTCATGCTGCAAGCCCAGCGCGCGCGCCGCGTGGCAGGTAGCACCGGCCAGCGCTTCCTGCGGCGTCAAGCGCCACAAGGTGCAGGCCATGTTCATCGCCAGCAGCAAGGACGTCATCGGCGAGGTGCCCGGATTGCAATCGGTCGACACGGCCATCGGCACGCCGGCCGCGCGCAGTGCCGCCACCGGTGGCGACTGCGTCTCGCGTAAAAAATAATACGCGCCCGGCAGCAGCACGGCCACCGTGCCGTGTGCCGCCATGGCCGCGATGCCCGCTTCGGACAAAAACTCCAGGTGATCGGCCGACAAACCATCGTAACGGGCCACCAGCGCCGCGCCGCCCAGGTCGGACAACTGCTCCGCATGCAGTTTTACGGGCAGGCTCAAGGTGCGCGCCGCCTCGAACACCTGCTGCGTCTGTGCCGGCGTAAAACCGATGCGCTCGCAAAACGCATCGACGGCGTCGACCAGTCCCTGCGCGGCCAGGGCCGGCAGCATGTGCGTGCATAACATGCTGATATAGTCGTCGGCACGGCCCGCATATTCGGGCGGCAGCGCATGCGCCCCCAGAAACGTGGTGCGCACCGCCAGCGGCAGCACTTCCTGCAGCTGGCGCGCCACGCGCAGCATCTTCGCTTCCGATTCCAGCTCCAGGCCGTAACCGGACTTGATTTCAATCGTCGTCACCCCTTCGGCCAGCAGCGCCAGCACGCGCGGCAGGCTTTGCGCCAGCAGTTCTGCATCGCTGGCCGCCCGCGTGGCGCGCACGGTGGACATGATGCCGCCGCCGGCGCGGCTGATGTCTTCATAACTGGCGCCATTGAGCCGCGCCTCGAATTCATCGCTGCGGCTGCCCGCATGGACGATATGCGTATGGCAGTCGATCAGGCCCGGCGTGAGCCAGCAGCCCTGGCCATCGATCAGCGGCGCGGCGCTGGCCGGCAATTCGTCGCCAGGGCCGAACCACGCGATGCGGCCATCCTTGACGGCGATGGCGGCGTCCAGCAGCTCGCCATAACCCTGCTCCATCGTCGCCAGGTGTACGTTGTGGATGACCAGATCCCAGTCTTGCATGACTCTTCCTTCCTAACTAAACAGATCGACGCGCAATACGGGTACGTCCTGCGACGCTTCCAGTTGCCATTGCTGTGCGTCGCCGGCGTCGAGCAGCAAGGCATCGTAACGCGACAGAGTGAACTGCTGTTCACCGCTGCGCGCCTGCACCGCGCCTTCGCCCGCCACAAACAGCAGGGTCGTGTCGCTGCGCCTGACCAGCCGGCCAGGCGCGGCGATTTTTTCCAGCTGGTGGCGGCAACGGCTGCGCCGCGTCATCACATTGAAATCGGTGGTGGCGCCCGCTACCACCGCGCTGACGTCCGCCTCGCCAGGAAACCACAGCATGGGCTGGGCCGCAGTAAGTAGCACCTTGCGCGCGCCATCGAGGGTCAATGACACAGTCTCGCCATCGACCAGCATCAGGCTGCGGTCGATGCCGGGAAAGCTGGAAAACGGTCCGCTGGCCGTGATCGTCGCCAGGCTGACGCGCCAGTCGAAATCCTCGAAACCCGCCCCCTTTGGGGAGACGGCGATTTCCGTAGTGCTGCCGCCGCCATTCTTCCACGGTGCGGCGCGCAGGCTGGTTTGGGGTAGCAAGATGGCCATCAGAGCGCCCGCAGTTGCGCCAGGGTGCGTTTATACGCGGCAGCGATGGCATCCTGCGCCACATGGCGCCCAGCGCGCACCTGCCACTGGCCGCCACACAGCACATCGCGCACCAAATTGTCGTTACCGCAGAACAGCAAGCTGCCCAGCACGTCGGCCAGCGCCACGCCAGCCAGATTGACGTGGGTGTCGTCGAGCACCAGCAAGTCGGCGCGCCTGCCAGGCGCCAGCGCCCCCAGCTTGCGCCCCGCCGCCTGCGCCCCGCCTTGCAACGCTGTTTGCCACAGGTAGTCGCCCACCTGCGGTTGCTCAGGCGTGCCGGCGATATTGCGCTGCTGCCGCAACAGGCGCTGGCCATATTCCAGCCAGCGCAATTCCTCGACGGGCGACTGCGACACATGGCTGTCGCTGCCGATGCCGAAAGATCCGCCGGCAGCGAGAAACGCGGCCAGTGGAAACAGGCCATCGCCCAGGTTGGCTTCCGTGCTCGGGCACAGCCCCGCCACGGCGCCGCTGGCTGCCAGCTGCGCCACTTCATCGGCCTGCAGATGCGTGGCGTGCACCAGGCACCAGCGCTGGTCGACATCGAGCTGGTCGTACAGGTACTGCACCGGGCGCCGCCCGCTGAAATCCAGGCATTGCCGCACTTCTGCCTGCTGCTCGGCGATGTGGATATGCACGGGGCGTTCCACCGGCAACGCCGCCAGCACTTCCCTGATCTGGCTTACAGAAGCGGCACGCAAAGAGTGAGGCGCAAAACCCACTTCCGTCTGCCCATCGCGCAGCGGTGACAGCGCTTCGATGATGGACAGGGCATCATCGGCGTCGGTGCGAAAACGCGCCTGCTCCGGCTTTAATGGCTGCTCGCCAAAACCCGCATGACTGTATAGCACGGGCAGCATGGTGATGCCGATGCCGCTCAAGCGCGCGGCCTGTATCACTTTTTCTGCCGTTTCGGCCGGGCGTGCATACAGCGCACCCTGCGCATCGCGCTGCAGATAATGAAATTCGCACACGGCCGTGTAGCCATGGCGCAGGCATTCGGCAAACAGCTGGGCGGCGATGGTGGCAATCTGCTCGGGCGTGATGTGGCGCGCAAAACGGTACATCAGGTCGCGCCAGGTCCAGAAGCTGTCAGCCTGTTCTCCGGCCTTTTCCGTCATGCCGCCCAACGCCCGCTGGAACGCATGCGAATGCAGGTTGACCATGCCGGGCAAGACATACTCCGCCACTTCCACGCCAGCGGGCAGCGCGGCATTGTCCGTCACGGCCGTCAAGTCGCCTGCCGCATCCCAGGCCAGCAGCACGTCGCGGCACCAGCCCTGCGGCAGCAGCGCATGGCGGGCAAACAAGGTGTTCACACTGCTCACCGTTTCACCCATGTGACAGCCGCGTCCAGCATCTGGCGCAGCAGCGGCTGCACCTGTGCCGCCACGTCGGGACGATAGCCAAACGGTGATGCTTCATCCATATACAAACACTGGCACATCTCCAGCTGGATCGCGTGCACGCGCTTGTGTGGCTGGCCGTAATGGCGCGTGATATGGCCACCCTTGAAGCGGCCATTCAGGGCCAAGGTAAATTGATCCTGCGCCTGCGCCACGTCCATCACGGCGGACGTCAATCCCGCATCGCAGCTGGCGCCGTCGGCCGTACCGAAGTTCAGGTCGGGCAGCTTGCCGTCAAAAAAACGCGGTACGCGCGACGCGATGGAGTGGGCGTCCCACAGCACCACGGCGCCATGCACGCGCAGCAGACGGTCCAGCTCTGCACGCAGCTGGCGGTGGTACGGCGCCCAGTAGCGCTGCAGCCGGCGCTGCACCTCGGCCGCATCGGGTTCCTGGCCGGCCAGGTACAGCGGTTCGCGATGAAAGGTATCGTGCGGCAGCAAACCGGTCGTATCCTGGCCCGGATACAGATTCGTGTCTTCCTGCGGACGGTTCAGGTCGATGGTGTAGCGCGACCAGCGCGCCGACAGCACGGACGCATCCATCTCGTGCAAAAAGCCGTACAGTTCGCGCAGATGCCAGTCCGTGTCCGCCTTTTGCAAGGCCTGCGGCGTCATCCGCGCGGCGATATCGTCGGGAATATCGGTGCCCACGTGGGGCATCGACACCAGCAGCGGTATGCTGCCTTCATTGAAGCGAAAATCCATGCTGGTCTCCTTGCGCCCGGCTCTGGCTAGCGCCGGCCGGGCTGCTGGTGCTGGTGCTGATGTTTATGATTCAGGCGTACAGCGGGGCGAACAGGTTTTTGCAGGTCAGGCTCAACTCGCCCCGCAAGACCATCTGCTTGGCCGCTTCGATGTCGGGCGCAAAAAAGCGGTCGGCGTCGAAGAACGGCACTTGCTGGCGCAGCTGGTGGTGCACGTGCTCCAGGTGCGGCGAGGTTTTCAGGGGACGGTGGAAATCGATCCCCTGGGCGGCGGCCAGCAACTCGATGCCGACGATAACCGCCGTATTGTGCGCCATATCGTCCAGGCGGCGCCCCGCAAACGTGGCCATGCTGACGTGGTCTTCCTGGTTGGCGGACGTCGGCAGGCTGTCGACACTGGCCGGATGCGCCAGCGACTTGTTTTCCGACGCCAGCGCAGCCGCCGTTACGTGGGCGATCATGAAGCCGGAATTGACACCGGGATCGCGCACCAGGAACGGTGGCAAGCCGGACAGGGTGGCGTCGATCAGCAGCGCGATGCGGCGTTCGGCCAGCGCGCCGATCTCGGCGATCGCCAGCGCCAGCGTATCGGCGGCAAACGCCACCGGCTCGGCGTGGAAATTACCGCCCGAGACGATCTCGGCCCGGCCGCCAGGACCATCCTGGAAGATCAGCGGATTGTCGGTAACGGCGTTCGCTTCGATCAGCAGGGTGCGGCCCGCGTTGGCGATCAGGTCCAGGCAGGCGCCCATGACTTGCGGCTGGCAGCGCAGGCTGTACGGGTCTTGCACGCGCTCGTCGCCTTCCAGGTGCGAGGCGCGGATGGCGCTGTGCGCCACCAGTTGGCGGTACATCTGCGCCGCCAGGATTTGCCCCGGCTGGCCGCGCACCGCGTGTACGCGCGCGTCGAACGGCGCATCGCTGCCCTTGGCCGCATCGAGCGACAAGGCGCCCGTGACCATGGCCGCTTCCAGCAGGCGTTCAGCCATGAACAGGCCGTGCAAGGCCAGTGCGTTCGACACCTGGGTGCCGTTGATCAGCGCCAGGCCCTCTTTCGCCGCCAGCACCACCGGCGCGATGCCCGCCTGCGCCAGTGCATCGGCCGCCGGCATCAATTCGCCGTTGACGCGCACCTCGCCCACGCCCAGGATCGCCAGGGTCATGTGCGACAGCGGCGCCAGGTCGCCCGAGGCGCCGACCGAACCCTTGGCGGGGATGGCCGGCATGATGCCCGCGTTGTACAGCGCGATCAGGGTGTCGATAATCAGCGGGCGCACGCCGGAAAAACCGCGCGCCAGGCTGCCGATCTTCATCAGCATGATCAGGCGCACCACGGCGTCCGACAGCAATTCGCCGGTGCCGACGGAGTGCGACAAGATCAGGTTGCGCTGCAACTGCTCCAGCTTTTCATCGGGAATGCGCGTCTTGGCCAGCAAACCAAAACCCGTGTTGATGCCATAGGCCGCGTCGCCCTTGGCAACGATGGCTTGCACGGCGGCAGCCGATGCTTCGATCACGGGATAGGCTTCGGCTGCGAGTACCAGCTTAGCAGGCGCTGCCCAGACGGCGCGCAAATCGGCCAGAGTCATCGCGCCTGGTTTCAGGGTCCAACTGTTGGAATGCTGTGTCATATTCACTTCACCATAGGAAGAATTAGGCCATTGCGCTTGGCGCAGGCGGCCGCTGTTTCGTAACCGGCATCGGCATGGCGCATCACGCCCGAGCCGCTGTCGTTGACCAGCACCCTGGCCAGGCGCTTTGCCGCAGCTTCCGTGCCATCGGCCACGATCACCATGCCTGCATGCTGCGAATAGCCCATGCCCACGCCACCGCCGTGGTGCAGCGAAACCCAGGTGGCCCCGCCGGCCGTATTGAGCATGGCGTTCAGCAGCGGCCAGTCGGAGACGGCGTCGGTGCCATCCTTCATGCTTTCCGTTTCGCGGTTCGGACTGGCGACGGAACCCGTGTCGAGGTGGTCGCGGCCGATCACGACAGGCGCCTTCAATTCACCCGTGCGTACCATTTCGTTGAAGGCCAGGCCGGCGAGATGGCGCTCGCCCAGTCCCAGCCAGCAGATACGCGCCGGCAGGCCCTGGAAGGCGATGCGTTCGCGCGCCATGTCCAGCCAGTGGTGTACCTGCGTGTGGTGCGGGAACAATTCCTTGATCTTGGCATCGGTTTTATAGATGTCTTCCGGGTCGCCCGACAGGGCCACCCAGCGGAACGGCCCCCGTCCTTCGCAAAACTGCGGGCGGATATACGCGGGCACGAAGCCGGGGAAATCGAAGGCGTTCTGCACGCCCTGGTCGAACGCCACCTGGCGGATGTTGTTGCCGTAATCGACGGTATGCACGCCCATGGCATGGAAGTCCAGCATGGCCTGCACGTGGGCGGCGCAGGAATCGGCGGCGGCCACCGCCAGGCGCGCATGGCGCTGCGGATCCTGCTGGGCCGCCTTCCAGTCCGACACGCTCCAGCCGCGCGGCAGGTAGCCGTTGACCAGGTCATGCGCAGACGTCTGGTCCGTCACCAGGTCGGGCAGCAGGCCGCCCGCCTTTGCGCGGCGCACCAGTTCCGGCAGCACTTCGGCCGCATTGCCCAGCAAGCCGATGGAAATGGCTTCCTTGCGTTCAGTGTGGTATTTGACCAGCGCCAAAGCTTCGTCCAGGCTGGCCGCCTGCTTGTCCAGGTAGCGCGTGCGCAAACGGAAATCGATGCTGCTTTGCTGGCATTCGATAGTGAGCGAGACGGCGCCTGCCATGGTGGCGGCCAGCGGCTGCGCGCCGCCCATGCCGCCCAGGCCCGCCGTCAGGATCCAGCGTCCGGCCCAGTCGCCGCCAAAATGCTGGCGGCCCGCCTCGGCGAAGGTTTCATAAGTGCCCTGCACGATGCCCTGCGTGCCGATATAAATCCAGCTGCCGGCCGTCATCTGGCCATACATGAACAGGCCCTGGCGGTCGAGTTCATTAAAATGCTCCCAGTTGGCCCATTTCGGCACCAGGTTGGAATTGGCGATCAGCACGCGCGGCGCGTCCGGGTGGGTGCGGAATACGCCCACCGGCTTGCCGGACTGGATCAAGAGGGTTTGATCGTCTTCCAGTTCGCGCAGGGAAGCGAGGATCTGGTCGAAGCAGGCCCAGTTGCGGGCGGCGCGGCCGATGCCGCCGTAGACCACCAGGTGCTGCGGGTTTTCCGCCACTTCCGGGTCCAGGTTATTTTGCAACATGCGGTAGGCCGCCTCGGCCTGCCAGCTCTTGCAGGCCATCGCCGTGCCGCGCGGCGCGCGGATGGTACGGCTGGCATCAAAGCGTGGATCTGTGTCCATATTGCTGTTCATGCTGTCTCCTCTAGGGTGCGAGCGGGCATGCACGGCCCGCTCCTGTACTCCCAGCATAGGTTGTCTATACAACCAAGTCAACAGGTTTTCTTCAGCCTTTACCTTTTTTCATACACCCGCTTGCCCGCCAGCCAGGTCTGCAGCACCTGCGTCTTGCCGATGGCGGTGGGTGCGACCTTGAACACATCCTGGTCGACCACGATAAAGTCGGCCCATTTGCCTTTTTCCAGCGAGCCGACGACGTTTTCCTGATGCGCCGCCCAGGCCGCATCGAGGGTAAAGCAGCGCAGCGCTTCCGTCACCGTCATGGCTTGCTGTGGATACCAGCCGCCCGCCGGCAGGCCGGCGCTATCCTGGCGCGTGACGGCTGCGTGGATGCCCTCGAACGGATTGGGCGACTCGATGGGGAAATCAGAGCCGCAGGCGATGCGCGAACCCTGTTTCAGAAAGGTGCGCCATGCGTACGCGCCCTTGATGCGTTCATGCCCCACGCGCTGCTCGGCCATGTTCTGGTCCGAGGTGGCGTGCGTGGGCTGCATCGAGGGCACGATGCCCAGGGTCTTGAAGCGGGGAATATCGGACAACTGCACCACCTGCGCGTGCTCGATGCGGTGGCGCAGGCCCACATTGTGATATTTGCTAATCAGGGCCTGGTAGCCGTCGAGGATCTGATGGTTGCCCGCGTCGCCGATGGCGTGCACATTGACCTGGTAGCCGGCGCGCATGGCCTTGTCCATCTTGGCCCGCATGACATCATCCTTGTAAAACAGCAGGCCGCTGGTGGTCGGATCGTCGCTATACGGCGCCAGCAAGGCCGCGCCACGGCTGCCCAGCGCGCCATCGGACAGCAGCTTCACGGCCCGCAGCGCGTACAGGTCGTTGGCATAGCTATTGACCGGGCCGTTTTTCGACAGCACGTCGAAATCATCGGTGGTATCCATGATCATGCCGTACACGCGCAACGTCAGCTTGCCATGGTCCGCGTAGTCGCGGAACAGCCTGTCCTGCAGTTGGCCGATGCCCGCATCGTGCACGCTGGTCAGGCCCACTTGCGACAGCTGGGCCAATGCGCCGTCCAGCGCGGCGCGGTTGTCCGCATCGCCCGGCTTGGGCAGCACGGCGTCCATCAGCTCCACCGCGTTATCGACCAGCACACCGGTGGGATGGCCATCCGCATCGCGCTCTATCTTGCCGCCAGCCGGGTCAAGCGTGGCGCGCGTGATGCCGGCCAGCGCCAGCGCGCGGCTGTTGGCCCAACCGGCGTGACCATCGACCCGGCGCAGCCACACAGGGCGCGTACTTTCGGCCGCATCGAGTTCGACCGCCGTAGGGAAACGGCCCAGTTTCCAGATTTCCTGGTTCCAGCCGCTGCCGACGATCCAGCTGCGCTCCGGGTGCGCCTGGGCGAAATCGGCCACCGTCTGCACCGCGCCCGCCAGCGTGGTCGAACCATACAGCAGCACGCCGCTGGCGATCGTCCCCAGGCCAAACACATGGCCGTGCGCATCGATCAGGCCCGGCAACACCGTCTTGCCCTGCACATCGATCACCGTGGTGCCTTTTACCGCCTTGCGCTGTACGTCAGCCTTGGAGCCGACGGCGATGATCTTGCCCGCATCGTCAAACGCCAGGGCCGTAAAGCGGACCACCTTGCCTGCATGATTGAGCGTGTAGCCATTGGCGTTGGTCATCACCGTATCGGCGCGGGCATGGCCGAGGGCGCCCAGGCAGGCGAGCGTGAGCAGGGTGCGGCGCAATGGCAGGGTAGTCATTCCATCTCCAGGTTTTTATTAAAAAGACCAGTGTATAGAAATGGGCAAAATGGTCAATCTGCCAGCTATTTTGACGGGCGGACCATCAGCCAGTAATCGCAGCCAGTGACTGCTTCCTTGTAGACTCCCGCCGCTTCGAAACCCAGCCTGCCATAAAACGGCAGGCTGCGCTCATTGTAGGTTTCCAGGAAACACACGGCGCCGGCCTGGTCGACGGCTGCCAGGCCCGGCGCCAGCACGGACGCGCCCAGGCCCCTGCCCTGCGCAGACGGCGCTACACCGGCAATCGACAGATACCAGGCATCTTTCAGTGCGTGCTCGGACAACGCCTGTTCCATGTTCTCGACGATGGCCGTGAAATGGGCAAAACCCTGTGGCCCCAGCAAGACGCGCAAGGCGGCCTCGCGCTGTGCGTAAGCGGCCTGGCGCGCGGGAGCCGGTGTGTCCGTATTCCAGATGGCCGCGCCATTGCCGTCAATATCGGCCAGGTCTACCCGCCCTGCCTGATGACCTTCGGCCAGTGCCAGCTCAAAATACGCCGCCAGCATCTCCAGCCGCGCCGCTTCGTCATCGCCGCAGGCCACCGTGACGGTGCGGTAAAACGGATCGTCGATCAGGGCGGCAGCCAGGCTGCGGGCGGCGGGGGATTGCGGTACTGCGTTGACCATCGGTACTCTCTTTGAATGGGTAAGTAAAGACAGGCATCTTAACGCAAGCAGGCCTGTCAGACCTCCTGATTTACCCCTCCCCCGCTCTTACTCCGGCCCCTTCGCCGGCGCCCTGAACCACTCCTCGCGCGGCAGCACTTGCGATTCCTCCGGGTCGGCGATGTAGTGCGGCGAGGTAATCTGCACTTCGAATTCATTGAAGACGTCGATGATGTTCTGGTGCAGCCGGTTCAGCACTTCAGCGCGCTGGCGGGGGACTTCGGCGCTGGCGTAGGCCACCAGGCGGTATTGCACATAATAATCGTGCAGGGCCAGCTGCATCACATACGGTTTTGGCGTAGTGGACAATTCGGTGGTGCGGGCGGCCGCCAGTTCCAGCATGGCGTGCACCTGGCGCCAGGGCGTGGCGTAGCCGATGGTGACGCTGGCGTCCAGCACGAAGCCGCCGCCGGGCAAGGCGCGCGAATAATTCTTGGTCGTTTGCGACATCACCCAGGCGTTCGGCAAGGCCACTTCTTCGCCCAGGCCCGTGCGCAAGCGCGTCTCGAACATGCCCACGTCGACCACCGTGCCTTCGCTCTCGCCCACGCGCACATATTCTCCCTTGCGCAAGGCGCGCGTGTACATCAGGATCAGGCCGCTGGCGCCCTGCCCCACGATGCTCGACGCGCCGATCGACACCATCAGGCCGACCAGCACCGACAAACCCTGGAAGGCGGCCGTGTGCGAACCGGGCAGGTACGGATAGGCCATGGCCAGCGCAAACAGCCAAATGACGACGCTGGCGATGCGGCGCGTGGGCATGGCCGTGTCCTGGTCCAGCCAGCCGATCTGCAATTCGCCGCTCTCGACGCGCTTGAACAAGGACGATGCGGTGGCCGCCACCAGGCGCGCGATGGCGAAAATCACGCACACCAGCACCAGGCCCGGCAAGGCGCCGATGACGGCGTGCAGCACGTCGGTCGCCACCTCCAGCAGATAACCGCTCAGGCTTTCGCCCCAGGCGCGCGTGTACGGCAGCCGGCCCAGCACGAAAGCCAGCCATACATACGTGGCCATCAGGCGCAGCGCCCACAGCACCACGCCCAGCAGTTGATAGGCGAAAGCGATGTAGTGTTCCGCATCGAGCACGCGCACGTTTTTCAGGCGCACATCGCGCAGGCGCGAGGCCAGCAGCACGCCGCTGCGGCGCTTGGCCCAGCGGTGCAGCCGCGTCAAGCCCATCCACACCAGCCAGAACACCAGGGTGGCGACGGCGCAGACGGCCGCCGCGATGGCCAGATAGCGCCAGCTGCTCTGCTCGGTATAGTCGAGCAGGGACTTGCGCAACTCCCCGGCCGCCTCCTGCGCCACGCTGTCGGTGGTGTCGCCGGCCAGCTGGTTGACGTCGCCGGGGATGACGACAAACAATTGCACGCCGTCGAGCAAGACTTGGGTGCCTTCCGGAATGGTGCGCGTACCCGTTTGCAACGGACCATTTTTTGCCAGCACGCCTTGCAACCGGTGCCGGGCGCCCGAGGCCCGCTCGTCGGGCGGATAACCGGCCAGGGTGGCGCGGAAGACAAATATCTTGCGGTTAGTAAAAGTGAATGCCGCCGTCTTGGCCGCTTCGCTGCCGGCGGACGCCACGGCTGCCGTGGCCGCCTTGGCATCAGGTAATAGTGATGCCGCATCGTCGGCCGCATGGGCGCCAGGCAAAAGGAAAATCGTCAATAGACACAGCAGGCGAAAAAACGCGGACATGGCAAGAAAGTAAAGTGGTCAGGAGCAGCCATCATGCCATGTAATGCAGGAAACTCAAGCGCTACAAATAAAGCTCAGCTCGCATCATGAAAAATGATGCCCAGGGTATGCCGCACGCCTGCGCGCAACCGCGACACGCCATGGCGCATCTGCACGCGGTAGCTGCCGCGCGCGCCGTTCACGGGACGGTGAAACACGGGAAAGATCACCGCATCGCCCTGCGCCAGCGGCACCACCTCGGCGCGCGACTGCATGCGTGGGCGCTGTTCCGTCAGCACGAACTCGCCGCCCGTGAAATCGTCTTGCGGGCGCGACAGCAGCACGGCCAGCTGCAAGGGAAACACGTGCTCGCCATACAGGTCCTGGTGCAGGCAGTTGTAATCGTCTGCGCGGTAGCGCAGCAGCAAGGGCGTGGGACGCACTTGTCCGGCAGCATGGCAACGGCCCAGGAAATCCGCATGGTCGAGTGGAAAACGCGTTTCCAGGCCCATCGCCGCTTGCCAGCGGTTGGCGATTTCCGCCAGCGGGCCATACAGTTGCTGGCGCAAATCAGCCACCACGGGCGGCAAGGGATAGGCAAAATACTGGTACTCGCCGCGCCCGAAACCGTGGCGTTCCATCACCACCCGGCTGCGGAAATGTGATGCTTCGTCGTAATGCCCTGCCAGCGCGGCGCACGTTTCAGCGTCCAGCAAGCCGGGCACGACGGCGCAGCCATGCTGGTTCAAGTCCGCTTCGATCTGTTGCCAATCGTGTTCCCTCATTTGCCTGCCTCGCGGTCCAGCAGCACCTGCTTGCGCTCGACACCCCAACGGTAGCCGGACAAGGCCCCATCGTTGCGCACGACACGATGGCAAGGGATCGCCACGGCCAGCGCGTTGGCTGCGCAGGCGCCCGCCACGGCGCGCGCGCCCTTCGGTGCGCCGATGCGCCGGGCCAGTTCCGCGTAGCTGACGGTGCTGCCGGCGGGAATTTCGCGCAAGGCTTGCCAGACACGCTGCTGGAACGCCGTGCCGCGCACGTCGAGCGGCAGGTCCAGGCCGATTTGCGGCGCTTCCACCAGGCCGATCACCTGCGCCACCGTTTGTTCGTAGTCGCTTTCCGCACCGCGCAGTTCGGCGCGGGGAAAGCGGTCCTGCAAGTCGCGCAGCAAGACTTCCGGGTCGTCATCGATGAGGATGGCGCAGATACCTTTGTCCGTGCTGGCAACCAGGATGGCGCCCAGCGAGCAGGCGGCAATCGCAAAACGGATCACGGCGCCGCTGCCGCCGGCCCGGAAAGCGCCCGGCGTCATGCCCAGCAAGCCTGGCGTGGCGGCATAGAAACGGCCGCTGGAATTGAACCCGGCCGCATACAAGGTATCGGTCACGTTGGCATCGCCTGACAAACCCGCCTTGAGCCGTTCGCCGCGCCGCGCCGCCGCATAGGCCTTGGGCGTGATGCCCGTGTGCGCCTTGAAGATGCGGTGAAAGTGGAAGCGGCTGATGCCAGCCGCCTGCGCCAGGCTGTCGAGGTCAGGCAATTCTTCGCTGGCGTCGATCAGGCGGCAGCTCTCGGCCACCATGGCGGCGTGACGCTCGGCCAGCGGCGGCTGGTCGGGCTTGCAGCGCAGGCAGGGACGAAAGCCGGCCGCCTCCGCTTCGGCGCAACTGGCGTGGAAGGCCACGTTGTGACGCAGGGCGGGGCGCGCGCCGCAAGAGGGACGACAATACACGCCGGTGCTGCGCACCGAGTAATAAAAAGCGCCGTCGGCGTCGGGCGCGCGCCGCTGCACGGCAGCCCAGCGTTCGTCGTCACTCAAATAAACGGGCAAATTCATCTGTTCCATGGCGCACTCCGTGCTTGTGATTGATTAGTATCCATCATAAGCAGCGCCGCTGGCGGGCGCACTCCGGCGCTTGCTTTTGAATTCGATCGGCGGGCAGTGCTAAAATCGCAGGCACGCCTCCGGCCGGAGGTGCGCCCCGCCCGCGCTTCGGAGAAACCGCATTGGACGACCAGATTACCCAAGAAAATACGCCGATTTTCCAGCGCATCAAGGATTTTTTGCTGGCAGGCATCGCCTCTGGCCGCTGGAAGGAAGGCGACGTGATCCCTTCCGAGCAGGCGCTGGTCAAGCAATTTGGCGTCTCGCGGATGACCGTCAACCGCGCCGTGCGCGAACTGACCAGCGAGCAGATACTGACCCGGCGCCAGGGTTCCGGCACCTATGTGGCGCAGCAAAAATACCAGGCGACCTTGCTGGAAATCAAGAGTATCGCCGATGAAGTGCGCGCGCGCGGCCATATCCACCGCAGCAGCTTGCAGTTGCTTGAACGCAGCAAGGCTTCGGACTTGCTGGCCAAGCAGTTTGGCCTGGCGCCCGAGCAGCAGCTGTTTCATTCGCTGATCGTGCACTTTGAAAACGGCGTGCCGATCCAGGTGGAAGACCGCTGGGTCAATCCCGCCTGCGCGCCCGATTACATGACCCAGGATTTCTCCAGCATCACGCCGAACGAATACCTGATGGCCGCCGCCCCCCTGCAAGGGGCCACCTACAGCATCGAGGCGCTGTCCGCCCCGCGCGACATCGCCGAAATGCTGGCCATCGACACCAGACAGGCGTGCCTGGTGCTGCGCCGCCAGACGCGCTCGGGCGGCAAGGTGGCCTCGATCGCGACGATGTGGCATCCGGGACACCGCTATCAATTCGCCGGCAGCTTCAGCTGAGGCCGGCAAGCCGCTTTTCCTAGCAGAATTCGGCACGCACTTTCTCACGGATACTCACAGGACAGGCTGAAAATCACCATTTTGGGGCAGGAAAAAAGCCGTCCTGCAGAGCCTCGTCCAAGTTCGCTACTCTGGCTAAATATTCAATGCTATAGTTGCCGCCTACAGGGCAACAGCGCCTGTGCCACCATGTCAGTCAGGTTCAATCAGGGCCCAGAAAGGGAAGCATTTGTCGTATCGCAGCCACACCCGTTTCAGTGCATTGCGCCCAGCGCGCCTTGCGGTGCACCGGCTCGCGCATACGATGCTGGCGGCCGGCGTGCCCCTGTCCTTGCCTGCCATGGCGCAAACGGTGGCGCCCGAGGCCAGCCATGGCCAGCCCTGGCCGTATGTGGCGATCGCGGCCAGCGCCCTGGCGGGCATTGCATGCTGGCAGGCATGGCGCTGGCGCGCCGCCGCGCAAAAGACGCCGGTACAACAGCAATTTGTGCAGGCCCTGCATGGCGCCGCCATGGCCAGCTGGACCTGGCAACGCAAGAATGACCACCTGGTAATGTCCAGCCTGTATCAGGATATCCTGGGCGACAAGAATGCCAAACTGGAGCAAAGACTGAGCGACTGGCTGTCGCAAGTACACCGCGACGACCGCGCACGCATGAGCCAGGTATTCCGCCAGCATGTCGATGGCAAGGCGCCCGGCCCCGTCAGTTATGAATTCCGATTGCGCCACAGCGATGGGCAATGGCGCTGGCTGCTGGCGCGCGGCGCCGTGCTGACCCGCGCTGCCGACGGCACGGCCACGCAGGCGGGCGGCATCGTTTGCGATATCAGCGAGCGCAAGGCCGACGAGCAATGGCGCATGCGTTGCCTGTTGGAAGCTGCACCTGAAGCCATGCTGGTGGCCGATATCGATGGCAGGGTGCACTACGCCAACCAGATCGGCGCGCGCTGCTTCGGCTATCCACTGTCCGAACTGATCGGCTTGTCTCTGGAACAACTGGTGCCGGAAAGCACCGGCAGCCGTACCGTGGGCGACCCGCAAGGGCGGCACACCCTGCCTGGCAGGGTGATGATGGCGCGCCGCCGCGACGGTTCGCAATTTCCGGCCAAGGTCAGCCTGTCGCCGCTGCGCATGGCCGGCCATCTGTATTCCATCGTGTCGCTGCGCGACATGACCCAGCGCCAGCGCGCCGAAGAGGCGCTGCACGCCAGCTCGGAACGCTACCGCCTGATCGTGCAGACGGCTGCCGAGGGCATCTGGATGACGGATGCGGAAGGCAAGACCACCTTCGTCAATCCGAAGATGGCGCATATGCTCGGCTATACTGTGCAGGAAATGCTGGGCCAGCCCCTGCTCGACTTCATGGACCGCGACAGCCAGCTGCTGATGCAACGGCGCCTGGCCAGCCACGGCAACAAGGCCAGCCAGCCGGACCAGGTCGATTTCCGCTTCTTCCGCAAAGACCATTCCAGCTTGTGGGGCCTGGTGTCGAGCACCAGCATCCAGTCGGAAAACGGCGAGCCCGGCGGCACCCTGGCGATGATCACCGACATCACGGAACGGCGCCAGGCCTCGATTGCGCTGTCCAATTCCAGCCAGCGCATGGCGTCCGTCTTCGGCGCCGTCACGAATGGACTGGTGGTGCAGGACAGCAATGGCCTCATCCTGGAAAGCAATGCGGCGGCCGAACGCATGCTGGCCGCCAGCCTGGGCAGCCATCACAGCCACAGCCTGTGGCGCGCCATCCGCGAAGACGGTTCCAGCTTCGACCAGCGCAGCCATCCCGTGCACATTACCCTGTCGACCGGGCAAGCCATGCGCGACGTGCTGATGGGCGTGCAGCAGGGCGATGGCAGCCTGTCGTGGCTATCCGTGAATACGGAAGCCATCCGCGACGAATATGGCAAGGTCAGCATGGTGGTGGCCAGCCTGACCGACATCACTTATCACAAGCGTAGCGAGAGCGCCCTGCGCGAGCTCAATGAACACCTGGAAGAACGGGTGGCGCAGCGCACCGAGCAGCTGGACCAGGCCAAGCAGGTGGCGGAAGAAGCCAGCCAGGCCAAGGGCCAGTTCCTGGCCAATATGAGCCATGAAATCCGCACGCCGATGAATGGCGTGATCGGCATGGCCTACCTGGCCCTGAAGACGGAACTGGAACCGCGCCAGCGCGATTACCTGGAGAAAATCCGTTTCGCCGGCGAACACTTGCTGGGCATCATCG
Organism: Janthinobacterium sp. Mn2066; assembly: GCF_049319705.1. Lineage (NCBI taxonomy): Bacteria > Pseudomonadati > Pseudomonadota > Betaproteobacteria > Burkholderiales > Oxalobacteraceae > Janthinobacterium > Janthinobacterium sp. Mn2066. Next base: position 378,907 of record NZ_JBMOUF010000003.1, on the reverse strand, counting down.
ACGATATTCTCGACATTTCCAAGATCGAAGCGGGCAAGCTGGAAATCGAACGCGTCAATTTCAGTTTTGACCACGTGCTGCAAACCCTGAGCACGGTAGTGGCGCCGCGCGCCGCCGGCAAGAACCTGGAACTGGTGTTCGAGATCGACCCGCAATTGCCGGCCGTGCTGGTGGGCGACCCCTTGCGCCTGGGCCAGGTATTGATCAATTACACGAACAACGCCATCAAGTTCAGCGAGCAGGGCAGCATTACCATCAAGGTGCACAAGGTGGTGGGCGATGCACGGCACTGCGTGGTGCGCTTCGAAGTGTGCGACCACGGCATCGGCTTGTCGGAAAACGAAATGAGCAAGCTGTTCCAGTCGTTCCAGCAGGCGGACACCTCCACCACGCGCGAATATGGCGGCACCGGCCTGGGCCTGGCCATCTGCAAGCAGCTGGCCCAGCTGATGGGCGGCGACGTGGGCGTCGACAGCCAGCCCGGCGCCGGCAGCACTTTCTGGTTTACCGCCCACCTGGGCATTTCGGACCAGACCGCCCCGGCCATGCTCGACACCATGGTGCAAACGGCGGCGGCCATGCGCGCCAACGCCGATGCGGCCCTGGTGATGAGCACGCTCAAACATGCCCGCATCCTGCTGGTGGAAGACAATCCCTTCAATCAGCAGGTGGCGCTGGAATTGCTGGAAGAAGCGGGCGCCTCCGTCTGCCTGGCCAATAATGGCGTGGAAGCGCTGGACTTGCTGCGCCAGACGCAGTTCGACTGCGTGCTGATGGATGTGCAGATGCCGCTCATGGATGGCCTGGAAGCAACGCGCCATATCCGCGCCGACCCGCAGCTGGCCAAGCTGCGCGTGCTGGCCATGACGGCCACGGCCACCAGCGAAGACCGGGTGCGCTGCCTGGAAGCGGGCATGGACGATTTCATTTCCAAGCCGATCCAGCCGGCCATGATGTACCAGACCATCGCCAGCTGGCTGCCCGAGCGCGACGTGCCCCCGCCTGCGCGCAGCCGCAGCGCCCCTGCCTTCAAGACCACGCTGGCTGGCGATCCGCTGGTGATCGACTTGTCCATCCTGGCCAAGCTGCTGGGCTACAACCCGCAAAAGGTGCGCAAGTTTGCCTTCAAGTTCCTGCAGACCACGCAAGACGGCTTTGCCGAAATCGATGCGGCGCTGGCGCGTGGCGACGTCAACCAGGTGCGCGAACTGGGCCACCGCATCAAGTCCTCGGCCCGTACCGTGGGCGCCCTGGGCCTGGCCGAACTGTGCCACAGCCTGGAAGTGCTGGCGCCGGGCGAACCGGCCGATGAAGCGGAACGGGCCGGGCGCATCGTGGTGCGCCTGTGGCCCCTGCTGGAGCAGATTACCGAACAGATCATGAACAACACCAGCTTTGCGAATGATGATTAATGACGATGAACACCATGCAACACAGCAAACTGAAAGACTGATAATGAACACCATTTCCACCCAAGCAAGCGATACCGGGCTGGCGCCGTTGCGGGTGCTGCTGCTCGACGATGATGTTTTCATGCTCGACGTGCTCAGCGACATGCTGGAACACCTGGGCCAATTCGACATCCGTTGCGAATCGCACAGCGAACTGGCGCTGGCCAGCCTGCGCCAGCATCAGCCGGATTTGCTCATTTGTGACCTGTCCATGCCCGACGTCGATGGCATCGAATTCTTGCGCATGGCGGCCGAAAGCGGCTTCCAGGGTGGCGTGGTTTTATTGTCGGGTTTGCACTCGGCCGTGCGCCTGGCCGCCGAGCGCCTGGCCGTGGCCAATGGCCTGCATATATTAGGCACCTTCCGCAAGCCGCTGGAAAGTGCGGAATTACTGCACATGGTCAGTTTGCAACGCCAGCATTCGGCCCGCCTGACGGGTGGCGCTGGCGTGTAAAGGGCCCGTCAAAACCAGCAGCCATGCGGCTTTGCCGCTGGCGGACGACGCGGAAAGACAATCTGGCTCAAGTTTTTCTGCAATAATCTCCACGCTTTGAAAAAATGGGTTATTATTTCAGCCATCCCCGCCTGCATACCTCTGGTCGCACCTTCCAATAATATTGAATTCGTGCCCATTGCCCCCATCTGCTAGCTGTACTCCAGGAAGCATGGACGGCAAACCAGCGTATGGTTGTTCCAGGCATTATTGATCCCACCCTCATTTGAGGAAAATATGAGCGAAAATATCAAACACATTAGCGATGCTTCTTTTGAAGCAGACGTCCTGAAATCCGAATTGCCTGTCCTGGTTGATTTCTGGGCAGAGTGGTGCGGTCCATGCAAGGCCATCGCGCCTATCCTGGAAGAAGTCGCCAAGGAATACGCCGGCCGCATCCAGATCGCCAAGATGGACGTGGACGCGAACCAGGCAGTGCCTGCCAAGTTCGGCATCCGTGGCATCCCGACCTTGATCCTGTTCAAGAACGGTGCTGCAGCTGCTCAAAAAGTAGGCGCCTTGGCCAAGGGCCAGTTGACCGCTTTCGTCGACAGCAACATTTAATGTATGATAGGCAGCGCTGCGCCCGCAGCGCCGCCTGATTGGATACACCGGGAAGCGGCCAGACACCATACGTGCCACCCCTTCCCTAATAATTAAGCTAGCCACGCAGTTCCCTCCCCTACCTTTACATCCCGTCTCGGGACACTCAAGACATATGCATTTATCTGAACTAAAGGCCTTACACGTATCCGCCCTGCTGGAAATGGCGATCGGTCTTGACATTGACAACGCAGCCCGCTTGCGCAAACAGGAGCTGATGTTCGCTATCCTGAAAAAACGCGCCAAGTCCGGCGAACAGATTTTTGGCGATGGCGCCCTGGAAGTGCTGCCTGACGGCTTCGGCTTCCTGCGCTCGCCCGACGCCAGCTACATGGCGTCCACCGACGACATTTACATCTCCCCTTCGCAAATCCGCCGCTTCAACCTGCATACCGGCGATTCGATCGAAGGCGAGGTACGGACCCCGAAAGATGGCGAACGCTATTTCGCTCTGGTCAAAGTAGACAAGGTCAACGGCGAATCGCCGGAAGCCTCGAAACACCGCATCCTGTTTGAAAACCTGACGCCGCTGCACCCGAACGAGCCGCTGCGCCTGGAACGTGAAATGAATGGCCAGGAAAACATCACCGGCCGCATCATCGACCTGATCGCCCCGATCGGCAAAGGCCAGCGCGGCCTGCTGGTGGCGTCGCCGAAATCGGGTAAATCCGTGATCCTGCAGCACATCGCGCATGCGATCACCGCGAATCACCCCGACATTACCCTGATCGTGCTGCTGATCGACGAACGTCCGGAAGAAGTTACCGAGATGCAACGCTCGGTGCGCGGCGAAGTGGTCGCCTCGACCTTCGACGAACCGGCCACGCGCCACGTGCAAGTGGCCGAAATGGTGCTGGAAAAAGCCAAGCGCCTGGTCGAAATGAAAAAAGACGTGGTCATCCTGCTGGACTCGATCACCCGCCTGGCGCGCGCCTACAACACCGTGATCCCGGCCTCGGGCAAGGTGCTGACCGGTGGTGTCGACGCCAACGCGCTGCAACGTCCAAAACGCTTCTTCGGCGCCGCGCGCAATATCGAAGAAGGCGGCTCGCTGACCATCATCGCCACCGCGCTGATCGAAACCGGCTCGCGCATGGATGACGTGATCTTTGAAGAATTCAAGGGTACCGGCAACATGGAAGTGCATCTGGAACGCCGCCTGGCGGAAAAACGCGTCTACCCGGCGATTAACCTGAACAAATCGGGTACCCGCCGCGAAGAACTGCTGATCAAGCCGAACGAACTGCAAAAAATCTGGATCCTGCGCAAGCTGCTGTACTCGATGGACGAGATCGAGGCGATGGAGTTCATTCTGGACAAGATGAAAGCAACGAAAAACAACGCCGAGTTCTTCGACATGATGCGTAGAGGCGGCTAATTTTCGGGGTCAGACCCGACGGGTCTGACCCCAGCCCTCCGTTGATCATCACGCGAAAGCCGCTCCCTGAGCGGCTTTTTTATTGCCGCGGGCAGAAAAGCGCTATATAATCTGCGGTTGCATTATTTTAAACCCTGGCAAGTGATCGGCAATCGGGTCAAGAAGCAAGACGACCGACGAAGTGCTGTTTGGCTACCAAACTAGAGAGAATCCCATGAAAGTCGATACCCATCCAGATTACCGCGAAGTTGTTTTCCACGACCTGTCGTGCGATTTCAAATTCATCACCCGTTCGACCATCCAAACCCGCGAAACGATCAACCACGAAGGTAAAGACTACCCACTGGTGAAGATCGAGGTTTCGGCTGAATCGCACCCGTTCTACACCGGCAAGCACAAAATCGTCGACACCGCTGGCCGCGTCGAGAAGTTCCGTCAAAAATTCGGTTCCGTCGGTTCGAAAACCGCAGTCGCAGCAGGCTGATTTTTGCCGCTTTGCGGCAAAAAGGCAGCTTCGGCTACCAGCAAAAAGGCAGCTTCGGCTGCCTTTTTTGCCTTTGGCCGCCTGGCGGGCTTTCCCAAGCAGTTTCTGCGCACTTTCCCTTATACTGCCGCTTACCCCGACGCAAGTTGGAATGCGTCTTACCATTTTTACTGATACCTATCCCCGATGAAGCCAGTCCGCCTTCCCGCTGCTGCCACACTCGCGCTGCCACGATGGGCCTTGTTTGCGCTCGGCCTGCTGTACATCCTGCCCGGCCTGATCGGCCGCGAACCGTGGAAGAACGATGACGCCGCCAGTTTCGGCATCATGTGGACCATGGCGCATGGCGGCCTGAACGACTGGCTATGGCCGAATATCGCCGGCATGTCCATGCCCGAGGAAGGCCCGCTGGCCTTCTGGCTGGGCGCCATCTTCATCAAGCTGTTCAGCTGGATCGATGGCGAGGTGTTTGGCGCGCGCATGTCCACCATCGGCATCTTCGTTATCGGCACCCTGTCCGTCTGGTACACCGCCTTCAACCTGGGCCGCCGCAGCGACGCCCAGCCGCTGCGCCTGGCCTTTGGCGGCCAGCCCGAACCGAACGACTTTGGCCGTACCCTGGCCGACGCCGCCGTCCTGATCTACCTCGGCTGCCTGGGCTTGCTGGCCCACAGCCATGACATCACGGCCGAAGCGCTGTATGTATCGCTGCTGGCCTACCTGCTGTACCGCGCCGTACGCTACGTGGAACGGGCGTCGCTGCGCAATGCCGCCCTGCTGGGCCTGGCCCTGGGCGGACTGACCCTCACGCGCGGCTGGGTCACGCCGCTGGCGCTGGTCATCGCCCTGTTCCTGTGCACCTTGTTCCTGCGCCTGCCGCCGCTGCGCACCTTGCGCCACCTGGCCCTGGCCTTGCTGATCGGCACCGCGCTGACCCTGCTCTGGCTGCTGCCGGGCGAACTGGTACGGCCTTACGGCCATTCGCCGCTGCACGCCTGGATGCAGTGGAATTATGAACAGCTGAGCTTGCCCAGCGTGAAAAGCGTGCAATTCTTTTTCCGCGTCGGCCTCTGGTTCTTCTGGCCCGCCTGGCCTTTCGCGGCCTGGGCCGTGTATGCCTGGCGCCGCCAGCACCATGTGCTGCACATCGTCGTACCGCTGACCTTTGTCGCCATGCTGGCCATTCTGGCGCTGGGCCACCCCGCCCCCGATCAAAGCCAGCTGCTGCCGCTGCTGCCGCCGCTGGCCGTGATGGCCGCGTTTGGCCTGCTGACCATGAAGCGGGGCGCCATCAACGCCATCGACTGGTTCTCCGTGATGGTGCTGACCATCTGCGCCGCCACGCTTTGGCTGTTCTGGTTCGCCATCCTGACGGGCTGGCCGCCCAAATTCGCTTATAACGCCCTGAAACTGGTGCCAGGCTTCAAGCCAGAGCTGGACGTGATCGCCTTCTTCGTCGCTGCGGGCGCCACGGCCGGCTGGGTCGCCCTGGTGCACTGGCGCATTTCACGCCAGCCAGCCGTGCTGTGGCGCGCCGTGGTGCTGTCGTCGGGCGGCCTGATACTGATCTGGGTATTGATGATGACGCTGTTCTTGCCGGAACTCAATTACAGCAAGAGCTACGCCGGCGTGGCGCATCAGATCTCCGTATCCTTGCCGCCGGGCAATGCCTGCATCAGCACCAATGTCGGTGCCGCGCAACGCGCTTCGTTCGCCTATTATGGCCGCCTGCCCTTTGCCACGGTCGGCCAGCGGCACTGCGAGCTGTTATTGCTGCAAGACAGCGTCAAGCTGCATGACAGCAAGGAAAACTTGCCTGACCACGATGACGCCGCGTGGGTCAAGCTATGGGAAGGACGCCGCATCACGGATGATGCCGAGCGTTTCCGCCTGTACCAGCGGATCAAATAAACATTTCTTTGCAGAAAAACCGGGGCAACCCGGTTTTTTTACGTCCACATAAAAATTACCAAAAAAGAATGTTTAATTGCCATAAAAAATACTTTATTATATTTATTGAATGAAACTTGTTTTTTATATATAATGCGTTTCTGCGTGATGGCGGCCGTTCTGCTTTCCCGCCCATCCCACGACTCCTTATCCAGAGAAATCCATGAAATCGTTTGCCGCCCGCCTCTTGCCCGTCATCAGCGCCTCCCTGCTCGCCCTGTCCTTCGCTACTTCGGCCCAGGCCGCCGTGACGACGATCGACCTCGGTGCGGCCAACGGCTATTCCGCCTTTATCTTCGGCAATGTGGGCAGCAGCACGGCGACCGGCTTCCATGACGTGGAAGGCCGCCTGGCCGTCGGCGGCGACGCCTGGCTCAGCGGTTTCTCGGTGGGCCAGAAAAGCAAATCGGGTTCCAGCGCCCCCAGCATCGTCACCGGCGGCAGCCTGAACATCGGTACGGGCGCCATCTACAATGGCGGCGGCCTGGGCAAGGCCGTGTATGGCGTCAGCAACAGCAACGCCACCGTCACGACCAATCAGTGGTTTGAGCAAGGCACTTTCAGCAAGGGCAACGCCTCCACGCTGGACTTCGGTGCTGCCAAGCAGCAACTGACGACCTTGTCGAACGGCGTATCCAAGCTGAAACCGACCGGCACCGTGGTGATGGAAAACAGTGGCTACACCCTGCGCGGCGATATCAATGCCGACGTGAACATTTTCAATATCGATTCAAGCTCGCTGCAAAACCTGACCCTGGACCTGTCCTCGATCAAGAGTACGGCCCACATCATCATCAATGACAGCGCCACCACGATCAACCTGTCGGGCGGCTACAGCAGCTTCAGCAGCTTTGCCGACCGTACCCTGTTCAATTTCAGCAATGCCACCAGCACCAGCCTGACCACGTATGCATGGGGCAGCATCCTGGCGCCGAACAGCGACTTCTCGGGCACCGGCCACCTGGAAGGCACCCTGGTCGCCAATTCCGTCAGCGCCAAGAACGCCTGGGGTTCGCAAGTGGAAATCGGCGCGACCGGCTTTACTGCCGCGAATATCTCGGCCGTACCGGAACCCGGCACCTACGCCATGCTGCTGGCCGGCCTGTGCGTGCTGTTCCTGCGCCGCCGCAAATCGGCCAGTACCAGCTTGCAAGCGGCGTAAGTTTCCGCCACACATATAAAAAACACCGGGTCAGCGCAAGCTGCCCGGTGTTTTTTTATTGCCAGCCTTACTCTGCGCCGAGTCCCAGATCCGTGGCCACCTGCTTGCGCAGCAAGTACTTCTGGATCTTGCCTGTCACCGTCATGGGAAACTCGTCGACGAAACGCACATAGCGGGGAATCTTGTAATGGGCGATCTGGCCCTGGCAAAACTCGCGCACTTCCTCCTGCGTGGCTTGCATGCCGGGGCGCAAGATAATGCAGGCACACAGTTCCTCGCCATACCTGGCGTCCGGCACGCCCACGCATTGCACGTCGAGCACCTTGGGATGGCGGTATAAAAATTCCTCCACTTCGCGCGGATAAATGTTTTCGCCGCCACGGATGACCATATCCTTCGAGCGCCCGACGATGCTGCAAAAGCCGTTGTCGTCGATCACGGCCAGGTCGCCCGTATGCATCCAGCGGGCGGCATCGATCGCTTCGGCCGTCTTTTCGGGATCGCCCCAGTAGCCCTGCATCACGGAATACCCGCGCGTGAGCAATTCGCCTTTTTCACCGCGCGGCACGATACGTCCTTCGGCATCGATGATTTTCACTTCCAGGTGCGGGTGCACGCGGCCGATCGAGGCCACGCGCATGGCCCGTGGGTCGTCGATGGAAGTCTGGAAGCTGACCGGCGACGTTTCCGTCATGCCATAGGCAATCGTGATTTCCGCCATGTGCATCAGCTCGATCACCCGCGTCATGACTTCCATCGGACACGGCGAACCGGCCATGATGCCGGTACGCAAGGTAGACAGATCGTATTGCTTGAAATCAGGATGGTCGAGGATGGCGATGAACATGGTGGGCACGCCATGCAAGCCCGTGCAGCGCTCGGCCTGCACCGTCTCGAGCACGGCTTTCGGATCGAAGCCTTCGCCCGGATACACCATCGCCGCGCCATGCGTGACGCAAGCCAGGTTGCCCAGCACCATGCCGAAGCAGTGATACAAGGGCACGGGGATGCACAGCCGGTCCTGCTGCGTCAAGCGCATGGCCTCGCCGATAAAAAAGCCGTTGTTCAGGATATTGTGATGCGTCAAGGTAGCGCCCTTGGGCGCGCCGGTGGTGCCGGAAGTGAACTGAATGTTGACGGCGTCGTCAAACTGCACGCCGGCGCTGACCTCTTCCAGCTGGGCCAGGTCGGCGCTGCTGATGCCTTCAAGCAGTTGATCGAAGTTATGCATGCCTGGTGTCACCGCCGTGCCCAGGCGGATGATATGGCGCAATTGCGGCAGGCGCGGCGACTGCAGGGCGCCGGCGCGGCTGCTGGAGATTTCCGGCACCACATCTTGCACGATGGCCAGGTAATCGCTGGATTTAAAACTGGGCGACAGGATCAGCGCGCTGCACTGCACCTTGTCGAGCACATATTCCAGTTCCGAGCGGCGGTAGGCAGGGTTGATATTGACCATGATCAAGCCGGCCTTGGCCGTGGCAAACTGGGTCAGCACCCATTCGGCGCAGTTTTGCGACCAGATGCCGACACGCTGGCCCGGCTGCAAGCCCAGCTTCAGCAAGCCGGCCGCCAGGCGGTGCACGCGCTGCTGAAATTGGCTGTAGGTCCAGCGCACATTCTGGTGCGCGACGATCAGGGCGTCGTGCTGGCCATGGCGGGCGGCAATCCCATCCAGGTAGGCACCGATGGTCTCGCCGATCAAGGGCGTCTCGTGGGCGCCGTGTACATAACTTAAAGCTTGCATGCTGTCTCCAGGTGATGGCGTCTTGCGCTCTTGTGTACTTCACAAAATTATAGACGCATCGCCCTGGAATCGTGTCAACAACCGCTGTCGACGATGGCCACCCTGGCGGGCGTGAGCACGTTGTTGTCGACGACGGCCTCGGAATAGGTGGCCTGGCAGTTGATGGGCGAGGGAGCGCTTTTGGAGCGGACCATCAGGTCGCGGCCGTTGACGACGATGTTCCAGTCGTCGCCAGTCAGGCCGGCTGCCGTGGCGGTGGTGGCGGCCGACGAGGGATAGCCGTTGACCATGGCTACGCTGGCGCCTTCCATGACGATCGCCGCGGTCGCTGAACCGGTGAGCAGTGTCTTTCCATGCGTCATCGCACTGACGGCGGCCAGCGCACCGCCCGCCGCCCTGACTGTGGCCTTGCGGGCGTCGCTGCCTATATTGATGAACTTTGGCAACGCGGTCGCTGCCAGGACGCCCAGGATGACGATGACGATAACCAGTTCGACCAGCGTGAAGCCGCCTTGGGCGCGCGCAGCACGCCATTGCAATACGTTCATAAGGTTTTTGCCGAGCACAGAATTAGGGCTTATCTTTGAAGCAAATTATGTTGCCAATACATAATATCAATAATTCTACTAGATAAACTACTTCCGGGATTACCCGGGAAGATCTCTTTTTACCGCCCTGGCCGGCCACGCATGGCTTTCAATTTGCATTACCATGCGACACGGCGCAATCGCCCCCGATCAAACGCTTACAACATGACATCAGCAGGGAACAAGGTGGCAATATTACAACAGGGTTTTATCCTGACCCGCCACTGGCGCGACACCAGCACCGGCACGGAAGTCGATTTTTGGCTGGCAACCGATACCGGGCCCCGCCACGTGCGCCTGCCGCAACAAACTTCGGTGGCGTTCATCCCGATGGAGCAGCGCGAGCGGGCCGAACAACTGCTGCGCGGCGAGCGCCATGCCGAGTTGCGGCCTTTATCCCTGTCCGATTTTCACCACCGGCCCGTGCTGGGCCTGTATTGCAAGCAATACCGACACTTGCTGAAGCTGGAAAAACAGTTGCGCGCACAGGGCGTGGACGTGTACGAAGCCGATATCCGTCCGCCCGAGCGCTACCTGATGGAGCGTTTTATCACGGCGCCCGTCAGCTTCAACGATGAAACGGCCGAGGGGCATTTAAAGCCTGCATCCGGCTACCGGCCCAACTTGAAACTGGTCTCGCTCGATATTGAAACCACGGCCCATGGCGAGCTGTATTCCATCGCACTGGAAGGCTGCGGCCAGCGCCAGGTGTATATGCTGGGGCCGAAAAATGGCGGCGACGAGGTACTCGATTTCGCGCTGGAATACTGCGACAGCCGCCCGGCGATCCTGGAAAAGTTGAATGCCTGGCTGGCGCAGCACGATCCGGACGCCATCATCGGCTGGAACCTGGTGCAGTTCGACTTGCGCGTGCTGCGCGAACACGCCGAACGCTACCAGGTGCCGCTCAGATTGGGACGGGAAGGCGCGGTGATGGAGTGGCGCGAGCATGGCGGCAAACAGGAACATTATTTTGCCGCCGCGGCCGGGCGATTGATTATCGACGGCATCGAGGCCTTGCGCTCGGCCACCTGGAACTTTCCCTCGTTCAGCCTGGAAAACGTGGCGCAAACCCTGCTGGGAGAAGGCAAGTCGATCGACAACCCGTACCAGCGCATGGCCGAGATCGACCGCCGCTTCCGCGAAGACAAGCCGGCGCTGGCCCGCTACAACCTCAAGGATTGCGAGCTGGTCACGCGCATCTTCGCCAAGACGGAACTGCTGACCTTCTTGCTGGAGCGGGCCAGCGTGACAGGCTTGGCGGCCGACCGCAGCGGCGGTTCCGTGGCCGCGTTCGAACACCTGTATTTGCCGCTGATGCACCGGCAAGGTTACGTGGCGCCCAACCTGGGCGATGTGTCGGGTGAAAACAGTCCCGGCGGTTTCGTCATGGATTCGCAGTCGGGACTGTACGACTCGGTGCTGGTGCTCGACTATAAAAGCCTGTATCCATCCATCATCCGCACGTTCCTGATCGACCCGGTGGGCCTGGTGGTGGGCACGGGCGGCGAGGAAGCCGACACGGTGCCCGGCTACCGTGGCGCACAGTTTTCGCGCATAAAGCATTGCCTACCGGCCATCGTGCAACAGGTATGGCAAGGCCGCGAGGCGGCCAAGCGCGAGCATAACGCGCCCCTGTCGCAAGCCTTGAAAATCATCATGAATGCGTTTTATGGCGTGCTGGGCTCCAGCGGTTGCCGTTTTTTCGACCCGCGCCTGGCGTCGTCGATCACCTTGCGCGGCCACGACATCATGCACCGCACGCGCGAGCTGATCACGCAACAGGGGTATCAAGTGATTTATGGCGACACCGATTCCACCTTCGTGTGGCTGAAAACGGCGCATAGCGACGCAGCAGCGGGCAAGATCGGCCGCGCCCTGGTGGCGCATGTGAACCAGTGGTGGGACCGGCACCTGCGCGAGGAATTTGGCCTCGACAACGCGCTGGAGCTGGAATTCGAAACGCATTACCGGCGCTTTCTGATGCCCACCATCCGCGGCTCGGAAGAGGGCAGCAAGAAGCGCTATGCGGGCCTGGTGGGCAAACCCGACGGCAGCGAAGAAATGATCTACAAGGGCCTGGAAACGGTGCGCAGCGACTGGACCCCGCTGGCCCAGCAATTCCAGCAAGAGCTGTACCGGCGCATCTTCCAGCGCGCCGCCTACCAGGCGTATCTGCGCGACTACGTGGCGCGTACCGTGCGCGGCGAGTTCGATGCGTTGCTGGTGTACCGCAAGCGCTTGCGCCGCCCGCTGGAAGATTACCAGCGTAATGTGCCGCCCCATGTGCGCGCGGCGCGCACGGCCGACGCCTACAACCTGGCGCAGGGCCGGCCGCTGCAATACCAGAATGGCGGCTGGATCAGCTATGTGATCACGGTGGCCGGGCCGGAGCCGCTGGAAACCCAGCGTTCGCCCATCGATTACAACCATTACCTGACGCGCCAGCTGCAACCGGTGGCCGACGCCATCCTGCCCTTCCTCGGCGATGATTTTTCGCGCCTGGTTTCAGGGCAGCTGGACTTGTTCTGAACCGATAGTGCTTATCAGCGCAGCCAAGCTGAGGTAATATCGGCGCCTGCCCAAGCCTGTCTGCAAGCGGCCTGCGGCAGGTCCATGCGGCGGCAGCGTAAAATACGCCATGGCGAAAGAATAAGCGCAGTACCGAAGAAGATGCCACTCAGGACGAGAATCATTCTCAAGAAGATTTTAGGTCCTGAAATGGCGCATACTATATCCATGTTGAACCAGCAAGCAATGCGGCGCGCACCTGCCGCTTGCCTGTTAATTTTTGAATGAATTGAAACCATGACCGAGATCACGTCCTTAAGAGACATCCCGCAAAAAAATATCTTCCGCAAAGGCGATACCTTTGTCCTGTTTGGCGAGCTGTTCGGCCGGGGCTATGTCAATGGCTTGCTGGACGAAGCGCGCAAGGCGGGCATGAACATCATTGGCATGACGGTGGGCCGCCGCGATGAAAACCTGGCGCTGCGTCCCCTGAACGCAGAAGAACTGGCTGAAGCGGAAGCCAACCTGGGCGGCCGCATCATCAACGTGCCGCTGATGGCCGGTTTCGACCTGGACGCGCCGGCCGGTGAACCAACGCCAACCGCCCTGCTGGGCGGCCTGACGCTGAAAAGCTGGCAGGAAGACAAACTGGACTGGGCGCAGATCGAACGCTGCCGCGAAGCCGGCATCGCCCGCTTCAGCGCGTCCGTGGCGAAAGCCATGGCCGAGCTCGACAGCCTGATCCCTGACGGCAGCAATGTGTATTTCGCCCACACCATGGCGGGCGGCATTCCGAAAGTCAAAGTGTTCCTGGCCATCGCCAACCGCATCTACAAAGGCCGCGGCGAGCGTTTCATGTCCTCGCGCGCCCTGCTCGACAGCGACCTGGGCAAGCTGATCCTGATGAACTTCGACGAAGTCACGGCCAACACCCTGCAACACCTGATCGACGGCAGTGCCGCCATCCGCGCCCGCATCGAGCAAACGGGCGGCCAGGTGCGCTACAGCGCCTACGGCTACCACGGCACCGAGATCTTGATCGACGGCAAATACCAGTGGCAAACCTATAGCAACTACACGCAAGGCCTGGCGAAAAAACGCCTGGAAGACGTGGCCAAGGCCGCCTGGGCCAAAGGCATCAAGGCGACCGTGTTCAACTGCCCGGAAATCCGCACCAATTCCTCGGACATCTTCGTCGGCGTGGAACTGTCGCTGTTCCCGCTGCTCGACGCGCTGAAAAAAGAAAACGGCGCCACCTGGGCGCAAGCGCAATGGGATGCATGCCAGGCACTGCTGGAAGACGGCACCTCGCTGCAAGACTTGCTGGACCGCATCGCCGCCTACAACGGCGACAGCACCAGCGTGCACTTCCGCAACTTCGAAGCCTGGCCGATGGACAACACGCCGGAACTGGCCGAAGTGATGATCGGCACTTCCGACGACATCACCAAGCTGCACAAGGACCGCAAGGAACTGATCACCGACCACCTGAGCTCGCTGGTACTGGAAGGCACGGGCCCGCTGATGTTCCACGAAATGTCGGCCCCGAAAGCACCGGTGATCTGGCTCAACCACGACATCATCGCGCGCCAGTTGAATTCGGTACACAACTAAGCGTCAGCATGCAAAAAAACGCCGCCCGGGTTCGCACCCGGGCGGCGTTTTTTTCGTAGCCGCCAGGGCATCAGCCGTACAGCTTGAAAAACAGGTCCACGCCGCGCCTGGCACGGGCCAGTATCGCGTCATCCGTCAGCGGGACCGAGACCCGCAAGTTGATGCGCAAAATGGTGGTGCCATACCACAGCGCCGTCAGGTCTTCGGCCGCAGCGGCCGGGTCATCGAGCCGCAATTGCCCCTTGCTGGCGGCCTGGCGCAAGATGAAGGTCAGCAAGGTATAGCCGCGTCCTGGCCCCGCCTCGTACAGGCGCCGGGCCAGTTCCGGATAGATATCGTAGGCCGAGGCGATCAGCCTGTCCCAGCCCAATAAATGCCGCTGATTGGCAAAGCGCAGATAACGCGTGCCGAACGCCAGCAGCACCTCGCGCAAGTCGGTAGTGGCAGCGCTGGAAAAGTCATCATCCGATATCGTGTGCGCCGATTCGCGCAGCAAGACCGCTTCAATGAACGCCTCCTTATCCGCAAAATAGGTATAAAACGTGGTTTTGGCGACCTCGGCCTTCGCCACGATGGCATCCACGCTCACCCGCAAGCCATGCGTCAGCAGCAGGTTCTTGCCCACTTCCAGCAAGGTTTCCTGGCACTCCAGTTTCCGGGGACGCCCCCTGCCTCGCTTGACCTCGCTCATGCGTGTTTCAAATAATATGCAGCCAGCAGCAAGCCGCCGGCCAGGCTCAGGTGTTCTAGCGCAATATGCAATTCGGCTGTCTGGCGCGCGCCGTCGAACGTCCAGAAAGCGTGGCCAAACGGTATCGTCAGCAAGGTAAACACGGCCAGCGCAACGGCGCCCACCCAACCCAGCTGTGCATAGTTGGAAATGACCAGCATCGAGGCGCCCAGTTGCAAGGCAATCGTCGCGGCAGCGGTCAAGCGCGCATGGGGCAAGCCGATGGCACGCACCTCCGCAACGACGGCGGAGAAGTTAAACAGGCCAAAAATGCCGGCGCTCCAGAACAGCAAGGTCAACAAGGTACATAGCAACAACTGCATGACATTCCCTTTACGTTATCAAGTGAAGATCAATATATCGTACCTTCCAGTATGAAAAAACAGTTGGCGCAGAGACCAGGCTGATGGCATGCGCGTCATCGCATCGGGCAGTCTCCGGTAATGAAATAAACTATTCCGGCAAAAAACTTGCCGGATTGTGACAGATCAGTGATAATACGTCTCGCGTTGCCGGGATGGCGGAATAGGTAGACGCACGGGACTCAAAATCCCGCGCTGGAGACAGCGTGCCGGTTCGATTCCGGCTCCCGGCACCACATGATCACGTCATACCGTATTAAGAAACATCAAAACCCGCTCTTCCCATAGGAGGCGCGGGTTTTTTGTTGTCTTGTATCGTCTTACGACGTAGCATGGCAGCGTACAGTTTTGTCGGTACTTGTGACGGTACTTTTTAATACCGTCAAAAAAAGTACCGTCACGGAGAAAGACATGGCGCTGACAGATACATTCATAAGGCAGGTAAAGCCCACCAGGCCCGCAGGCGACAAGCACACCGATGGCGGCGGCATGTACTTGCTGGTGAAGGATGCCGGCAAGTATTGGCGCCTGGACTACCGCTACCTGGACAAGCGCAAGACACTGGCACTTGGCGTTTACCCTGCGGTATCGCTGGCCAGCGCCCGCAAGCGACGCGACGAAGCACGCAAGCTGCTGGCCGAAGGCATTGACCCCAGCCAGGCCAAGCGTGACGACCAGCATGCCAAGACGGCGGCCGCTGGCCATACCTTTGAAGCCATGGCGCGGCAGTGGTTGCGCAAGACGCAGGCCGAGCGCGCCGAGAGCACCCAGCAAAAGAACACGTCCTGGCTGGAAAAGAATATCTTCCCTGAGATTGGGGCGATGCAGATCGCGGCGATCAAACCACGCGACGTGCTGGCCGCCCTGCGCAAGATCGAGGCGCGCGGCGCCATCGAATCCGCCCACAAAATCAAGCAGCTGTGCGGCCAGGTGTTCCGGTTCGCGGTTGCCTCCGGCCTAGCCGAGCGCGACGTCACCGCTGACCTGCGCGACGCGCTGGTGGCCGTGCCAGGCACACACTATGCCGCCATCACCGACCCCAAGCAGGCAGGCGGCCTGTTGCGCGCCATTTTCGACTACAGCGGCCATCCCTACGCGATGGCGGCGCTCAAGCTGGCGCCGCTGCTATTTGTACGCCCTGGGGAGCTACGCGCCGCTGAATGGGCCGAAATCGACCTGGACGATGCGCTCTGGCGCATTCCCGCAGTCAAGATGAAGATGAAATTCGATCATCTGGTGCCGCTGTCGAGCCAGGCTATCGCCCTGCTGCGCGGCGTGCACGCGATGAGCGGCACTGGGCGCTACGTCTTCCCCAGCATACGCACGCAGGACCGCTGTATGAGCGAAAACACCGTCAACGCGGCGCTGCGCGCCATGGGCTACCCGAAGGAGGCAATGACCGGGCATGGCTTCCGCGCAATGGCCAGAACCATCATGGACGAGGTGCTGGGCGAGCGCGTCGACCTGATCGAGCACCAGCTTGCCCATGCGGTGAAAGACCCGAATGGCCGGGCCTACAACCGTACCAGCCACCTGCCAGCGCGCCGAGAAATGATGCAGCGCTGGGCGGACTACCTGGACAAGCTACGTATCGGTGCTGATGTGATACCGCTGCATACGATGAATTGACGATCTACGCCGGCCATAGGCTGATCCCCAAAAACTCGTTCCCTGACGAGCTTGGCCGGCACCATATTTACAGGGGCATCAAGGGGATGTCGTGGAAAATAACTCTGAAGGCCAAAAGCCAAACGCAATGGTGGAAGTCGCAGAATTTAAGGGTGCCGTATACGGCCCAGCATATTTAGAAGCGCAGGAACTATTGTTAGAACTTTCAGGATTTTATGAAGCCGGTGGCTTTGGTAATGCCAAGAATTTTTTGGATGAGCTTTCCAAAATACGTGATGGTGATACGCAAAAACTTACTGAAAAGCTAATTGAATTTGACGATGCTGCAGATCAGTATCACTCTCCAACTGAACGGGCTCAATGGGAGGTAAACATGAAACTTGCCCTTCTCTGCATATGCCGTGCCTATTGCGTTCAGGCATTTCGTTCGGAAAATAATAGTGCCAAGCAGTGGTTAAATTTGGTTGCAGCAAATCATCACTTTGGAGCCCTTGTTGGTTTTATTTCCGGTAGTCAATTTAAAAACCAAAATTCAATCTCAGTATTTTCTCGCAAGGGGACTGATAAAAAGCACAAAGAAAACAGGGAAATGAAAAAGCAGGTATTCGACTGGTGTGCTAAGCATATGGGGGAATACAAGAGTATGGATAAGGCCGCCGAGACAATCGCCGGCAAGCTCGTTCCTGTTGCAGTTAGGACGGCTCGTTCATGGATTGGTGAGTGGAAAAAGATACAGTCTCCCGGCAAACTGTAACCTCTGCCGGGAGACTGTTCACCATGCCGGCAGGCTATTCGGCTTACCGGTAGGCCGCGTAGTTTTATTGCGCATCATCAAGCACGATGCACCCCATTGCCTTACGGCGTATTAACAAGGGGTACATCATGGCGCAAAGAATTATCCGTCTTGCCGATCTGGCGAGCACCAAGGACAGGCCCGGTAAGTTGCCGGTATCTCGCGACACCATCTGGCGCTGGGTGCGCGCGGGTAAATTCCCCGCTCCTTTCAAGCTGAGCAATCGCGTCACTGTTTGGGATCTCGACCAGGTAGAAGCCTTTATCACCAAGCGCGCCGGCGGTGCCGCATGATGGCCTGTGCTCGGCCAATACCAAGGGTTCGATTTGAAATCGCATCCCTATTTGCCCTGGCTCAACACGGCATCGACCACTCCCGTCGACAATACGCCAGTACAAAAAGCTTGACGATCCGCTTGTTGTCGGTCTATCCTGAAACCGTCGCGAAAAAAGAAGCGACCGGGCTTGGTCGCCCGATCAGACAAAGGCGGACATCCGCCGCCAGGCGGTTTTTTTTCGTCCGTACCATTGCGTCTCCTATGAGCGGCAGTGGTGGGGAGGCTTCTGCCTGCCGGTTTCCTTTGTCACCGGTCGACCAACCCTGCCATTTGCTGCTCACCCCGTTTGGTCGCGGGGCGTGCGGTTCTACAACCGACAAGGAGGCAATCATGCCAGGCACCACCACACCCCTACATTCCCCATCATCCTCGATCACCGGCACCCTGTCCGTCGATCAGCTTTTCCAAACTGCGTTCTACAACGGCCGTACACCGCGTAGCCAGGAATACAAGGTCGGCGTCCGTATGGCGCTTGAGCACCGCATCGAGCGCAAGGACTTCGATATGCCTTACAGCGCTGGCACGGCCGCCGCCGATGCTTACTTTGCTGGCATCGAAGAAGGCAAAACCATCTGGCGTACGGCCATCGCCAAGATCGGCGGTGCCGCATGAAAACGACTACTCGCAGCCAAATTGATGCGGCCATCGTGCTGGATGCGCCCTTTGCTGATATTCACATCGCCTACGCTGTCGCTTCCGCGCATGCCCGCATGCGCGCGCGCCAGTTGGCCGCGCTTCTGCTGGCAATGCAGCCAGAAGACGGTCCTGGTGATCTGCTTTGGCTGGCACAGCAAATGGCAGATGAAGTCGCGGGCACGTTGGCTGGCATCGACGGAGGTGCACCATGAGCACCCGCCGCCCAGAACCGTCGGCGCCACTGCCGCCGCCAGATGCACTACATGTCCCTTTCTCGTTCCTGCGTGCCAGCCTGAAAGATGACCGCGATGCGCAATTCGTCGCCACCACCATGAATATCGCTCGTGGTATCAGCTTGTGCCTTGAGCTTGCAATCAAGAGCAATCTGGTCAGGGAGATGAACGAACAGGTTGTTCCGGAGGGCCAAGAAGCTCCCTTGCTCAACCTGCAAGACACTGATCGTCTTATGCACTTTGCTCTTGAGTCCGCGCGGTTGCTGGATGACTACGCGGAAGACCGCATTCAATGGCTGAACACATACCGTGTAACGGAGGGCAAATAATGGCCACCACAGCACATAAGCCCTGGGGCGTTACCTTCGCTGGCGCGACCGTCCCTTTCTCCACGCGCTCGGAAGCCAAGCGATTCATCCGCGACCACCACAAGGACGTGGCGGATCGCCGCGGCGGTACCTTCAAGGCTGTCATTGTCCGTATTCCGGCGCCAAAGGAGGCTACCCATTGAACGCTTCGCTTTCAAACATCGAGGCGCAGTTTGCCATCGCATTAGCCGGCTACAACCTGGCCCCGCCTGACATTGTCGCCGATGGTCAGCGCCACCGATTCGATGCCCCGGATGACAAAAAGGGTAAGAAGTCGGCCTGGTACATTCTGCACAGCGACGGCGTGCCCGCTGGCGCCTTCGGCAACTGGAAAACGGATCTGTCCGAAAAATGGTGCGGCAAGTCCGACCAGGTGCTGACGCCGGCCGAGCGGGCCGAGTACCGTGCACGCATAGACAAGGCCAAGCAGGATGCGGAATTCACGCGTCTGCAGCTGGAGGCGGAAGCGGCTGCCGTGTGTACCCGTGTGCTGGCCGGTGCACGCGACGCCACCGACGATAACCCGTACTGCGTCCGCAAGGGCATCAAGCCGTATGGTCTGAAAGAGTTCAAGGACAAGCGCACCCTGATCGTACCGATCCGCGACGCCACCGGCGCCATCACCAGTATGCAATTCATCTACGAAGATGGTAGCAAGCGTCTCAAGTCGCACGGCAAGGTCAAGGGCTGCTACTACAGCTTCGGCGGCAAGCCTGTCGATACGCTGCTGGTCTGCGAAGGCTTTGCCACCGGCGCCAGCCTGTATGCTGTAACCGGCTATCCCGTGGCGGTAGCCTTTAACGCGGGTAACCTGGAGCCGGTGGCCAGGGTGCTGCGCGGAAAGTTGCCGGGCATCCGCATCATCGTGTGCGCCGATAACGACAAATTCAAGGAAAGCGGCAATACCGGCCTGATGAAGGCGAAGGCTGCAGTCGCTGCTGTTGGCGGCTTGCTGGCAGTGCCTGTGTTCCAGTCTGACGATGGACAGCCTACCGACTTCAACGACCTGCATGCCCTCGAGGGAAGCCAGGCGGTCATGGCGGCAATCAGCGCTGCCGCGCTGCAGGACGGCAGCCATGCTGCGCCGGTTGCTCTATCGGTGCCAACGGCAGGCCCAGCAACGAGCTTGACCAACGATCGTTCGATGATCCCGGCGACCGACACACGCACTGTGAAAATCCGCTGTGCCTCCGATATCAAGCCCCAGCCGATTACCTGGCTGTGGCCTGCATGGCTTCCTGCGGGCAAGCTGACCATCCTGGCGGGCGCTGCGGGCACGGGTAAGACCACGCTGGCGCTTGGCCTGGCTGCAGTGCTGACTGCAGGCGGCACCTGGCCGGATGGCAGCGCCTGCAAGCGCAAGGGCAATGTGTTGGTGTGGTCGAGCGAAGACGTGGCCGACGATACCCTGGTGCCGCGCCTGATCGCCTCCGGCGCCGACCTGAGCCGCTGCCACTTCATCGAGGGCATCACGGAAAATGGCGAGAGCGTGCCTTTCGACCCGGCCCAGGACATTCCCCAGCTGCACCGCGCAGTGGAGGCTATCGGTGGCGTCAGTCTGCTGCTGATCGATCCGATTGTCTCGGCGGTGGCAGGGGATATGCACCGTGCCAACGATGTGCGCCGCAGCTTGCAGGCAGTGGTTGACTTTGCCGAGGTCCACCAGTGTGCGGTGATCGGCATTACCCACTTCGCCAAGGGTGGTGCCGGCAAGGCGCCACAGGACCGCGTCATCGGCTCCCAGGCATTCGGCGCGCTGGCCCGCATGGTACTGGTCACTGCTAAAGAGGAAGACGGCAGCCGCCGCGTGCTGGCGCGCGCCAAGTCGAACATCGCACCGGATGACGGGGGTGTGTCTTACAGCCTGGGCATGAAGTCGATCGACGGCGGCATTGAAGCCACGCATGCGGTATGGGAAGGCACTATTGACGGCACGGCGCGGGAAATCCTTGGCGAAGTTGAACACGACGAGAACGAAGGCGGTGACGGTGGCCAGCGTGACGACCTGGAACGCATGCTGATTGACACGCTTACCGATGCCGGTGGCCGCATGGCGACCAAAGCGTTGCAAGCTGAAATCCGCGATGCCGGACATTCGTGGGATGCCGCCAAACGCATCAAGAAATCGCTGGGTATCGAGGCCGTAAAAGCCAGCATGGGCGGCGCATGGATGTGGTGCTTGCCGGGTGCAATTCCACGAAGGGAGCACGAAGGGAGCGAAGGGAGCACAGAAAAAACAGCGCTCCCTTCGCTCCCTTCGGTGCTCCCTTCGCAAAAGATCGTATCCAATGTCATACCAATCTCTTCGGTTGAGGTGACGATATGACCCCCGCAAACCTGTTGGCGGAATGTCAAAAGTCAGGCGTATTGGTCGAACTGGCAAGTGGCGCGCTCAAACTGAAGGGCCAGCCCGACGCGGTGCAGGTTGCCGCCGGCATGCTGCGCCCATTCAAGGATGAGCTGGTGCGGTACCTTGATCAACTGATCGCCGAACCACTTCCCCAAGCGGCGCAGTCTCACCATGCACCAAGCGCGCCGCTCGACGATGCTACTTGCGCACGGATAGCACTGTTCCGTGGCCGAGGCTTGAATCAGGCGGCCGCAATCACACTGGCGCATCGGCTGACATTGCGCGACCAGCAGTGCGACGAACGGCGAGTGTGCCTGGAATGCGCGCATATGGCCGGTACGGTCAGCGCAAGGCGCTGTGGGCAATGGCGCCATACCCGGATGAAGGGGCCAGCCATGCCCGCCGACCTGGTGGATGTCTTGCAGCGCTGTCGCGGCTTTGCGATCCGGCTACTTCGGGATATTGAAGCACCACCATGAAGGTGCAGCCCGGAAGCCCGGAAACGCTCCGGTAACGCTGCCGTAACGGTCAAGGCGTTACTTATTTACGGCGAAGCCAGCGGGCGCTGGAAGATGCGTGGCTTTGGCGCCACGCAGTCCGCTGAGCACCTCATGATATTCGTCACAAAATAGCCAGGATAGGAAAAAACATGAGCGCAACTTTATTTCGAGTTGGGGAAAGCAAGATTTGGCATTACCGGTTCCAGGTAGCTGGCATGCGCGTCCAGCGCACCACGCGCCTGACGGTCAAGCACGAAGCCGAGATTGTGGCCGCCCGGGCATACGCTGATGCTGTTACCCGCGCGAATGGCGGAAGGCCGATACCAACGCTGGCCGAGCTGTTCGCCGAGTGGCAGCTGGTACGCGCCCCCATTGCCAGTATCGCGCATCGCCGTTCGGTGGATGTGGTCCGGCGCCTACATCTTTACGATCTGGGCGACCTGCCCGTAAGCAACATCACCACGCTGCACATCGAGAAAGCGCGCAACCTGCACCTGGTTGACCACAAACCCGCTTCCGCCAATGCATGGCTGCGAGTAATCAAACTGATCGTTAATTGGGCGGTCAAGCGCGAAATCCTGCTGCGGCTGCCGTGGCGAGTCAGCATGCTCACGGTCCAGAAGGTTCCGCGTGTCATCTTGTCCCTCTCTGGCGCCGAGGCCTGGCTTGCGCAGATCGATATCGCTACACAAGACACGCCCGAAGTCGCTATTGCCGTACGGCTGCTGTTCGGCCTTGGCCTGCGTGAGGGAGAGGCCGCCACTGCGCGCTGGGAATGGATCGATTGGGAGCGCAAGACCTACACGCCTGGCATTACCAAGGGCCGCGAGGCTGAGCCTTGCCCTATGCAGCAATGGCTGATCGACTATCTGGCACCCCTGCGCAAAGGCGAAGGCTTGATCGCCCGGCGCGCCGACGGCACGCAACTGCAGTCCGGCTATGCCCGCACGGCGATGAAAACCGCGAACGCGAAGTGCCGCATCAAGGGACTTACACCGCACCGACTGCGGGGTAGCTACGCGACGCTGTTATCGGAGGCTGGTGCGAACATCCAAACGATACAGGCCGTCATGCGCCACAAGAGTCCTATCACGACCATGGCCTACCTCGAAAAGGACATGGAAAGCGTGAAGGCGGCGCAGTCCAGGATGGCCGAGAAAATGGGTTTTGGGCGGCGAGAAAGTGAAATGGCCGCTCGGCCCCTCACTGCGGAAAAGTAAGCGCCATGTTTATCGGGAATCATCGGGGATTTTCGCGCCTTTTTCGTGGTTTTTGGTCATGTGGTTGCAATTTACATAGGTATTTTTGTGCAAAAAAGACAAGTCCGTTTATATGGTTCGCACCGGGTTGGTTCGCAGCAAAGTTCGCACTGAAAATGCGCAAATTGAAAGTGGGATTTCGTGCGAATGCGCCGAAATACTCTGACCCGACGCAGTGGAAATTGAAGGTGAAATCGGTTTCCAGCATGCCAGTTCGGTACAAAATAAAGCCGAACAACGCTCAATCATATGGGGAGCGGAATCAGCGTTCCTCCATAGGGAAATGTCGATATGGACAGAGGTGTCGCAGGGTTTTCTATCGCAACGTTTTACCGAATGTTCGGCGCTACTTAGCTGGCCTTCTGGCGCCCTGGTCTGATGGGCGGTCTTCGGCAGTCTTTGGCCGGTGTCCAACTTATTTGAACGATGCTTGGCGTGCCTTTAATTGCACATCAAAGCCCCCCTTTGGTGATGGCTTTGGTGACGCCTTTAATGAGGCAGCACGGCGACTTTTCCGGGTAGTACGACGCTCCAGGTGGCCTTGTGCGTAAGGGGGCATATCAGAAAATGCTCGATGGGCTGGCTGGGCTATCGGTGCCTGAGCCTGCAAAGCGCCAGTTTGAAGAGCTGATACGCCGGAGTGCAGCACTTGACGGCATCGCCTCTATCGACCGATTGGAGCGCGTGAAATTCGCACGCCGTCTGCTCGATCAAAAGGAGAGCCGCACGACAATCTGCCGGCGCCTGCAGGAGAGGTATGCAATCGGCCGTTCGCAAGCCTATCTGATCATTGCTGAAGCCCTTTAATTGTCCGGTTTTCTGTCCGAAAACCGGACGCAAGCGGGGTTTAATACGCAATCGACATGAAAGGGAATCGAATGAAAATCGTTTATTTCAATCCAGAACTGAGCGCTCGCGCACCTGACCTCCTCGGTGTCTTTTGCGTGGACCCCAGCGGACACTGGCTCACGATGCAAGACATCGATGCGGCACTTGCATCCGGCGAAGATGTGGAAATTCGCCAGTCCACTGAAACTGAGATCGAGCGTGCGACAGCCGTTGCAATTCTTTACGAAATCGAATTAGAACTGGCAAGGCAGGTTGGTGGCCTGCTTGACCCTAGCGCTGCGGCTATCGACAGCGTTGTAGCAGTGGTCACGTCCGCTTTTACTGCTGTCCCGACGGAACTATCAGCCGACTCGGCGCCGGTTGAGCTGGAGCCTGCTATCGAACATACCCTACCAGCAACTAACAATCACCCCGCTGACATCGATGCGCTGCTCAAAAAGCATGGGGGGGAGTGATGCCAAGCCGCGACGATCTTTTCAATGCACTTCGCAACGCTGACAAAGCTGGCGATACCGACGCTGCGCGAAAGCTGGCTGCATATATCCAGTCGATGCCAGCGGATACTCCAGCACCTTCTAAGCCATTCGGCCAGCAGTTAAACGACAATATTGCTGACATTCCGCGTCAGGTCGGGCTCACTGCGCGCTATGGTATCGAGGGCGCTGGGGCGGCGCTGAACATGCTGGCCACACCCTTCCGTGTCGGTTTAAATTCGCTTCTGCCGAAGCAGCAGACGTTACCTGGCTTAGTGGCTGGAGCGGCACGGCGCGATACTGTCCAGCCTGTCAACTTCAAAGGGCTTGCCGATGCTATCGGCCTGCCGGAGCCACGCAATGCCCTTGAGCGTGTCGTTGGCGATACCTCGCGCACAATGGCTGGGGGCATGGTACCGATTGCAGCAATGAACCGCCTCGCTCAAGGTGCTACCGGTGTGACAAAAGGTATCGCTCAAACACTGTCCGCCAACCCATTGCAGCAGCTCGTATCCGCAGGCAGCGCCGGCGCGGCTGGCGGCTATGTGCGTGAGACTGGCGGTAGCGAGACATCACAGATGCTATCCAGCTTAGCTGCAGGCGTCGCCGCGCCGCTGGCAATGAACAAGCTAGCCCAGGTCTCAGGTGTGGTCGGGCGCATGACGCGTCCACAAACGCTGGCCCCGACCCAGATTGATAAGCATATCGACAGTGCCCTGCAACCAAGTGGCATGACACTGGCGGAACTACCAGCGGGCGTACAGGCGCGTATTCGCAAGGATGTAAGCGATGCCATCAACATCAGTGGTTCGGTCACACCGATGGCCGTGCGTCGGCTGGCCGATTACCGGCTGACCGGCGCCACGCCGACAGCTGCCGGGCTGACCGACAATCCGGCTGTCATCACCCAACAGCGTAACCTGGCCAAGCTTGGTATCAATAGCAAGGACGCAGCCGCACAAGCACTGGGACAAGCCGAGAATGCCAACAACAAGGTGCTGATCGGCGGATTGAATGATCTGGGTGCTGGCACGCCGGACACCGCTATCGCGGGTGGCCGCCGTGTGATGGGGGCGCTATCAGGCCGCAACGATGCTGCCAAGAGTGCGATTGATGCGCGCTATGCGGCAGCACGGGCGACCGATGGCCGCAGCGCAGCGCTGGACCCGCATGCATTCAGCAATCGGGCGAATGATGCGCTTGACGAGGCCTTGCTTGGCGGGAAGCTACCTGCTGATGTGAGAAGCCTGCTGAACAAGGCCGCAAGCGGCCAGATGCCGTTGACGGTTGACACTGCAGAGCAGTTCAAGACGCGCATTGGCGACCTGCAGCGCTCATCCATCGATGCCAGCGAACGCAAGGCGTTGGGGCTGGTGCGCCAGGCGCTGGACGATACGCCGCTGCTGGATGGCCAGGGACAAGGCGCTATCGATGCCTTTAACCGGGCGCGCAGCCTGAACCGTGCATGGATGGGGATCGTGGAGAAGACGCCCGCGCTGCAGGCGGTACGCGACGGCATCGAACCAGACAAGTTCGTGCAGCAATTTATCGTCGGCGGTGGGGCCAAGGCAAGCGCGGCCGACCTGGCCGCGCTGCGCCAGTCGGTGAAATCAAGTCCAGATGCGCTTAAGGCCGTCCGTGAACAGATCGCCGCACACCTAAAGACGAAGGCATTGAACGGTGCTGCCGATGAGGTGGGAAACATGAGCCAATCGGCCTATAACAAGGCCCTGAATGCTATCGGCGATGAGAAGCTGGCGATGTTCTTTTCCAAGCCGGAACTGGATCAGTTGCGCGCCATCGGGCGAGTGGCCAGCTATGAACAGGCGCAGCCAAGGGGCGGGGCAATCAACAATTCCAACTCAGCAGCGGCAATTGGCAATATTCTTGACCGTATCGCCGGTAGTTCATTACTCAGTAAAGTGCCATTCGGAAAATCGTTGCAGGAGCCTGTTCAGAATATCGCGGTCGGGTTCAAGTCGAGTGCAGCGATGAATGTGCCAAAGGTGCTGGCAGGCAACGCCTTGCAGCGAGCAGCAGGCCACCCGGTGGGTTTGGTGATGTCGCCGGCCGCGCTCATGCAACAGCAGGATGAGAATTGATGGCTTACTTCCTGGACTCCAGCCAAGCATTAATGAGCATGGCCAGAAAAGCGCCCAGCATGATTGGATCGTAGTGCATGGTTTTTCCCTGGAATCCTGTCGATTGAGCAATTATAGGCGTCTAGCCTTCCCTGAGGGGAAGGTTGCGCGGCCTGGGATGCGCTCAATATGGATGCGAGGATTCCCGTCTTTGCACAGTTCCACGCCTTCTAAGCTGCTTCGGGCTGGGCCTTGATGATCCTGCCAATGCTGGCACGCGATATTTCGTAGATGCGAGCCAACTCACTGATCGAGGCTCCCTTTGCATGCTGCGCAACGATGGCCTGGCGTTGGTTGTCGTTCGTTTTGGTTGGACGGCCCAATTCCGTACCTTGCTGCTTGGCGCGCGCCAGTCCTGCCTGGGTACGCTCTACCAGAAGGTCCCGCTCCATTTCCGCGACGGCGCCCAACATGGTCAGCATGAGCTTTCCTGCCGGTGAGGTCAGGTCCAGCTTGCCAAGCTGCAGCACGATCACCTCGATCTGGCGGGCAGCCAGCGCCTTGATGGTCGCGCCGACGTCCTGCGCATCCCGGCCCAGGCGGTCTAGCTTGGAAACAACCAGTGTTTCACCTGCACGTATCTGCTGCTGGAGCTGGGCGAACTGTGGCCGCTGCGCCGCAGGCACCTTTCCCGACACACCTTCGTCCGCGAACCAGTAATCGATCACGATCCCGGCCCGTTCAATTTCCTGGCGTTGGTTTTCGGTGGCCTGGTCTGCCGTGCTGACACGGCCGTATGCAAAAGTTGCCATTTTTATCTCCGGGAGATGGTTCAGCATGTTCAATAACGTGTTCAATATATATGAACATGCCCATAAATGAAAGGGCTATTTTATGAACATATCTAAGGAGTGGCTTTACGGCATGTTCATAAACGGTCGTTTTTGAACATGGCCAAGCTGGTATGGTAGCTCTGGCATCACATCAACAACGAAAATAGGAGCACGCCATGACACCCATTGAAATCGAAGTTTTGGCCAGGCTGGCGGCGGCAATAGAAAAGATGCAGCAGCCCGCAGCAGCGCAAGCAATCGACGTCTCGGAAATCAGCCGCCTTGCTGTGCATGAAAAGGTAGCCATGAACGAACTGGCACTGAGCAATCAGGAGATTATCGATCTGACGCATTACAAGCGTGCAGCTGAGCAGTTGCGCGTACTGAAGGCGATGGGCATACCTGCCACCAGGTTGCATGACAACACAGTGCGCGTGCTTCGCATGCACCTGATGCAGCCGGCCGCCACAGCACCGGAACCAAGACCAATGCGGAAGTCTGAGAGAAAGCGACTCGACGCTGCGAAATTGAGCGGAACCTGATACGCAGGGTGCCGCGCTGAGCGCTGAGCATGCCGCGACCGGTGTCGCAAAAACATTTTGACTAGGACATCATTTATTTTTGACGGTACTTTTGACGGTATCTATGTACCTCAAAACCAAGGAAGTGGCTTACCATGCTGCTTTAATTGATCTTTTCGATTCCGGCTCCCGCACCACAGAACATCGTTGTACAGATTGAACCCGCACATCGCCTGATGCAGCGGGTTTTTTATTGCCCGGATAATTCTAGCGGCGCAATCTAAGCGCCAGCCCCGCCTTCACCGCCTCCCACTCCGTATCGATGATGCTGAACCGCACTGAATTGCGTTTGCGGCCGTCGGGCATGATGCGCTCGTGGCGGACGATGCCTTCCTGGACGGCGCCCAGGCGCAGGATGGCGGCGCGCGATTTTTGGTTCAGTTCGTCGGTGGTGAATTGCACGCGCACGGCGTCCATGACTTCAAACGCGTGCGTCAGCAGCAATAATTTCGCTTCCGTGTTCACGCTGGAACGCTGCACCGAGGCGCTGAGCCAGGTGTGGCCGATTTCCATCTTGCGGTTAATCCTGTCGATCTTCCAGAAACGCGTACTGCCGACAATGGTTCCCGTGGCCAATTGCACGATCACAAAAGGCATGACGGTGCCCGCGCGCTGGCCTTCCAGGGCGGTGGCGATGTAGCGGTCCATGGTGGCCGGGCCGGGCACCACCGTGACGGTCATGTTCCACAATTCGCCATCAGCGGCCGCTTGCAGCAGTTGCGGTCCGTGCTGCGCCGACATCGGAATCAGGGCAACCGTGTTGCCGGTCAGGGTAGCTTGTTCGTGCATGGTTTTCCAGTCAGCGATCAATCCAGATCAACGTTCTTCGCGATAATACTCGCAGCCATCAAAGGTGGTGCGCAGCGCCTGCTGCAACTGGGCAAACTGTTCTGGCGTGAAATTAAAACGCACGTCGAGCTGGCCATCGTCATCCATTTGCATGGCCGCTTCCGCATCGAGCTGCACCGATAGCCGGTTCGGATGCAGGATCACGGCATGCATATGGCCATACCAGGCAAATTCCTGCCCGCCGAATTCGATATACGGCTCGTCCATGCCCAGCTCGGCATCCTGCTCGTCGTCAGTTGCTGCGCGCTGGAACATCAGGTAGACCGGCTCGCTGCCAGCCGTGTTGGCGGCCAGGGTGGTGATCAGGGCATCGTCTTCATTCAGGATGGAGAGTTCGGTGGCGGTAAATCCTGCGGACATGGTGTGCTTTCATTCTCGAGTCAATGACGCCACCATAACGCAACGGTAGCTGTCTTGCCAGCCTTCGCCGCTATAATCGGTCAACCAACCATGGAGACCGTCTTGTCCAACGATTACACCACCTTGCTGGAAACCCCGAACATCGCCACTTACCAGCACCTGCGCGTGGCTGCTGGCCTCAGTCCCAAATCGATGGAGGCGGCGGCGCGCGGTTTGCCTAACTCCCTGTTCGCCGTGCAGATCCTGCAGGGCAAGGACGTGGTCGGCATGGGGCGCGTGATCGGCGACGACGGCTGTTTTTACCAGGTGGTCGATATCGCCGTGCTGCCCGAGCACCAGGGCAAGGGACTGGGCAAGCTGATCATGCAAGAGATCCGCCGCTATATCGAGACCAGCGTGCCTAAAAGCGCGTATGTCAGCCTGATCGCCGATGGCCAGGCGCAAGACCTGTACGCGCAGTTCGGTTTTACGCACACGGCGCCCGCCTCGGTCGGCATGGCGCTGAAACGCTAAACCATGCCAGCCTGGCTGCCGTCACACTGCCGCTGGCTGTGGCTCTCCATCATGGCCGCGTGGGTGTTGCTGTCGTTGCCGCTATTGACTGCCCTGCCGGCGCCATGGAAGCTGGTCTGTGCCATGTTGACGATGGGCATGTTGCTGACTTTGCTAGTGCGCAGCGTGCAACTGATGCTGCACCGGCGGCGCTGGCAAAAAACTATGTTGCCGGGCACGCCTGTGTACCTGAGCCCCTTGCTGGGACCCTGCGTGGCGGGATTGTTGCGGCCCTGCATCGTCATGCCGGCCTGGCTGAGCATCATTCCTGCGCAAGAGCAAGCGCTGCTGCTGGCGCACGCCCAATGCCGGCTAGCCGCGCGCGACCCGCAATTGCTGGCCGCCGCGTATGCCTTGCTCGTTGTGATGCCGTGGAACCTGCCGCTATGGTGGCTGCTGCACCGGCTGCGCTTTGCCATCGAGGTCGATGGCGATGCGCGCATGCTGGCGCAAGGCCATGATTTGAAAGACTATACTGCCATGCTGCGGCGGCATGGCCAGTATTATTCGGGCTTCACGGGCGCGGCCCCGTTTGCGCAGGACGATCCGCGGGCGCTGCGCCGGCGCCGCCGCATCATGGCCAGGCCCCCCCAATCCCGTATAGCGGCGGCTAACTTGCTATAGTAGCGGCGGCGCGGCAGCTTGCCTGTTCGCCATCGGCTCATTCCACCCAGAAATCAGAGAGATACCATGCTTTACCTGCTCGCCTTCGCGATCGTTTTCGGTCTGTTGTATTACGTTTTCAGCGGCCGCACGCCCGTCAAACCGCTGGAGCGGGCGCTGATCTCGGTGCGCCAGTATGTACCGGACATTCCACCGGGTCCGCCTGCGCATCACTGGCGCGATGAAGGGCGCTATGCCTCGGAAGTGGAAAACGATTCCATCTATCAACCCGCCATCGCCAGACTGGCGGGCGACCATGGTCCGGGCAATGCCGATGAGAAGTGCCTGGCGCTGCTGGTCTGCGACGACGCCAATCCGTTCCAGGACAAGGCCATCGCCGTTTTCATCGATAGCCAGCTGGTCGGCTACCTGGCGCACAACGATGCGCTGCGCCTGCGCCGCAACCTGGGCCGCCAGGACCTGGTGGGCCAGCTGACCTCGTGCGACGCCGTGATCCGTGGCGGCGGCTTGTGGAACGGCAAGCGTTTGGCTTACGCCGTCTGGCTGGACTTGCAGCCCTACAATTAACAATTCCGGCAAGGCGAGCTGCATCGATAAATATATTTTATGCAACTACACGCCGCACGATATAGTTACAATTAATATATTTATTTCTAAAATCTGCTAAGGTTGGCATATCGCCAGCGCCGCATTGCGGCTGCTCTCAGGATGAGACCAGCCCGCATTCCATCAGCACCCCGTATTCCTGACGATCCGGCCCTGCACCAGCTCGGCCAGCTTGGCCAGCACTATCTGCTGGCATTCTGCTGACATCATTGATATGGAGTCCTCATGCGTTTGCATCGCCACACAGCAGCGAAAATCAAGCCAGTGATATTGGCCGTCGATGACGAAGCGGCCAATCTGCAACTGCTGCGGCAGATACTGCAGGACGATTACACCCTGCTGTTCGCCAAGCAGGGCGAGCGCGCGCTGGCACTGGCACGTGAAGAGCGTCCGGCGCTGATCCTGCTCGACGTAATGATGCCCGGCATGAACGGCCACGCCGTATGCAACCGCCTGAAGGCCGAACCGCAAACATCCGCCATTCCCGTCATCTTTGTCACGGCGCTGGACCAGCAAAACGACGAGCTGAGCGGCTTCGAAGCGGGCGCTGTCGACTACATCACCAAACCGCTCAGCCCGGCCATCGTGCGCGCCCGCGTGCGCAACCATTTGTCGCTGGTGCGTATCGAGGAATTAAAGCAAACGCGGCTGCAAATCGTCCAACGCCTGGGGCTGGCCGCCGAATACAAGGACAATGAAACAGGGCTGCACGTGATACGCATGAGCCACTATGCGCGCCTGCTGGGCGTGGCCGCCGGCATGGATGAGGACGAGGCGGACGATTTGCTGCACGCGGCGCCCATGCACGACGTGGGCAAGATCGGCATTCCCGACCGCATCCTGCAAAAACAGGGCCAGCTCGACGATGATGAATGGCACACCATGCGCACGCACGCAGCGATCGGCGGCGACATCATCGGCACGCATCCGGCTGGCGGCATGCTGGCGCTGGCCCGCGAAATCGCCCTGACCCACCATGAAAAATGGGATGGCAGCGGCTATCCGCGCGGCTTGTCCGGCGAGCATATTCCGCTGGCCGGACGCATCGTCGCCATCGCCGACGTGTTCGATGCGCTGACCTCCGCGCGCCCGTACAAGCGGGCCTGGCCCATGGCCGACGCGCTCGCTTATTTGCAGGAACAGAAGGGCCGCCACTTCGATGCGGAACTGGTCGATCTGTTCATCAGTGAGCGGCACGCGATCGATGCGATCAGGACGCGCTGGGCGGAAGAGGACGCGGTAGGGGAAGGGCTGCAATGAAGTGAACTCCCGCCACAGCCCATGTTGTTGCGTCACACAAAGAAACGTCAACACGATGCGATTGACGCCGATGAAGACCACGGGCAGAGCAAGGAGTTCCCGACCAGCTTAGCGTCAAATGGCCAAAGACAATTTGATCGATATCAAATTGTCTTCAATGAATAGGCTGCCCCACAGATAAAAAGCCGCCCCTCCTTCCGGATGGGGCGGCTTTGATCCTTTTGGCGGCCAGGGCCGCCGTGATTACACTTTACGCTGGGCGACAGCGTCCACCACGCACAGCGCCGTCATGTTGACGATACGGCGCACGGTAGCCGACGGGGTCAGGATGTGCACGGGCTTGGCGCAGCCCAGCAGGATCGGGCCGACGGCGATGCCGTTGCCAGCTGCCGTCTTCAGCAGGTTGTAGGCAATGTTGGCGGACTCGATGTTGGGCATGACCAGCAGGTTGGCGTCGTTTTTCAATGTCGAGTTCGGCATGAATTTTTGACGCAGCTTGCTGTCCAGGGCCGTATCGCCATGCATTTCGCCGTCGATTTCCAGCTCCGGCGCACGTTCCTGGACGATGGCCAGGGTGGCGCGCATCTTTTGCGCCGAAGCGCTGTCGCTGGAACCGAAGTTCGAGTGCGACAGCAGGGCGGCGCGTGGCGACAGGCCGAAACGGGTCATTTCCTCGGCCGCCATGATGGTGATCTCGGCCAATTGATCGGCGTCCGGATTTTCATTGACGTGCGTATCGACCATCACCAGCTGGCGCTCAGGCATCACCAGCACGTTCATGGCGGCATAGACATTGCTGCCGGCGCGCTTGCCCAGCACCTGGTCGATGTATTTCAGGTGCAGCTGGGTGGTGCCGAAGGTGCCGCAGATCATGCCGTCGGCGTCGCCCTTGTGGATCATCATCGCACCGATCAGGGTGTGGCGGCGGCGCATTTCCAGCTTCGCGTATTCTTCGGTGACGCCCTTGCGGCTGGTCATGTCGTAATACGTGTGCCAGTAATCGCGGTAGCGCTCGTCGGAATCCGGATTGATGACATCGAAATCGACGCCATGTTTCAGGCGCAGGCCGAATTTGGCGATGCGCGCTTCCAGCACGGCTGGACGGCCCACCAGGATAGGACGCGCCAGTTTCTCGTCGACCACCACTTGCACGGCGCGCAGCACGCGCTCTTCTTCGCCTTCGGCGTAGACGATGCGCTTCAGGTCGGCCGGCGTGGATTTTGCCATCAGGAACAGCGGCTTCATGAAGGTGCCGCTGCGGTAGACGAATTGCTGCAGGCTGTCTGCATACGCTTGCAGATCCTTGATCGGACGCGTTGCCACGCCGGAATCTTCCGCTGCCTTGGCGACGGCCGGCGCGATCTTGATCAGCAGACGCGGATCGAACGGCATCGGGATCAGGTATTCAGGACCGAACGACAGGTTGCTGATGCCATAGGTGGTGGCCACGATGTCGGACTGCTCGGCGTGCGCCAGGTCGGCAATCGCGTGCACCACAGCAATTTCCATTTCGCGCGTGATCGTGGTTGCACCGCAATCGAGGGCGCCGCGGAAGATGTACGGGAAGCACAATACGTTGTTGACCTGGTTCGGGTAGTCCGAACGGCCGGTGGCGATGATGGCGTCGCTGCGCACGGCCTTGACTTCTTCCGGCAGGATTTCCGGATTCGGATTGGCCAGCGCCAGGATCAGGGGATTCGGCGCCATCTTGCGCACCATGTCTTGTTTCAACACGCCGCCGGCGGACACGCCCAGGAAGATGTCGGCGTCAGGGATGATCTCGGCCAGGGTACGCAGTGGCGTATCTTGTGCGAAACGTTCCTTGTCCGGATCCATCAATTCCGTGCGGCCTTTATACACCACGCCAGCCAGGTCGGTGACGTAGATGTTTTTCAGCGGGAAGCCCAAGTCGACGATCAGGTCCAGGCAGGCCAGCGCTGCGGCGCCCGCGCCCGAGACCACCAGTTTGCAGTCTTCGATTTTCTTGCCGACCGCTTTCAAGCCGTTCAGGATAGCCGCGCCCACGATGATGGCGGTGCCGTGCTGGTCGTCATGGAAGACGGGAATCTTCATGCGGTCGCGCAGCTGGCGCTCGATATAGAAGCACTCGGGCGCCTTGATGTCTTCCAGGTTGACGCCGCCGAAGGTCGGTTCCAGCGCGGCGATGATGTCGACCAGCTTGTCCGGATCCGATTCATTGATTTCGATGTCGAACACATCGATGCCGGCAAACTTCTTGAACAGCACGCCCTTGCCTTCCATTACCGGCTTGGCGGCCAGCGGACCAATGTTGCCCAAACCCAACACTGCCGTACCATTGGTGATCACGGCGACCAGATTGCCGCGCGCCGTATATTTATAGGCATTGGCTGGATCGATGACGATTTCTTCGCATGGCGCAGCCACGCCTGGCGAGTACGCCAGCGCCAGGTCGCGCTGGTTGGTCAGTTGCTTGGTGGGCGTCACGCTGATCTTGCCGGGGCGCGGGCACTCGTGATATTCGAGTGCGGCCTGGCGCAATTGTTGACGCAATTCTTCTTTTTGGTCAGATGACGAATCCATGCTGTGCTGCCTTCCTGTTTGGTCGATCGGGTAGTCTTCGATTTTATCAGACCGATTCTTTCAATTAGCTAGGTATTTTCCGCTAGCCACAGTCTGATATCACGAAAACGTATAACCCCACATTGTAAGCTTCCCTGTGGACGCCAACGGACACGGCATTAAAAACTATCAAATTTATATATTTGATTAATTTAAACAATCATCATTGGGAGTTCAGCCGCGCACCGGGAGCGAAACGCAAGGCGATCAGCAGCAGGATCAGCACGCCACCGGCCATCACCATCCAGGCCTGCGCCAGGCTGGACGAATGCTGGCGGATCAGGCCGGCGATAAACGGCATGCTGCTGGCGATGATGTAGCCGCCGCCCTGCACGAAACCGAGCAGCGCGCCGGCGCTGGCCGGGTCAACCACATGGTCCATGCTGACGATCAGCGACAGCGGGAACAGCGCGCCGATGCCGATGCCGAGCAAGACCATCGCAGGGATCGCCAGTTGCGCCGGCGCCAGGATCAAACAAGCCAGGCCGGCCAGCACCGACAGCAGCACCGCCAGCAGCAGGATGCGGCGGTCCGGGAAACGGTTGATCAGGCTCGACACGACCAGGCCCGCCAGCACTTCCATCAGGGTCAATCCGCCCAGCAGCAGGCCGCTTTCGGCCGCGCTCCAGCCCAGCTCCGTATAAAACGGCGGCAGCCAGGCCAGCACCAGCGTGTAGGCGCCCGTGCCGATGCCGAAAAACACCATCAGCAGCCAGGCCCGCGGCGCCTTCACGGGCAGGCTGGCGCCGGTGCCGGCCGACACATCGCGCCGCGATGCGCTGGTCCGGCGCCACAGCAGCGCCGCGGCGGCGGCCGGCAGCGCCCACAGGGCCAGCAGCACTTGCCAGCCCAGCGCTTGCGCCAGCGGCGAAGCGCTGGCGGCAGCAAGCGCCGCGCCGCCCATGATGCCGGTGGTATAAAACCCCATCAACTGCCCTGCCCGCTCGGGGAAATGGCGCTTGATAAAGGCGGGCAGCAAGGCTTGCACCAGCGCGATGCCCAGCCCGCCCAGCGCCGCCGTGGCGATCAGGCCGGCGCTGCCATGCAGGGGCCAGCGCAGCGCGCAGGCCACGGTGATGATGGCGATGCCCAGGCCGATGCCGCGCACCACGCCCAGGCGTTTTTGTAGCTGGGCGCCCAGCAGCGCGCAAATCCCCATGGCAAACACGGGCACGGTGGTCAGCAAGCCGGCATCGGCGCTGCTGATGCCGGTAGCGGCCTGTATGCTGTCGAGCAAGGGGCCGATGGCGGCCAAAATCGGGCGCAGGTTCAGGCCCAGCAAGATGATGGCGGCCACCAGCAGCGCCGTCGAGGCAGCATGCGGGGTCGTGCCGGCCTGGGCTGCTGGCGCAGCCGTGGTAGAAGAATCAGTGCTCATGGATAGTCCTTGCCTCACGCGGAGGCGCATGGTTTAATGCTTTACGCACAATTAACTCGATAGAAAGTATCTTAACACAGAGATTAAAATCTCTCTCGACGTGAAGATAAATGACAAATATGACAGACACCGACACCCAGTTGCACCACAACCGCGCCCGCTACGCCGCCGCACAATGGCAGCGCGAATTACCGGACATGGATACGGCCGCCATGCAGCTGGTGGGGCAGCTGGGCACGGTGGCCCACCTGATGTCGCGCGACTGGCTCAATCCGCTGTTTGCGCAACACGGCTTGCAGCCGGGCGAATTCGATGTGCTGGCGACCCTGCGCCGTTCGGGCGCGCCGTATGCGCTCACGCCGACGGCCTTGTACGAAGCGGCCATGCTGTCTTCGGGCGGCATGACCAACCGCATCGACCGCCTGGAAACGGCCGGCCTGATCGAGCGGCAAAAACATCCGACCGACCGGCGCGGCGTGCTGGTGGCCTTGACGCCCCAGGGCCGCGAACTGATCGACCGGCTGGTGCGCCTGCATGTGGACAATGAACGCAGCATGCTGGCCTCCCTGAGCGCCGGGGAACAGCAGCAGCTGGACCAGTTGCTGGGCAAATTGCTGCAAGGCATGGCGCAGGCGCGACCAGGCAGCTAGCCAGCTCTATAATAGGCAGTCGCGAACCCACTGCCCCCACATCCCATGCCCCAACACGATGCACTGTCCGAATTCGACCTGATCAAACACTACTTCGTGCGCCAGCGGCCTGGCCGCGCCACCCTGGGCATCGGCGATGATTGCGCGCTGCTCACGCCCACGCCAGGCAAGCAGATCGCCATTTCCTCGGACATGCTGGTGGAAGACCGGCATTTCTTTGCCGGCGCCGATGCCCGCATGCTCGGGCATAAAAGCCTGGCCGTGAATCTGTCGGACCTGGCCGCGATGGGCGCGCGCCCGGTGGCGTTTACCCTGGCGCTGGCGCTGCCGCAGGCGGACCGCCACTGGCTGGCCGGTTTTGCCGAAGGCCTGTTTGCGCTGGCCGATGAACATGGCTGCGAATTGATCGGCGGCGACACCACCAAGGGGCCACTCAATATCTGCATCACCGTGTTTGGCGAACTGGCGCCGGGCCAGGCCCTGCGCCGCAGCGCGGCTGTGGCGGGTGACGATATCTGGATCAGCGGCAGCCTGGGCGACGCGCGCCTGGCCTTGGCCGGCTACCGCATGGAGCAGAACCTGCCGCCGGCCGACCTGGCCACGGCGGCGGCGCGCATGCACACGCCCACGCCGCGCGTGGTCCTGGGCTGCGCGCTGGCCGAAGCGGGCATCGTCCACGCCGCCATCGACATTTCCGATGGCCTGGTGGGCGATTTGGGCCACATATTAAAAGCCTCGAACGTGGGCGCCACGCTGGAG
Source organism: Janthinobacterium sp. Mn2066 (assembly GCF_049319705.1). Taxonomy (NCBI): domain Bacteria; kingdom Pseudomonadati; phylum Pseudomonadota; class Betaproteobacteria; order Burkholderiales; family Oxalobacteraceae; genus Janthinobacterium; species Janthinobacterium sp. Mn2066. The sequence goes on along the minus strand of NZ_JBMOUF010000003.1, from coordinate 341,274 downwards.
GTGGACGCCCTGCCCGCCGGCCCCGTGCTGGCGCAGCAGGACAGCGCGCTGCGCCGCCGCTACACGGCTGCCGGCGGCGACGATTACGAACTGTGTTTTACTGCGCCCGCTGCCTCGCGCGACGCCATCGCCGCGCTGGCAAATAGCTGCGGCACACCGGTTACCCGCGTGGGCCGTATCGAAGCCGAAGCCGGTTTGTGCCTGGTCGATGCGGCCGGCTTGCCGCTCGACCTGTCACTGACTTCGTTTGACCATTTCAGCGATTGAAGCATACAAGCGCGAGCGAGCATCAGCGTCAGCGACCGGGATCAGCCGGCGCCATCTTTTCAGCCGTCGCCAGATCAGCTACCCTTTGCGGTGCGCGCGGCACCATGGCGGTAACGCATTGGTTCAAGGAGCCGAACTGCGCACCCCGTTGATAACAAACCGTCAGCCGTTCCTGCGGCGAAGCAGGCCCCGCCAAATTGGCCTGGTAAATGGTCGTTGCGTTAGCCCACGAACAGGAATAATTGCCAGGTATAAGGATGCATTTGCCTGCCAGCCGCTTCGGCTCCAACGCCGGCAAGGTGGATAAATCTGCCTGCCCGGTGCCAGCCGGCGCGTGTGCCAGCAGCTTGTGCAACATGGGCTGGCCATCGACCAGCGCCACATGGTAGCCCGCGCGGCGCAACAGCGTGATGAGACCGGGGCCGTAACTATGGTCGGCAAAGTGGTCCGCACCGATGGCGTAGAAGGGCAAGCGTTCGGTATTGAGTACCGACGGCAGTTGCGCCATCCAGACGCGATTGCGCTCGAGAACCAGAAAGCGTTGCCTGATCAACTGCTCGTCAGTCCAGTGCCGTTCATGCGGGACACCGGCAGCCAGCCCGGCATCGTCAGTGTGCCCCTCCTGGTCCAGGGTGCGGCGAATATCTGCCAGGCTTGCCTGGTACAGACTGTCGATTTCACGGTATAAGCTGCGCAAGCTTGGCTTCGGCTCAGGCTGCGGCGGCGACTGCTGCTGTTGGGATAAGGCGAGGTCGTCAAGCAGGCTGCGTATCAGGGCGCGGCGCTGCATCGGCGCCAGCGCGCAATAGGCCTGGAAAAATGTCGCAGTATCGTCCACCGAGTGGAGTGGGCGCGGCATGGCCATGATCAGCTGGGCCGATTGCGCCGGCAGCACATGAACTGTGGCCGCCTGCCTGGCTTCAGCCTGGGCGTCAACGCTGGCCGGCTGCTGGTAGCCCCTTCCTATCCAGGCCTGCAACAGCATGTCGAAGCGGATGAAGCGCCCCAGTTGATCGATTTCCCCCTTGATCGGCATGACACGCTCCAGCACCGGGTCCGGGTGAGCACGCAGGGCGGCATTGATTTCCATATCCTGTTCCGCTTCGTCCGCGCTTTCGGTCTCGCAAGAGCACTGATCATACTCAGGCGACAGGCGCGGGCTGGAAGGGCGTTCCAGCAGCAGCGCCGAGGAAGCGGCAAAAGCAGGACGGATCGTCTGCTTAAAGTAAGAATCTTGCTGCGCCGGTGTGCCGATATGGCTTTCCGGCAGCAGGAAAATCAATCGTCCGTCTTTTTCAGCCACCAGCAGACGCGCGGCGCTGGTGCTGGTCTTGGTGCTGGTGGCCGCCCATGCAGGTGCCAGCAATAGCAAGCTCACTGCCAGCAAGGCAGTGCGCGCAGTGTGAAGAGGAAAAGTCATGGTCGTGACGATCAAGGATGACAGCGCCTGGCTGAATTTGCGGGCCGTTGCCCAATAAACTTTGATCTTATGGCAATAGATCTCAAAAAAACATTGATCTTGTAACATCAAGTTTCATTAAAGTTACGTTCAGGAAATTTCAAAAAAGCCGCAGCGGAATCAAGCTGCGTATGCGCTAACTGAGGATAGCGGCCCGCGCCAGCCCGGGCGGGTTGACCATCCAGTAATGCTGGAAAGCCAGGCGGATATTGTCGCGCAGTTCGGTGTCGTCCCAGGGCTTGGTATAAAAGCGGTAGATGGCGCCCCGGTTGATGGAGTCGAGCACCGCTTCCAGGCCCGTATAGCCGGACAGGATGATGCGGATGGTTTCCGGATACAGTTCCTTGACCTTGCTGAGAAACTCGGTGCCGCTCATGCCGGGCATGCGCTGGTCGCAGACGATCACGTGCACGCGGTGCAGCGCCAGCATTTCAAAGCCTTCCGATGGCGTGCTGGCCGTCAAAATCTGGTAGCCGTCGGGGCGGAACAAACGGTGCAGGGAAGACAGCACGTTGACGTCGTCATCGACGATCAGCAAGGTTTGCGCCGGTTGCGCAACCGGATCGTGGCCGGGCGGCAGGCCGGCGCCGGCGGCGATCATCTGCCCCAGTTCCAGCGCGGGCAGGGCGCGGCTGAAATAAAAGCCCTGGATTTCATCGCAGCGGTTGCGCCGCAGGTATTCCAGCTGCGGGCGCGATTCCACGCCCTCGGCCACCACGCTCAGCTTCAGGCTGTGCGCCATGCTGATGATGGCCAGCGCAATGGCCGCGTCATTCGGATTGCTGGTGATATTGCGCACGAAGGCGATGTCGATCTTCAGCTTGTCGATCGGGAAGCGCTGCAGGTAGGCCAGGCTGGAATAGCCGGTGCCGAAATCGTCGATGGTCACCTTCACGCCGGTTTTTTTCAGTTTGCCCAGCACCACGATGGTGCGCTCGGCATTCGACATCAGCGCCGTTTCCGTCAGTTCGAGCTCCAGCAGCTCGGCCGGCACCTGGTACAGCGCCAGCGCGCGCGTCACTTCGCCTTCCAGGTCGCCCTCGGCAAACTGGCGGCTCGACACATTCACGGCCACGTGCACGGGCCCCACTTCGCTGCCCTGCCACTGCGCGATCTGGCGGCAGGCGGCCTGGATCACCCAGGCGCCCACGCGCACGATCAGGCCCGTGTCTTCCAGCACCGGCACGAATTCAGCGGGCGCCACCAGGCCATAACCGGGGCGCCGCCAGCGCAGCAGCGCTTCCACGCCGCTGATGCGGCCGGTGCGCAAATCCACCTTGGGCTGGTAGTACAGGATGAATTGTTCGTGTTCCAGCGCGTGGCGCAGGGCCAGTTCCAGGTCCAGCCGCGCCAGCACCTGCACATTCATGCCAGCCGTGAAGAAACGGTAGCCATCGCGCCCGGCCTGCTTGGCGCCGCCCATGGCCGTATTGGCGTATTTGATCAGCGTTTCCGGGTCCAGCGCGTCGTCGGGATACATGGCGATGCCGATGCTGGCGGTCAACGTGGCCGGATGGCCGCGCAGGTCGAAAGGGGCGCGCAAGGCTTCGCGTACCTGGTTGGCCACCATCACGGCTTCCTGCTGGTTGCGGCCCATGGTCAGGATCAGCGCAAATTCGTCATTGCCCAGACGCCCCACCGTATCGCGCAGGCGCACGCATTCGACCAGGCGGTTGCTGAACTGGCGCAGCAACTCGTCGCCCAGGTCCGCGCCCAGGGTATCGTTGATGCTCTTGAAGCGGTCGAGCGCGATGAACAGCACCACGATGCGCCAGGCTTTTTCCTGCGCCAGCTCAATCGCCTGGCGCAAGGTCTGGTAAAACAGGCCGCGGTTCGGCAGCCCCGTCAGGCTGTCATAGTGGGCCAGCTGCTTGAGCCGCTCCTGCGTCTGGCGCCGTTCGCTGATATCGCGCGCCACGGCGATCAGCAGCAGGCTGTGGGAGCCGGCCAGGCCCGCCTCGAGCGGACCTTGCGCATGCCAGTGCCAGCCCAGCTCCACCGGCACCATGCTCAGGTCGCGCCGCAGCAGGTCGCACTCGATCAGTTCGGGCGTCAGGTGGAACAGGCCATCGAGCGGTGTCGATGGCGGCGTGGGCAGCAGGTCGCCCGGCGACAGCGACAGCAGCTCGGTGCGCGTATAGCCGAGCAAACGGCACGCGCCATCGTTGACGTCGACCAGCGCCATGCCCATCACATCGATCAGGAAGATGGCGTCGCTGGTGGCGTCCATGGCGCCGCGGAAGCGCTGCAATTCGGCCGTGCGCTGGATGACGGTGCGTTCGAGCAGCGCGTTGTAATGATGGGCGGCGCGGTGCAGCAGCCGCACTTCGAGCATATTGCGGATGCGCGTGAGCACTTCCAGCGCATCGAACGGCTTGCTGAGAAAATCGCGCGCGCCCGCCTCCAGCGCCGCCAGCTTGGCGTCGGGATCGGCGGCGATCACCAGCACCGGCAGATAGCCTTCGCGCTCGAGCGGGCGCAGCGCATCCATGACTTCGTAGCCGCTCATGCCCGGCATCACCAGGTCGAGGATGATCAAGTCATATTGGTGGTGCTGGTGCAGCCCGGCCACGGCGCGCGGATCGAGCGTACTGGTGACGCAGGTATAGCCGCCGCTCCCCAGCAGATGTTCGAGCAGGCGCAGGTTGACTTCCTGGTCGTCGACCACCAGGATTTTGGCGCCATAGATGTCGGCCTGGCTGATCATGGCGCGCGCCCGCCTTTCTGCTGGCGCTGGCGGGCGATATAGGCCAGCGCGCTGTTGATCGTCTCGCTGAATTCCTCAAGATTGATGGGCTTGGTCAGGTAGCGGTAAAAGCCCAGCGCCATGCTGCGCTCCACCTCGCTGGGCATGGCGTTGGCCGTCAGCGCGATCACGGGGATATGCGCCGTACGCGCATCGGCGCGCAGCAGTTGCAGCACTTCGGTGCCGCTCACGTCGGGCAGGTTGATATCCATCAATATCAGCTGCGGCATGTGGCTGCGCGCCATCTCCACGCCCCTGCGGCCGTCTTGCGCCGTCAGCAGTTGCAGACGCGGACAATAGCCGATGATTTCTTCGATCAGTGTCAGGTTGGCGGGATTGTCTTCCACGTACAGCAAGGTGACGGGGCCGCTGTTGTCCAGCAGCGCACCGGCCAGGTCCGGCGGCGAACTCGATGACGGCGGGCCCGGCAAGGCATCGACGGCGCGCAGCTCGATCCAGAAGGTGCTGCCCTCGCCCGGCTCGCTGGTCACGCCGATGCTGCCATCCATCAAATCGACCAGCCGCTTGGTCACCACCAGGCCGATGCCGCTGCCCTCTTCCGTGCCGCCCTCCTGGCCCAGCCGGTTAAATGGCTGGAACAACTGCGCCAATTGCTCGTCATCGAGGCCGCTGCCCGTATCGTGCACGCTGATGCGCACCCGCCCCCCCGTCTGCGCCTCGCCATCCCATGCGCAATCGACGGCCACGCGGCCATGTTCGCGGTTGTACTTGAGCGCATTCGACAGCAGGTTCAGCAAGATCTGCTTGAGGCGCGTGCGGTCGGCCAGCACCGTCAGCGGACTGGCATCGGGAAAGGTCATGGCGATGCCGCGCTGGCTGGCCAGCGGCGCGATCATGTCGCGGCATTCATCGAGGATGGCATGCAGGGCCACCGGTTCCAGCGACAAGGTGACGGTGCCCGACTCGACCTTGGCCAGGTCAAGGATTTCATTGATCAGGGTCAACAGATGGCGGCCCGACTTGAGGATATGCCCGGCGAATTCCTTCTTTTGCGCCAGCGTCGACGGCAGGCGGTCGGAGCTGAGGATTTGCGCAAAGCCGAGGATGGCGTTGAGCGGCGTGCGCAATTCATGGCTCATCGAGGAGAGGAACGCCGACTTGGCATAATTGGCGCTGCGCGCCTCTTCCATCGCCATCGCCAGTTCGCCATTGGTGAGTTCGAGCTGCATCGTGCGCTCATGCACGCGCACTTCCAGCTGCTGGTTCAGCCGCATGATTTCCTGCTGCGCCTGGGCGCGCTGTCCCGCTTCGCGCGCCAGTTCCGCGTTCGAGCTTTCCAGCGCATGCGTGCGCAACTGTATCTCGGCCAGCATTTTATTAAAGGAATCGACCAACTGGGCCACCTCGTCCGAACTGAGCTTGCGCGCGCGGCGCGAATAGTCGCGCGTCTCGACCACTTCACGGGCCACGTCGGCAATATCGAGGATGGGCTGGGTAATCATGTAATCGAGGCGGCGCAGCAGCAGCAAGGCCACCAGCAGCGCCAGCACCGTCACGCCCAGCGCGATGGCCAGGTAGTCGGCCGTGCGGCCGGCCAGTTCGTAATCGGCGCGCAGGTAAACAGTACCCAGCAGCTCGCCATTGTCGACGATGGACTTGAACAGTTCGACCGAATTGGCCTGGATGCGTTCCCCTTCGAGGCCGGCCCGTGCCGGCAGCGCCGCGGTATGCTGGTTCGCCTGGTAACTGGCAAACAGGCTGCCATCGGCACGGTACAGGGCGCCAGCCGTCACGCGTGGACGGATGCGCATCAGGTTCAGGTTTTCCAGCGCCAGGCGCTGGTCGTCGAAGGCCAGCGCGGCCGAACTCATATGCCCCAGCAGTTCGGCCTGGGTGCTGATGTCGGCCATCAGGTTGCGGTGGTAGGCGCGCAAATCGAAGACGACGATGGTGCCCAGCGAAATGACGAGCGCCACCAGGGTGGTCAGCAGGACTACCGACATCAGCTTGTGGCGGATCGAGCGCAGGCGCAGCATGTTCAGGCGCCTCCCGTCTGCACGCGGTAGGCGGCCAGCAGCATGCGCGCACTGATGCGGATGTGCGCCTGCGCCACCGGTTTCAAGGCCACGTCGAAGCGTACCCGGTCGTCCGTCACCACGAAATTGATCATGCTGCCCATGGCATGGACCTCGTCCGAATCGGATACCGTCAACAGCGCCAGGCCACGGCTGGCGGCCAACATCTCTTGCAGCGGCGCCTTGTCCTGCCCGCCCAGATACAGCACATGCAAGCCGGCCAGCGGCTCGCCGCGCCGTACTTTTTTCACCTGCACGGCGCGCCCGTTGACACTATGCCCGGCCACGCTGAGCTCCAGCTGGTCGGCCAGCGCCGTGTCGCCCGCCACGCCGATCAGCAGCGGACTGTCGGGCCGCTCGAAACTGCCTTCGGGCCACTCGACGAATCCGGCGAACTTGTACAGGTAGGCGGCCTTGACCTGGCGCTCCGCCGCCCCCGGCGCCTGCGCCTGCGCCAGGACACAGCTCATCGCCAGCAACAGAAACAGGCAAGCCAGGCAGCCCAGCCGCATGGCGATACGCCTGCGGCCGGGCGCCCGGCTAGCCAGGTGCTCGCACAATTGCCGGCAGGTCCAGTCCAGAAGTGCCATGACAAACGCATAAAGGTCGTACGTTCAGGGGCCCAGGGCAAACCAGCCAGTTAGCCTGATGGGGCGGTCAAGCGTGATATGTTTGCTATATGTCTTGCTGCCAAATGCATAAAAGAGTGTACGCATTTTCGCTGTCAGCGGGGAAAGTTTCTTTTTCCGTGCTCATCAGGGCATATCGACCGTGATACAGTCCCATTTCCCCCATTTTGCCATTCCCCGCCTCAGGAGCCACTCATGCACAACGATATACTCAGCCTGGCCAGCCAGGTCGGCCAGGCCTTGCAAGCGAAACAATGGCTGCTGGCAACGGCGGAGTCGTGCACGGGCGGCGGCGTGGCGCAAGCCGTGACGGATATCGCCGGCTCCTCCGCCTGGTTCGAGCGCGGCTTCGTTACCTACAGCAATGCCGCCAAGACAGACTTGCTGAACGTGCCAGCCGCCCTGATTGCCGAGGCGGGCGCCGTCAGTGAAGAGGTGGCCGCCGCCATGGCCGAAGGCACGCTGGCCAACAGCGACGCCCAGGTGGCCGTCTCCACCACCGGCATCGCCGGTCCGGGCGGCGCCGTACCGGGCAAGCCGGTCGGCACCGTGTGTTTCGGCTGGGCCCATGGCGCCAGCGTCCACACGGAACGGCGGGTATTTGCCGGCGACCGCCAGGCCGTGCGCGAACAGGCCGTCGCCCATGCGCTGGAAGGCTTGCTGCGGTTTATCAAATAGGTTTATTGCGCGGCCAGCGCCCGGTCGCGGCCGGCCAGCTTGGCGGCATACAGGGCGCTGTCGGCGCACGTGAGCAAGGCATGGCGGTCAACGCCGTGGCGCGGATATTCGGCGATACCCGCTGAAAAAGTGCAGCCTGACAAGCTATGCGGCGCCTGCCGTATCTGCAGCCGGCGGTACAGCGCGGCGATCGCATCGATCTTGTGCGAGGCGATCACGCTGTCGGCGTCGCGCAACAGCAGGCAGAATTCTTCGCCACCATAACGGCACAACATGTCGCTGCCGCGCAACTGGCTTTCCACCAGCCGCGCAAACTGGATCAGTACTTCATCGCCGAAGTTATGCCCATAGGTATCGTTGACGCGCTTGAAGAAATCCAGGTCGATCAGCACGATGGCCAGCGGCACCTGTGCCCCCGCTTCTGTTACTGCCTCCTGCAGGATCGCATTCAGGCTGTTTTCAAAGTGGCGGCGGTTATACAAGCCCGTCAGGTGATCGCGCATGGCCTGTTCCTTCAGGCTGTCCTGCAGCGCACTGACATGCATGATCTGGTGCGCCAGCTCGCGGTTCAAATGTTCCAGCTTGGCATTTTCCGATTCGCGCGCGGCCTGCAATTCCAGCGCCGTGTCGCGCTCGGCCTTGAGGCTGCACATTTCCTTTTCCAGGTTGCGCATCAATATGCGCGAGGCGCGCGCCGACTTGCTGCTCGCTTCATACGCCGCCTGGTACTGCTGCAGGAAACCGTAGGCCAGCTCCCACTGTCCCAGGCGGGCATTGATGTCGGCCAGACCCCGCAAGATCTGCTGCTGGTGGAACGGATTGCGCGTCCAGCTCAGCAAGCCATGCGCCTGCGTCAGCGACACCAGCGCGCGCGCCGGCTCGCCGCCCTGCAGATCGAGCTTGCCACGCACCAGCCAGGCATGCATCTGCTCTTCCAGGTCCTGCCCCTGGCGCGCATAGTCTTCGGCCCGCAGCAGCAATTGCTGGGCCTGCGCCGGGCGCTGCAACAGTATCGTCGCATGGGCCGCGATACAAAACAGAAAGGCGCGGATCGCCAGGTCTTCTTCGGGCCACTCATAAAACGGCTCGATCACGGCCAGCGCTTCGGCCGGCTTGCCGGTAGTCAATAAACACATGGCCAGGTTGGCCGAAACGATGGTTTGCTGGTATTTCAGCTTTTGCGTGCCGATGATGTCGAGCGCTTCATACAGCAGCGGAATGGCGTCTTCATCATTGCCCAGGTCGTGCTGCGAGGACGCCAGGTTCGACAGGCTGTTGACGCGGTGCGCGGGCGTGCCGTAACGTTCGGCAATATCGAGCGCCAGCAGGAAATTGCGCGGCCCTTCCTGCGTATCGCCACGGTTCAGCGCATCGACGCCCAGGCGGCCATACAGCATGAATTTATGCAGGGAATCGGGAATTTGCGCGGCCAGTTCGCGCGCCAGCAGGAAATGCTGCTCGGCGATGGCAAACTCGCCGCGCCGGCTGGCATACGCGCCTTGCAAGCTGGCCACGCCCATCGCCCCTTCCAGGTCGCCGCACTGCAAAAAATGCGTTTGCACCAGCTCGCACGACGGTTCGGGTTCGCCGCTGTAATAGGCAAGCCAGCAGTGGTTGAGTTCGGCGTAAGCGCTGCCGCGCGCATATTGCCGCTGGCGCGCCGCCGCCAGCGCCATCTGCACCAGGCGCCGCGCCTGGCGGCGATTACCAACCAGGCAAGACAATCCCTGCAAGTTCAAGCGGTCTATATCGGCTTTATCGAGACTGGATATCGGCACTGCATCCCCGTTCACATGCTGGTCACGCAAAAAATTGCTCTACAACAATGGTATCCTCACTAACATCATAACCAGATTCACTGGCATCCATGGCAACTTTGCAAATCATTGTGGTAAAAATGCACGTCACAGCGGACACCCGCCATGGCGCCGCCATCATTGCTGCGGTTGCCTAACAGATAAAAAAGACTTATTCTCAACAATCGCCAGCCGTCCCGCCCGTCCATATTCATGTCCCCACCGTTTTTCTTCCCGCCTTGCCTGCCAGCATTACGTCTGATGCGGCCGGCCGTGCGCGGACATGGCAGGGACGGCGCCGCTGGCACGTACATTTGACGCAACAACTTGGAGTAGTCGCAATGCAAAACACGGTACATTTCATCCTGCAGGGCAAAGGCGGCATCGGCAAGACGCTGGTCTCGACCCTGCTGGCGCAATGGATAGGCGGCAAGGATGGCACGCCCCTGCGCTGCTACGACACCGACCAGGAAAACGCCACCTTCTCGCGCTACAAGGCCATGAACGTCAAGCATGTGCCGGTGATGACCGATAGCCGCAATATCGACCCGAAACGCTTCGATGCGCTGATGATCGATATTCTGGAAGAAGACGGCAACTGCGTGATCGACAATGGCGCCAATACCTTTTCGCCGCTGATGGGCTACCTGCTGGAAAACGATTGCTTCTCGCTGCTGGAAGAATCGGGCCGCAAGGTGTATATCCATACCATCGTGGGCGGTGGCGACACCCTGCACGACACGGCCACCGGCTTTGTCGCCACGGCCCGCTCCACCAACGTGCCGCTGGTGCTGTGGCAAAACGAACACTTCGGCCTGCTGCAATCGGCGTCGGGCAAGCAATTCATGGAATCGCAGTCGTATGCCGACAACCGCGCCCGTGTAAAAGGCAGCGTGACCCTGAGCCAGCGCAATCCCGACACCTTCGGCGCCGACGTCAAGAAGATGAACACGGCGCGCCTGACGATGCAGGAAGTGTTGAAAAATGAAAAATTCAACATCATGGAAAAGCAGCGCATCAAGGTCGTTTACCGCGACATCTTTGAACAACTCGACAAGGTGCAATGGTAGTGGACCAGCATAAACTGCGCAGCCATGTATTCGACAGGACGGGCATCAAGATCGACGTTGACGACCCGATATTTGCGCTGGTGGCGCTGAACGAAGCCGTGCTGGCCGACACCGTCGGGCGCCAGCTGGCCCAGCTTGACGCGGCCACCCTGGCGCTGGCCGCGCAGGCGCGCGCGGCGGGCGGCTTGCCGCCGCTGCCGGATCTGCCTGCGCCAGTGCCTGCGCCAACGCCTGCGCCCGCGTCAACCTCCACGGCCTGGTTCACGCCGCGCGAATGGCGCTTGCTGGGCGCGGCCGCCATCGTTTCGATTGCCTGCGCGCTGCTGGTGCTGGGCGGCGCGGCGATCCTGTATAAGCACTCCCCGGCATCGCCAATCACACCAATAAAAAATACCTCCTCCTAACCCCACCTGGAAGCACGCATGAAATCGATGAAACTGCTGGCCATTCCCGCCCTGATCCTGTCGCTGTATGGCGCACCACTGTCGCTCAGCTACGCCGCCGACGCGGCAGCATCCGCCACCGTGGTACCGAATATTGCCTACGAAAAATACACCCTGCCGAATGGCCTGGAAGTGATCCTGGTGCAAGACCACAAATTGCCGGTGACCGCCGTCAATATCTGGTACCACGTGGGACCGGCCAACGAAGCGCCTGGCCTGACCGGTTTTGCGCACTTGTTCGAGCACATGATGTTTGCCGCCACCAAGCACGTGCCGCGCGGCCTGGCCGACCAGTTGCTCGAAGGCGCGGGCGCCACCGATTCGAACGGCAGCACCGATTTCGACCGCACCAATTATTTCGACACGGTACCGTCGAACCAGCTGGAACTGGCCCTGTGGGCCCATTCCGACCGCATGGGCTACCTGCTTGACGTGCTCGACCAGACGGCGCTGACCAACCAGCAGGACGTGGTGCGCAACGAGCGCCGCCAAAGCGTGGAAAACCGCCCTTACGGCATCGTCGAAGAAGCGCTGTACCACCAGCTGTTTCCCAAGAACCACCCGTATTACGCCAGCGTGATCGGCTCGCACGCCGACATCCAGAACGCAAAATTAGCCGACATCCGCGAATTCTTCACCAAATACTATGGCCCCAACAATGCCAGCCTGGTGATCGCCGGCGACATCGACAAGGCCAAGACCAAGCAACTGGTCAACAAATACTTTGGCAGCTTCAAGAGCGGCCCGGCCGTGCCCAAACCCAATGTGGTGACGCCGCCCATCACGCAGGAGCGCCGCATCGTGGTGCAGGACCACGTGGAATTGCCACGCGTCTTCATGGCCTGGCTGACGCCATCGGCGTACCAGCCTGACGATGCGGAATTGACGATCGCCGCGCAAATCCTGGCCGGCGGCAAGTCCAGCCGCCTGTATAAATCGCTGGTGTACGACAAGCAGATCGCGCAGGACGTGAACGCCAACCAGAGCTCGAACGCCCTGACTTCCGTGTTTTCGGTCGACGTGACGGCCCGCCCCGGCCACAAGCCGGAAGAAATCGAACAAGCGATGAATGCCGAACTGGAGCAGTTGCGCGCCCACGGCCCGACGGACAAGGAAATCGAGCGGGCCCGCAACGGCATCGAAACGGGCATGCTGGGCCAGGTGGAAAAAGTCGGCAGCAACGCCAACATGATGAACCAGTACAACCAGTACACGGGTGACCCTGGCTACCTGGCGAAAGATATCGAGCGCTACCGCAAGGTAACGGTGGCCGGCGTGCAGCGCGCCGTCGACACTTACCTGAAAAACCAGGCCCGCGTGGTGGTGTATGGTGTGCCCGGCACGCCGGACCTGGGACCGGAAGTGCCGACGCCGGCGCCAGGCAAGATCAAGTCCCAGCCAGGCACGGCGATTAACGCCGATGAAGCCTGGCGCAACAAGGTGCCGGCAGCCGGTCCCGCACCGGCCATTCATTTGCCACAAGGCAAGTCGTTCACCCTGGCCAATGGCTTGACCGTGATCTACAACAGCAATCCGGGTGTGCCGCTGGTATCGACCCAGCTGGTCATCAAGAGCGGCTCGGGCGCCAATCCGCTGGCCCAGCCTGGCTTGTCCAGCTTCACGGCGCAATTGCTGCAGGAAGGCACCGCAACGCGCACTGCGCCGCAGATCGCCGATGAAGTGGCGCAACTGGGCGCGCTCCTGGGCACCGGTTCCGGCGTGGATGCCTCGTTCGCCCAGCTGACCTCCTTGAAAGCCACCTTCCCGCAAGCGCTGGACTTGCTGGCCGACGTGGTGCAGCACCCGCAATTCCCGCAAGAAGAAGTCGAGCGCCAGCGCGCCAGCCGCATCGGCGAACTGGCGCAGCAGCGCGAAAACGCGGGCGCCGTGGCCGCCCGCGTGGAAGCGGCCGCCCTGTATGGTCCGAAACATCCGTACGGCAATATCCAGCTGGGCACGGAAGCGGCATTGAAAGCCACCACCCGCGCCGACCTGCAAGCATTCTGGCAACAGCACTATCTGCCGAACAATGCAGCGCTGATCGTCTCGGGCGATATCAGCGAAGCGGAATTGAAGGCGCTGGCGGAAGCGAAATTCGGCGCCTGGAAGCCAGGCACGGTGGCGCCCTCGGTCAATGCCACGCCGGAAACCACCAAGGCCAGGCTGATTCTGGTCGACAAGCCGGGCGCGCCGCAAACGGCCGTGCGCCTGTCGACCATCGCGGTGGACCGCAAGACGCCCGACTATGCACCGCTGCAAGTGATGAACGCGGCGCTGGGCGGCTTGTTTACTAGTCGCCTGAGCAACAACTTGCGCGAAGAAAAAGGCTATACCTATGGCGTGCGCTCGCAATTCCAGTACCGCAGCCAGCCAGGCCCATTCTCGATCGCGGCCGGCGTGCGCACCGACGTGACGGGCCCGGCCGTATCGGAAACGTTCAAGGAAATCCGCGCCATGATCGCCAAGCCCTTGAGCGCCAAGGAGCTGTCGAATGCGCGCAATTCGCAAGTACTGTCCCTGCCGGGCCAGTTCGAAACGAATGCCAGCATCAGCGCCAGCATGGCCAACACCTATATCTACGGCCTGGGCCTGGATTACTACAGCAGCTTGCCGCAACGCTTTTCCAGCGTGACGGGCAAGCAGGTGCAGGAGGTGGTCAAGAAATACCTGCAGCCTGAAAAGCTGATCGTCATCGGCGTAGGCGACCAGGCAAAGATCGCACCGCAACTGTCCAGGCTGAAACTGGCGCCGGTGGAAGTGCGTGATACAGAAGGGAATGTGAAGTAATTTGGCTTAGCGGCGCTGGAACAAGAGTCCCTTGTCCACCAGCGCCGCGATGATCACGCCTACCGTATAGGCAATCAGGTCGACCCAGCCAAAGAAAGAGCCGAGCACCAGATGCCCCAGGGCGTGCGCGCGGATCGCATTGATCCACGGCGCCTGGTACAACTGGCTGAACTCGACGGCAAAGCAGACCAGCAGCGCCCAGGCCGCCAGCTTCCACGTCAGCAGGCGCGTGGCCACGGCGCCCAGCGCAAAGAAGATCATCATGGCCCACAGGGCGTCGCCCGGATACTTGCCCAGCACCTCAGGCACGAAAGAAGGATAGGCGCGCGAGCCCAGGCCCAGCGCGATCACGGCCACGGTCACGCCCACCTGCAGCAGGCGGCGGCGTTCAGGTTTTACCAGGAACATAGTTTCACTTAAAGAGGCGGGCCGAACGATTGCGGCCCATCCATATTGTAATGCGTCAAGCCTGCATGCTGGCAGATGCTCAGTCGCCCAGGCCGGCGTACAGGGCCGTGCTCAGGTAGCGCTCGCCAAACGAAGGGATGATGGTGACGATGGTCTTGCCCGCGTTGTCAGGACGGCGCGCCACTTGCACGGCGGCCCACAGGGCGGCGCCTGAGGAAATGCCGACCAGCAAGCCTTCGCTGCTGGCGGCCAGGCGGGCGGTGGCAAACGCGTCGTCATTCTTGACGCAGATCACTTCATCGTAGATGGCCGTGTTCAATATCTGCGGCACGAAACCGGCGCCGATGCCCTGGATCGGGTGCGGCCCTTTGCTGCCTTTCGACAGCATCGGCGACGCATCCGGTTCCACCGCAATCACTTGCAGGCCCGGCTTGCGCGCCTTCAGCACTTCACCCACGCCCGTGATGGTGCCGCCCGTACCCACGCCGGCCACGATGATGTCCACTTGCCCATCCGTGTCGCGCCAGATTTCCTCGGCCGTCGTCTGGCGGTGGATGGCGGGGTTGGCGGGGTTATTGAATTGCTGCAGCATCAGATAGCGCGGATCGGTGGCCGCCAGTTCTTCCGCCTTGCGGATGGCGCCCAGCATGCCCTCGCTGCCCGGCGTCAATATCAGCTCGGCGCCATAGGCGCGCAGCAATATACGCCGTTCGCGGCTCATGGTGTCGGGCATGACGAGGGTGCAGCGGTAGCCGCGCGCCGCGCACACCATGGCCAGCGCAATGCCGGTGTTGCCGCTGGTCGGTTCCACGATGATGGTGTCGGGATGAATCTTGCCTGCGCTTTCGGCGGCCGCGATCATCGACAGGCCGATGCGGTCTTTCACGCTGTGCGCAGGATTATGGAATTCGAGCTTGGCCAGGATGGTGGCCACACTGCCGTCGGCGATGCGGTTGATGCGCACCAGGGGGGTGTTACCGATCAGTTCAGTAACGTTGTTCGCGATCTTCATGAGGGGGTCTCCGCTGCAATTCCAGGAAACCCCAGTCTACCCTTTTTAGCGGCGGCGCAACAATGCGCCGCCGCCAAATGGTCAATTACTTCACGTCGAGCAATTCGACATCGAAAATCAAGGCCGAGTTCGGCGGAATATCGCCATTGCCGGCGCCGCGCGGGCCGTAAGCGAGTTCGCCAGGAATGATCAGGGTGCGCTTGCCGCCCACTTTCATGCCAGCCACGCCTTGATCCCAACCCTTGATGACCATGCCTTTGCCCAGCGGGAAATCAAACGGGCCACGACCGACAGAGCTGTCGAACTGCTTGCCACGCGAATTTTTCGCCAGCGGACGGTACAGCCAGCCCGTGTAGTGCACGGTCACGTTATTGCCGGCAGCGGCTTCCTTGCCCGTACCGACCTTGTTGTCGATGATGATCAGCTTGTCGGCAGCAGGGCCTGGGCTCAGCGACACTGCCGCAGCAGGCACGGGAGCCGGTACAGCGACCTGTGCCTGCGCCAGCGACGCGGCGACGGAGCAAATCAGGGCAAACAAAACGGAGCTACGCGTCATGATGTATTCTTTCTGTGAGTTTCGATAAGTGCCTGCCACGCGAGGCGGGCAGGCAATCCGTCCATAATAGCAAACCGCCGCGACGATAGGCTTAAATGCGCGCTCGCCTCAAGCTGCGGCGGACTCGGCAATCTCGCCAGCAGCGGGCTGGCGCAGGGTTTTCAGCACGTGGGACGCGGCCACCATGCCGAAACTGGCCGTGACCACCACGCTGGAGCCGAAACCGGCACAATTCAAGC
The DNA here is from genome assembly GCF_049319705.1 of Janthinobacterium sp. Mn2066. NCBI lineage: Bacteria > Pseudomonadati > Pseudomonadota > Betaproteobacteria > Burkholderiales > Oxalobacteraceae > Janthinobacterium > Janthinobacterium sp. Mn2066. Next base: position 325,148 of record NZ_JBMOUF010000003.1, on the reverse strand, counting down.
CCGTCACGCCGGCAGCAGTGCCGTCAATGTCGCAAGCTTCGGGATTTTCCGGCGTGGTCAACGGTTCCATGGAAAACACGGCGTCGACATTGAACTTGTTTTTTACGCCACGGGGGAAACCATATTCCGTGCGCAACAGCTTGCGCACGCGCTTGAGCAAGGGTTCCTGCTCCGTCTTCGATAGGTCGCGCACGGCGATCAGGGTCGGATCCGTCTGGCCGCCCGCGCTGCCGATGGTCAGCATGGGCAGCTGGTGCGCGCGGCAATAGGCAATCAGTGCCGCTTTCGCCCTGGCATTGTCGATGGCGTCGACCACGTAGTCGAAATCGTGGCCTGCCAAAAGTTGCTCCAGGTTATCGGGCGCGATGAAATCCTCGACCTCGGTCACCTGGCAAAACGGGTTGATCAGCGCGATGCGTTCGGCCAGGGCCGTGATCTTGGCCTTGCCGATGGTGTCGCTCATGGCCTGGATCTGGCGGTTGATATTCGATTCGGCAACATTGTCCAGGTCGATCAGGGTCAGCCGGCCCACGGCGCTGCGGGCCAGCGCTTCGACGATCCACGAGCCGACGCCGCCCACGCCGATCACGCACACGTGCGCCGCGCGGAAGCGGGCCAGCGCCGGTGGGCCATACAGGCGGGCAATGCCGCCGAAACGGCGGTCAAAATCGATCTCGGTCAAGTCCGGGGAAATAAGTTCATTGGTGGAAGTATGCATACCGCCATTTTAACGGACAAGGCGCTGCGAGATATTCTAAAATAGGCCCAGCCCCCACACCGCCCACCAAGAGAGCTACACCATGACCGCCCCCCTGTTCGACACCGTTCCCGGCTTTGACCAGCCGATTGCCGTCCTCAAGCACTGCCACGACAAGATCCGCAAGCAGCTGACTACCCTGCAAAACCTGCTGGTCCACCTGCTGCAGCAAGGCAACACGGCCGAGGCACAGCAGGCGGCCAAGGCAGTGTTGCAATATTTCAATAAAGCCGCGCATTTGCACCACGATGACGAAGAGCAAGACTTGATGCCCATGCTGCAAGCGACGGCGACCGGCGACGACGCCGCCCTGCTGACCACCCTGGTGCCGGAAATCCTGGCCGACCACCAGCGCATGGACGCGGCCTGGGCCACGTTGCGCCCGGAACTGGACAGCATCGCGGCCGGCACCGGCAAGCAGTTGTCGGCCCATGGCGTGCGCGACTACGTGGCCGCTTACCAGGCCCATATGAGCAAGGAAGAAAGCCAGCTGGCGCCCATGGCCAAGCGTTTGTTCAGCCCGCAGCAGATGGAACAGCTGGGCACGGCCATGCAGCGCCGCCGCGGCATCGCGCCCGAGGCTCCCGCCGCTTCTACAGCACCCATCGCGCACGATGCCGCCACCCTGGCCGCCATGCGTACCGATTTTGCCCGCTCCAGCCTGAGCGAAACCGATGTGCTGGCCGATCCCATCGCCCAGTTCGAAAAATGGTTTGACGACGCGCTCAAGGCACAAGTGGTCGAACCGAACGCGATGAGCCTGGCCACCGTCAGCCCGGACGGCAAGCCCAGCTCGCGCATCGTGCTGATCAAGCAATTCGACCAGCGCGGTTTCACCTGGTTCACGAATTACGATAGCGACAAGGGCCAGCAGCTGGCGCACAACCCGCATGCCGCGCTGCTGTTCTTTTGGCGCGAACTGGAACGCCAGGTCCGCATCGAAGGCACGGTGGTGAAAACCACGGCGGCCGAAAGCGACGAGTATTTCAATGTGCGCCCCCTGCTCAGCCGGCTGGCGGCCATCGCGTCCCAACAAAGCGCACCGATCAGCGACCGCGCCACGCTGGAAGCCAATTACGCGGCCGTGGCGGCCAGCGTTGGCGAAGACGCCACTCCGCCACGCCCCGACCACTGGGGCGGCTACCGCTTGCAGCCGGAGCGCATCGAATTCTGGCAAGGCCGGCGTTCGCGCTTCCACGACCGCATCGTGTTTACACGTGATGCTGAAGGGCAATGGAACATGCAACGTTTACAACCTTAACAGAGACGATACACGGCGGTGCACAGCAAGCAAGGCAATATAGGTGTAGGCTATCACGGTAGAGTGTTAATAACATGTTGCTCAATTTGCGGCCGTTTTGACGGCCGCTTCATTGGAGGCCATTTTGTTTGTACAAAACCAACTCAAGTCCTGGATTGCCGGCATGCGCAGCAAGACTGCCTTGCCACTGCGTATAGAACTGTGGAACGGTCAGCACATCGACCTGTCCAGCGAAGCGCCCCGCGTCACCATCCGCCTGCCAACGGCAGCATCGGCCCGCTACCTGCTCAATCCCTCGCTGGCCAACCTGGGTTCGGCCTATGTGGAGGGCAATATCGAAGTCAAGGGTTCCGCCAGCGACATGATTTCGATCGGTAATGCGCTGGCGCGCAATACCCTCAAACAGGAAGGCAAGCTGGCGCGCATCGTGCGCAGCTTTACGCACGACAAGCGCAAGGATGCCGAGGCCATCCGCTACCACTACGATGTGTCCAATGCGTTCTACCAGCAATTCCTCGACCCGGCCCTGGTGTATTCCTGCGCCTATTTTGAACACGGCGATGAAACCCTGGAACAGGCGCAAGTCAAGAAGATCGACCATATCCTGCGCAAGATCCAGTTGCAGCCGGGCCAGACCCTGCTCGACATCGGCTGCGGCTGGGGCGCACTGGTGATCCGGGCGGCGCAGCAATATGGCGCCCGCTGCGTGGGCGTGACCCTGTCGGAAAACCAGTTTGCGCTGGCGCGCGAGCGCGTCGCCGCGGCCGGCCTGGAACACCTGATTGAAATCCGCCTGCAAGACTACCGCGACGTGACGGGCCAGTTCGACCGCATCACCAGCGTGGGCATGTTCGAACACGTGGGCCTGAAACACTTGCCTGATTATTTTGGCATCATCAACAAGCTGCTGGCGCCGGATGGCATGGCGATGAACCACGGCATCACTTCCACCGACCCCGACAATGGCGAAACGCCGTACGGCGGCGGCGAATTCATCGAAAAATATGTGTTTCCGCACGGCGAGCTGGCGCATATCGGCAATGTGCTGAAAACCATGCAGCAAGGGGGACTGGAAGTGCTGGACGTGGAAAACCTGCGCCGCCACTATGCGCGCACCTGCCAATTGTGGACGGAAAACTTCGAGGCCAACGCCGAGCAGATCCGTCCACTGGCCGGCGAGCGGCGTTTCCGCATCTGGCATGTGTACCTGGCCGGTTGCAGCTATGCCTTCGAACAGGACCTGATCAGCCTGTACCAGATCGTCTGCGTGAAGGCGGGACGGCGTTCCTCGACGCTCCCCTGGTCGCGCAACTATATGTACGACAAGCAACAGCAAACCACGCCGGCGCTGGTCACGCCGGTCAATTAAGCGCGTTTTGATGCCCGCTGCCGACCATCGGGCATCATTTCAACCGGTGCGCATGCATGGCGCAGAACTTCGCCAGCTTGGCCGCCACCACGCAGGCGCAATAGCTCTGCAAGGGATGCCGCTCGAAATAACGCTGGTGCTCGTCCTCGGCCCTGAAGTAAGGCTGGGCGGGCGATAACTCGGTCACGATGGGCGCATCCCACACATTGGCCATCTCGGCGATCACCTTGTGCGCCACGTTTTCCTGCTCGGCTGACTTGAAATAAATCACGGAACGGTATTGCGTGCCCACGTCGCTGCCCTGGCGGTTCAGGGTGGTGGGGTCATGGATGGTAAAAAACATTTCCAGCAGGTCGTGGTAACTGATCACGGCCGGATCGAATTCCAGGCGCACCACTTCCGCGTGCCCCGTATCGCCGGCACACACTTGCGCATACGTGGGGGAGTCCAGCGTACCGCCCGTGTAGCCGGACTCGACATGCGTAACGCCGCGCACCTCCAGGAACACCGCTTCCAGGCACCAGAAACAGCCACCGCCCAATAGTGCGACTTCCGTCCGTCCATTCATGATGCTCTCCCGCAAAAACTGACGTCTCGGCAAAACAGCTGCGGCACGCCAGCGCAACGTCCCTGTTGTTACACCACTGTAACGCAAAGCGGCATGGCTTGCATTGCCGCCTGAAGCGCAGGGCCTGCCCCACCATCTGGCGGGCAAGCAAGCATGATTACGCTGGCTTGGCCGATTTTTGGCATAATGTCAGCAAATAGACAGGTCTCCCATGAACACACGCTCTCCCCGCGCGCCAGCGCAAACATTCGATACGACGCATTTCCGCCAAGCATTGTCGCAGTTTGCCACCGGCGTCACGGTGATCACGACGCGCCTGGCTGACGGCAGTTTTCGCGGCCTCACGGCCAGCTCCTTCAATTCCGTCTCCTTGTCGCCGCCCCTGGTGCTGTGGAGCCTGGGCTCGTTGGCCAACAGCATGCCCATCTTCAGCGGCAATTCCCATTACGTGATCAACGTGCTGGGCGCCGACCAGGCCGAGCTGGCGCAACGCTTTGCGCGCCGCACGGACAACCCGTTCGAGGGTGTCGAGTACGAGCTGTCGCGCACGGGCCAGCCGATACTGAAAGGCGCATCGGCCTGGTTCGAATGCCACAACCGCAGCCGCTACCCTGAAGGCGACCATGTGATTTTCGTCGGCGAAGTGGAAGAATGCGCGTCCAACCCGCAGGCGCCGCTGATTTTCCACAACGGCCAGTTCAACACGCCACCGGCCTGAACCGTTCAGGACGAAAAAAAATCCGCCGAGGCGGATTTTTTTATGGCTGGGCTAATCAGAACTTGTAGCCGATACCGACGCTGACTGCCAGCGGATTGAGCTTGATGTCCTGCGTCTGGCCGGTGGTGAAATGGGCCGTGGTTTTCAGCGGCGTCTTGACCACGGCAACGTCGGCAAACCAGCGCTCATTGAAGGCCCAGGTCGCGCCGACCTGGTAGCTGACCGTCAATTTGTTATCCAGGCGATACGTTTCACCCGAACCGCCCGTATTGAGCAAGGCGGTCATCTGGCCAGAACCGGTTTCCTTTTGGAAATAGGCATAGGTAAGGCCGATACCGGCATACGGACGTATCATCGCGCTAGGCTGGAAGAAACGGTACTGGATGAACGCGGTCGGCGGCAAGACTTCGGCCGAACCCAGCTTGCCGGTGCCGGCGATCGCGCCAGCGCCGACCAGATCATGTTTATACGGTACGCCCAGGTCCAGTTCGGCCGACACATTATCGGTCAGCATGTAGGCAAAGGTGAAGATAGGCTTGGTGTCGGATTTGACATCGGCCTTGGTGCCTGGCAATGCCGGCGCCGACAGGTCGCCACTCTCGACTTTCGGCGTGATCTTGTTCATGCCGACCTTGAAGGTCCAGGTGCCTGCGCTTTGCGCCGAGGCGCTTGAGGCCGCCACCATCGCGGCAGCCAGCGCCACCACTTTCAATGCACTGTTCAAACGAATTTTCATTATGTCTCCTGATTCATTATGTCCGGGATCACCCGTGAGTACTCTGTAGCGTGGGACCGGCATGGCGGTCCCACGCGCGATGTCTTACAGCCAGCCCTTCACCACCATGGCTTTGGACACATAACGCGCCAGCAGCAGGTTGTTGAACGGCGTAGGATGCACATCATCGGCATACGAGTAGTGACTCACGTCACCGGATTTCAGGTTGCTGCCATTGCAGACCAGCGAGCTGCCCAGGGGATTCTTGGCCGGGGTCAGGTCGCAAGCCGTTTCAGTCACATTGGTCAAGCCATACGGGGCTGGATTGGTGGCCTGGTCATGGCTGACGGCAAACACATCGACCACCAGCACTTTCGGCTCGCTGGACAGGGTATTCAATGCACCGTTGTAGGCGCTGACCATGGCGTTGATCAAAGCCTTGGTCGAGGCGTCCTTGCTCAGGCCGGAAGGCGTGTTGGCGATATCGGGCAGGTTATTGACCACCACGCGGGTCGCGCCATTCGCGATGATCTGGTTTTTCACCAGCGCCACCAGATCGTTGCCGGCCGTTGCCATGGCAGCGACCAATGCCGGTCCCTGGGCAGCAGCGTAATCGGCGCCAGCCTTGGCGCCGGCGGCATTGCCGGTGACGGTAGCGTCGGCTTGTGCCTTGGCAACCAGCGGGCCATACACGGCAGGCGAACCCACCGCGGTATTACCGGCGATGACAGCCGCTTGCACGGCAGCACCCACGATGGACGCGGAGGTTGCACCTGGCGCTGCACTGGCAGCCGCCACGGCAGCACCGATCGATTGCGCCGCTGTCGCTGGATTAGGGGCCCCGGCAGCAAAAGCCGCCACCAGATTGGCAGCAAAAGCTTGTGCACCTGCCGCAGCACCGGCCGCCTGGCCAGCAGCGGTCGCGCCAGCTTGCAAGGCGCCCAGCTGGAACAGGGCGTCATTGCCGCCTGCCATCACGAAAACGATTTCATCGCCCTTGAACTTGCCGCCGACAGCCTTCAGGTGATTCTGGATCTGGGTCACTACCGGCACGGTCAAGGCGCCCAGCGCGCTACCGGTCAGTTTATTGTTCGGACCAACCGGATTGGTCACGCGCGAACCGCCCATGGCGTAGCCATAGCAGCCCGTATTGAATTTGATGGGAACCGAAAAGCCCTGGCTGGCGTCGCCATCGAGACCCGTTTCTGCTGCGCACGGCGCTGGCAGGCTGAATTGCGCCGCCATCAGCTCGGTCCAGTTCTTGCCCGTCAGCTCAGGATTGATGGAGCGATTGTCGCCATTGATGGTGAATTTGCCACCTTTTAATGCAGCGACCGTGCCAACCGCATAGGAACCCACATCGGACAGGCTGTCGCCAAACGATACCTGGGCGCTGTATTGCACTTTCAGTGTCTGGTCACCGGCAGTGGAGCCGCCGCAACCGGCCAGAACAGCCGCAGCCAACACGGCCAGCGCGAATTTTGTTTGATGCATTTTGTCTCCTTGGGTCTTTTTCTGGTTTCTAAACGAACGGGCGTGCTATTCGCTACCCACCTAATATGCCATCGTTCTGCAGACTTGTATAGAAATTATGTTTCAAAAATCAGCCAAATTACAACAATGTTGCCACCCATCGACGTGGGAGTTTGGGGCAGATTATGGCTGATTTACTATGATTCGTGGCAAGCACTTCTATTGCGCTGCATCAAGAAAAAGCCCCGTGAGGGGCTTTTTTCATGCGTCGAGGAATTGCTGCAAGATACCACTTGAGCCGAAAGCGGCGCGCCGCAAACGGTCATTGATGCCCAGCCAGTCCGGGCCGGTAGGCGGTGCTTCCACCAGGATCAGCTCCGCGCCGACCTGGTCCATCGTGCGCAGCGAGGCGTACAGCGCATGTGCGTAACCTTGCGGATCGGCAACCAGGCGCACGCTGGCGCTGGCCGCTGGCAAATCCGAGTAATGGATCAGGGCTACGCGGCGGCCATCGTTCAGCAACCGGTTGAGCGTTTCGCCCAAGGCATCGCTTTGCTGCATCGCAACAGGCGTATGCGGTGCGTAATGCGATTCCAGCGTGCCGGACGCGCGCGGCGCGGCAGCATCGGCCACCGCCGGGGCGCGGCCAATCACGGCAGCAATCTGTGCGCTGCTGATATGGCCAGGGCGCAACAGCACGGGACCGTGCGTGGCCAGGCGCGACAGATCGACGATGGTCGACTCGATGCCGACCTCGCTTTGCCCGCCATCGAGCACCGCGCCCAGCAAGCCGCTATCGAGCTCATCGCTGAACTCGTCGCGCACATGCTGCGCCGTGGTGGGGCTGACATTGCCGAATTTATTCGCCGACGGCGCCGCCAGGCCACCGTTGCCGCCCTTGAATTCCTGCAACAAGGCGATGGCCACCGGATGCGACGGGCAGCGCAAGCCCACCGTATCTTGTCCGCCAGAAACGGCATCGGGGATATGCGCGGCGCGCTTGACGATCAGGGTCAGCGGGCCGGGCCAGAAAGCCGCCACCAGTTGCCGTGCTTCCTGCGGCAGATCATCGGACCAATGCGACAAATCCGCGCCCGGCGCCACATGCACGATCACCGGGTGATCGGATGGGCGCCCCTTGGCTTGATAGATACGCGCCACGGCAGCCGGGTTTTCCGCATCGGCGCCCAGGCCATACACAGTTTCCGTAGGAAAAGCCACCAGCGCGCCCGTTTCCAGCAGACGCGCTGCGGCCGCAATCGCCGCCAGGTCCAGGGTTGATTCAGTCACACTCACGGCGCAATTCCCAGGATCAGGCAGGCTGCATGCAACCGGGTTTGCGCCTCGGCCAGCGTAGCAGCGACAAACGTCAGATGGCCCATCTTGCGGCCACGGCGTGGATCATTCTTGCCATACAGATGCAAATTTGCGCCTGGCAAGGCCAGGATGCGGTCCCAGGCCGGTTCGCGCGCCGTGTCGCTGTCGCCGTCAAACCAGACATCGCCGAGGATGTTGAGCATCACGGCCGGCGAATGCTGGCGCACGTCGCCCAGCGGCAAACGCGCCATGGCCCGCACCTGCTGCGCAAACTGGCTGGTGACGCAGGCGTCCATGGTGTAGTGGCCGCTGTTGTGCGGACGGGGCGCCATTTCATTGACCACCAGGCTGCCATCGGTCAATACAAAGAATTCGATGCACAGCACGCCCACATAGCCAAGCTCGGCCACGATGACTTGCGCCGCCTGCTGGGCGCGGGCGGCACTCTCGCCCGACACGTTCGGTCCCGGCACGGTGGTGGTAAACAAGATGCCGTCGCGGTGCACGTTCTCGGCAATCGGATACACCACCGACTGGCCATCGACGCCACGCGCCGTCAGCACCGACACTTCATAGGCCAGCGGCAGCATTTTTTCCAGCAGGCAGGCCACCTGGCCCATCTCGTCGAAGGCGGCGCGCACATCGTCGCGCGTGGACACGCGGTACTGGCCCTTGCCGTCATACCCCATGCGCACGGTTTTCAAGATACCAGGCAACAAGTCATCGCCGATGTCTGCAATATCTTGCAGCGTGGCGATCACCTTGTGCGGCGCCGGCAACACGCCCGACTGGGCCGAACAATCGACAAAGAAACGTTTTTCAGCGATGCGGTCCTGCGCCACCGACACGCCGTGGGCATTGGGGGCGACAAACACCGTCTCGGCCAGGCGCGACAGGCTGTCGGCAGGCACGTTTTCAAATTCGGTGGTAACGGCCAGGCACTGGGCAGCCAGCGCATCGACACCAGCCACATCGCTGTAGCCGGCTTCGACCACGCGCTGGGCGATTTGTCCGGCAGGACAGTCGCTGGCCGGTTCCAGCACCGCCACCTGGTAGCCCATGGCTTGTGCGGCCTGGGCAAACATGCGGCCCAGCTGGCCGCCGCCCATCACGCCCAGCCAGGCTGGCGGCGTGGCGGCTGGCAAAATAGGAGATAACTTCGAATCACTCATTATGCAAGCGGCAGTGTCATGGCCTTGGCGGCCTCGGTTTGCGTGACGCGGAAAGCTTCGAGCTGCTCGGCCAGCGCGTCATCGGTGGCAGCGATCATGGCGACCGCCGTCAATGCCGCATTGGCCGCGCCCGCTTCGCCGATGGCAAATGTGGCCACCGGCACGCCCTTGGGCATTTGCACGATGGACAGCAGCGAATCTTCGCCGCGCAGATACTTCGATGGCACGGGCACGCCCAGCACCGGCACGATGGTCATCGCGGCCACCATGCCAGGCAGGTGGGCCGCACCGCCGGCGCCGGCGATGATGGCGCGCAAGCCGCGCGCGCGGGCGCTCTTGGCGTAGGCATACATCTCGTCGGGCATGCGGTGCGCGGAAATGACTTGCGCTTCAAACGGCACGCCAAACTGTTTCAGGATGGCCACCGCGTTTTGCATCACGTCCCAGTCCGAAGACGAGCCCATGATGATGCCGACCAGCGGCTGTTGTTGCAGATCACTCATGCTTACGCCTTCAGCTTCTCGCCCGTCAGGCGTTCGATGGCTTCGAAATACTTGGCCTGGGTTTTGTCGATCACGTCCGCTGGCAGCGCAGGCGCCGGCGCGGTTTTGCCCCAGGTCAAGGTTTCCAGGTAATCGCGCACGAATTGCTTGTCGAACGATGGTGGCGACATGCCAGGCTGATACGAATCGGCTGGCCAGAAGCGCGAGGAATCGGCCGTCAGCACTTCATCCATCAGATGCATCACGCCATGCTCGTCCAGGCCGAATTCAAACTTGGTGTCGGCAATGATGATGCCGCGCGTGGCCGCATAATCGGCAGCCGCCTTGTACAGTGCAATGCTGACGTCGCGCATCTTGGCGGCCAGCTCAAAGCCGATACGGTTTTCCATCTCGGCAAAGCTGATGTTTTCATCATGCTCGCCCAGCTCGGCCTTGGCCGCCGGGGTGAACAGGGGTTCTGGCAGCTTTTCAGCCTGCTGCAAGCCGGCTGGCAGCGCGATGCCGCAAATGCTGCCCGTGTCCTGGTAATCTTTCCAGCCCGAACCGATGATGTAACCGCGCACCACCGCCTCGACCATGATGGGTTTCAAGCGCTTGGCGACGACGGCACGGCCTTGCACTTGTTCCACTTCCTCTGGCGCCACCACCGACTCCGGCGCTACGCCCGTCAAATGATTCGGCACGATATGGCCCAGTTTCTCGAACCAGAAGTCGCTCATCTGATTGAGCACCTTGCCCTTGCCGGGAATCGGCTCGTTCATGACGACATCAAAGGCCGACAGACGGTCGGTAGTAACGATCAGGATCTTGTCGTCGCCGACGGCATAGTTGTCGCGCACCTTGCCGTGGCCCAGCAGTGGCAGGGAATGGATGGAAGTCTGATAGAGGCTGTTCATAGCGGAGGAGGAATGATTTGATGAAACAAAACCGGCAGGCAGGGCTTGCCTGCCGGTCAAGAATATCGGGCACGGACTGCATATGCAGTCCGCTCCAGACAGAATTTTACTTCACAATCTGCGACAGCTCGCCGGCCTTGTAGCGCTCAGCCATTTTTTCCATCGGGATGACCTTGATTTTCGACGCCTGGCCTTCGCAGCCGAACGCCTGGAAGCGGGCGCGCACGATCTGCTCGGCAGCGGCGCGGGCCGGTTTCAGGAAGTCGCGCGGGTCGAACTTCGATGGGTTTTCAAACAGGAATTTACGCGTCGCTGCCGTCATCGCCAGGCGGATGTCGGTATCGATATTGATCTTGCGCACGCCGTGACGGATGCCTTCCTGGATTTCTTCCACCGGCACGCCGTAGGTTTCCTTCATGTCACCACCGAATTCACGGATGATGGCCAGCAATTCCTGTGGCACCGACGAAGAACCGTGCATCACCAGGTGGGTGTTCGGGATGCGCGCGTGGATTTCCTTGATGCGGTCGATCGCCAGGATATCGCCGGTCGGCTTGCGGGTGAACTTGTAGGCGCCGTGCGAAGTCCCGATGGCGATCGCCAGCGCGTCGCACTGGGTGCGCTGCACGAAGTCGGCCGCCTGCGCGACGTCGGTCAGCAATTGCTCGCGCGTCATGGTGCCGTCGGCGCCGTGGCCGTCTTCCTTGTCGCCCTTCATGGTTTCCAGCGAACCGAGCACGCCCAGTTCCGCTTCCACCGTCACGCCGATGGCGTGCGAGAATTTCACCACTTCACGCGACACGTCCACGTTGTATTCATAGGACGCCACCGATTTGCCATCGGCTTCCAGCGAACCGTCCATCATCACGGACGTGAAGCCCGAGCGGATGGCAGCCATGCAGACGGCTGGCGACTGGCCATGGTCTTGATGCATGACAACAGGAATGTGTGGGTAAGCTTCGACGGCGGCGTCGATCAGGTGGCGCAGGAACGCTTCGCCAGCATATTTGCGCGCGCCAGCCGACGCTTGCATGATCACCGGGCTGTTGAGCGCATCGGCGGCAGCCATGATGGCTTGCACTTGCTCCAGGTTATTGACGTTGAAAGCAGGAATGCCATAACCGTTTTCGGCGGCATGGTCCAGCAATTGACGCATGGATACGAGAGACATGGTAATACTCCAGAGAACGAGAAACTGTTGCGGCGCTTCGCGGCGGATGGCCGCGCCGGCGCCTGAAATTCTGTCAGGCGATTAATGAAATTCGCCCACCTTTACGATCTTCAGTGCATTGGTGCCACCGGCCTGCCCCATCGGTTCGCCCCAGGTGACGACGATCAAATCGCCTTTTTTTGCGGCACCGTTGCCAACAAGCAAATCTTCCGCCTGTTTCAGCACTTGCTCGCTCGGTGCGTCCTGCAGCAGATGATACGCCCGCACGTTGCGGTACAGCGCCGCCTTGCGCAAGGTCGTCACGCTCGGTGTCAGCGCGAAAATCGGCGTGTCGATGCTGTGGCGGCTCATCCACAGGGCGGTGGAACCGGATTCCGTCAGCGCCACGATGGCTTTGACGCGCAAATGGTGGGCCGTAAACAGCGCGCCATAGGCAATCGACTGGTCGATGCGGGTAAACGTGACGTTGAGGAAATCGGCGTCGAGCTTGTTGTATTCGGACTGTTCCGCCTCCACGCAGATGGCGGCCATCATTTCCACCGTCTCGATCGGGTATTTGCCGGAAGCCGTTTCCGCCGAGGTCATCACGGCGTCCGTGCCATCGAGCACGGCGTTGGCCACGTCGGACACTTCGGCGCGGGTCGGCACGGCGTTGACGATCATCGATTCCATCATTTGCGTGGCGGTAATGGCCAGCTTGTTCGAGGCGCGCGCCATCTTGATCATGCGTTTTTGCAAGGCCGGCACGGCCGCATTGCCCACTTCCACCGCCAGGTCGCCACGCGCCACCATGATGCCGTCGGAGGCGTCCAGAATTTCCTGCAGCGCGGGAATCGCTTCCGCGCGCTCGATCTTGGCGATCATCATCGGCTTGTGGTGGAACGGTTCGCCGGCGATATTGGCCAGCTGGCGCGCCATTTCCATGTCGGTCGCGCTTTTCGGGAAGGAAATAGCCAGATAGTCAGCCTGGAAACTCATGGCCGTCTTGATATCTTCCATATCCTTGGCCGTCAGCGCCGGCGCCGTCAAGCCGCCGCCCTGGCGGTTGATGCCCTTGTTGTTCGACAACTCGCCGCCGATTTTCACGGTGGTGTGGATTTCGCTGCCGTGGATGCGCTCGACGATCAGCACGATCAAGCCATCGTTCAGCAGCAGCACGTCATGCTTGTGCAAGTCGCGCGGCAAAGCCTTGTAATCGAGACCGACACGCTCCTGGTTGCCCAGTTCGCCATTCTCGCCCCACTTGGCGTCGAGGATGAACTTGTCGCCCGCTTCGAGCTGGATGCGGCTGTTTTCAAACTTGCCGACACGAATCTTCGGCCCTTGCATATCGGCCATGATGGCCACTTCGCGGCCGCATTCGGCTGCCGCCTGGCGCACCAGCGCTGCGCGGTCGATATGGTCTTGCGCCTTGCCGTGGGAAAAATTGAGCCGCACCACATCGACGCCCGCTCGTATCATCTTGACCAGGATATCGAAGTTGGTCGAGGCGGGGCCGATGGTTGCTACGATTTTTGTACCGCGTGGCATAGGATTCCTTATGCGCCGACAAGACGCTAAACAAGACGCTAACTAAGCAAGGCCAGGCGGCGACAGCGCCCGGCAAGGTAAAAGCGCAGCGGTCAGGCTGCGCTTGGTACTGTTTTATAAGGTCGTGCGCCTTAACCGGCGCGCTGCATCAATATTTCTACTGCAGGCAAGGTCTTGCCTTCCAGGAACTCCAGGAAAGCGCCGCCGCCCGTCGAGATATAGCTGATTTTATCCGTGATAGCGTATTTGGCAATCGCCGCCAGGGTGTCGCCACCGCCGGCGATCGAGAAAGCGCTCGAGTCGGCAATCGCCAGCGCCAGGGTCTTGGTGCCGTTGCCGAACTGGTCGAATTCAAACACGCCGACCGGGCCGTTCCAGACGATGGTGCCGGCCGCCTTGATCTGTTCGGCCAGCAAAGCCGCTGTTTTCGGGCCGATATCGAGGATCATGTCGTCGTCCGCCACATCGGCCACGTCTTTCACCGTGGCAATGGCGGTCGGCGAGAATTCCTTGGCGCATACGACATCGACGGGAATCGGCACTTGCGCGCCGCGCTTGGCCATGATGTCGATGATGGCTTTGGCTTCGTCAACCAGTTCCGTTTCCACCAGCGACTTTCCGATATTCAAGCCGACGGCTTTCATGAAGGTATTGGCAATGCCGCCGCCGACGATCAGGTGATCGACCTTGTCGGACAGGGCTTTCAGGATGGTCAGCTTGCTAGATACTTTCGAACCGGCAACGATCGCCAGCAGCGGACGGGCCGGTGCGTGCAGCGCTTTCCCCAAGGCGTCGAGTTCAGCGGCCAGCAGCGGGCCGGCACAGGCGACCGGTGCGAACTTGGCGATGCCGTGCGTGGACGCTTCGGCGCGGTGGGCGGTACCGAACGCGTCATTGACGTAGATATCGCACAGCTTGGCCATTTTTTGCGCCAGTTCATCGCTGTTTTTCTTTTCGCCCTTGTTCACGCGCACGTTTTCCAGCAATACCACTTGGCCAGCCGCCAGGTTTTCCAGGCCCGCGCCATCGACCCAATTCTGTTTCAATTCCACTGGCTGACCCAGCAGTTCGGACAGGCGCGCGGCGACGGGCGCCAGGCTGTCTTCGGGCTTGAATTCGCCTTCGGTCGGACGGCCCAGGTGGGAAGTCACCATCACGGCAGCGCCAGCGGCGGCAGCGGCGCGGATGGCGGGCACCGAAGCGCGGATGCGCGTATCTTCGGTAATCTTGCCACTGTCATCTTGCGGTACGTTCAGGTCGGCGCGGATGAAAACGCGCTTGCCTTGCAGTGCATTTTGGGCGATCAAATCTTGCAGACGGACGAAGTTGAGAACAGCTGACATGGCGATCCAGATGACGAGTGGAAGGAAGTGCGCTATTTTACCGCAAGCACCAGACCAAATCGCCGATTTGTCGGGGATTACTGAAAAACATACAACAAAGACAATTTCACAAAAAACGCCTGGTGGCGCGCAATCGTTTGCAACATGTCATCAGGCGCCATCATGCTGATGGAGATGGGTACTGTGGTACGGGCACAACAATGCGATGCAGGGCACGGGCATGCAGGAAAATCATCCCGCCATCGGACTATCGGCTATCGCAGCGCCACCGATAGCGTATAGTCGGGTCCAGGCACCCGCCAGCGCAAGCTTGTCAAAGCTGCCATTTCAGCCCTGATTTTTGTTGCCTGCCCGAATCCGTTAAAATCTAGCCCTGGCAGTAGCCGATTCTCCCTAACGATATCCCCAACACAGCCTCACGGAGCATGACAAGATGACACATACCACCCAGCCAGCGGTCGAACTCGACGGTAAAGACCTGCCTGCCCACTGCCCTAACCCGGCCATGCCGCTGTGGTCGTCGCATCCGCGCGTGTTTCTGGAATTTAACAAAGATGGCGTGGCCAAATGCCCTTACTGCGGCACGGCCTACACCCTGAAGGAAGGCGCCAGCGCCGGCCATCACTAATCGCCAGACGGCGCGCCCCCTCAAACGGGCGCGCCGTTTTTCTTTGTAGCCCAGCATCCCGGCATTGAAGCCAGCAAGAGCGGAGTCCCCATGAAAAGTCTGAAGGAATTAAATGGCAGCGCCGCCGAGGTGGAAGCGGCCTTCTACGATGCGCTCAACCGTGCCGACCTGGAAGCGCTGATGGCGCTGTGGGCCGATGACGAAGAAATCGTCTGCATCCATCCGGGCGGCGTGCGCCTGATCGGGCATGCCGCCATCCGCGCTTCATGGGCCAGCATCCTGACCGGCGGCGGCTTGCATATCGTGCCGGTGCAACTGCATGAAACGCATAATCTGATGAGTTCCATCCACACGGTCATCGAAGGCGTCACGGCCAGCGACAAGGGGCCAGCGCATTTGCTGGCCAGCAATGTGTATATCAAGACACCGCGCGGCTGGCGCATCGTGCTGCACCACGCCTCGATCGCACCAGGCGGCGCCCCGGCCGACAATGCAGGAGCGCAGATACTGCACTAAGCTTTACCCATGAATTACATTTCCCCGCTCTGGCTGCCCAACGGCCATTTGCAAACGATTTATCCGGCCATGTGCATCAGCAAGCCCAGGGTGGCTTTCCGGCGCGAACGCTGGACGGCGCCCGATGGCGATTTTGTCGATGTGGACCTGGTCGACGGCCAGCCGGGCTTGCCGTTCGTGGTGCTGTTCCACGGCCTGGAAGGCTCGTCGGACAGCCATTACGCGCGGGCCTTGATGGCCGAAGTGACCGCGCGCGGCTGGTCGGGCGCGGTGCCGCATTTTCGCGGCTGCTCGGGCGAGGCCAATCTTGCGCCCCGCTTTTACCATTCTGGCGATGCGCAGGAAGTAGACTGGGTACTGCGCAAGCTGCATCCGCGCGCCACGGGCAAGTTTTACGCGGCCGGCGTCTCGCTGGGGGGCAACGCCCTGCTGTGCTGGCTGGGCCAGTCGCAACACGCTGCCGACATTGTCGATGCAGCCGGCGCCGTGTCCGCCCCGCTGGACCTGGCGCAAGGCGGCAAGGCCCTGTCCACGGGCGCCAACCGGCTCTATACGCGCATGTTCCTGCGTACCCTGAAACCGAAATGCCTGGCCAAGCTGGAACAGTTTCCCGGCCTGTTTGCGCGCGAGACCATGCTGGCCGCGCGCAATCTGCATGATTTCGACAATGTCGTCACGGCGCCCCTGCATGGCTACCGCGATGCCGACGATTACTGGGACCGCGCCAGCGCCAAACACGTGTTGCACGACATCACTGTACCCACCCTGGTGCTGAACGCCCGCAATGACCCGTTCCTGCCGGGACGCTATCTGCCCGGCAGCGCCTCGCCTGCCGTGCAGCTCGACTATCCGCGCCACGGCGGCCACGTCGGCTTTGCCGTCGGCAAGTTGCCGGGACGCCTGGACTGGTTGCCGCAAAAGCTGATCCGCTTTTTTGAAGAGGCCAGCGGTGCGCAGCCTGACCCGCGAAGCCGCCACACTGGCGCGCCACACGCACACACGGAACACATACATGGATGAGCTCGTCAAACAGGCGCTGGCCAAATGGCCGAACGTGCCCCATTGCTACGGCTGGCTGGCGCTGGACGCGCGCGGCCACTGGCGCATGCGCGACCAGCGCGCGCAAGAATTACAACTGCCCGGCGAGAAGATCGTCCATGCAGCCCTGCTGGGCTTTATCAACCGCAATTACAGTCACGATGAACGGGGCTGCTGGTTTTTCCAGAATGGCCCGCAACGCGTCTACCTGAACCTGGAAGCGACGCCCTACATCGCCCGCAGCGACCCGCAGCACGGCTTTGTGCTGCACACTGGAGAAGTTCTCAGTCCGTCAGACGCCGCGTTTTTGTGCGATGGCGGCGAACTGATCTTGCGCCGTGGCGAGATCGTGGCCCAGCTCGACGACCGCGACATGGCACAAGCGATGGCATCGCTGCGCATCGATGGCCGGCCCGCTGGCGACAATGAGCTGATGGCATGGCTCGATGGCGCCACCACGGTGCTGACCTTGTCGGATCAAGGCCGGGATATTGCTGTACAACATCTGAAAAGCGGCCAGGCAGCCAGGCATTTCGGTTTTGTCGCCCTGCCGCTTGAGAAGGCGGCCTGCACGTAACTCTGCCCAATGACAGTAGGTGCTGTTCCGGGACACCGCGTTCCTGCGTTCCGAACCTGATGGCGCTCAGACAGCCATCAGACGCCTGTACATCCTGCCCGCCGCGCCTCGGCGGCGTGTACCCGGAGGCCGTCCAGCATGAATCCCATGCAACGCCGCCAGGCAGCGGCTCCGGCACCATCAACGATCCGCATGAGCGCGCCATTCGATACGAACATCAGAAATAACTCCTGAAGCGTGAAATCGGCGCGCAAGGCACCGTCGCTCTGCGCATCGTCGACGAATTGCCGCGCCTGCGCCATCGTTTCTTCGCACACCGCCGCCAGCCGCGACGCTTCAGGGTGGCGCCGCGAAATGACGTCATTGAGTGCAGGTTCGGTGGCCTGTATCTCGCAGATCAGGTTAACAAAACAAGCGAAACGACTCCATGGGTCGGGGCAGTTACGGGCGCGCGTCACTGCATCGCCAAGCCGGCTGGCCGCGATGTCTGCCATGACAGCATCGGTGAGCGCTTCACGCGTGCCAAAGCGGTTGTATAGGGTGCCGATGCTCACACCGGCACGCTGCGCGATTTCCTCCAGAGGCACATCCAGGCCGCGCTCATGGAACATGTCCAACGCCGCAATCCTGAGGCGCTCCATATTCTGTCGGGCGTCCTTTCTCAAGCTGGGCGGCGCCGATTTCTCCGATTCTTGCACTTTAATCATTATTTATCTCTCACTCATAATAACTTGACGCAACCCTCAACTTTAAATAGAATTAAGTTGAGTATCGCCTCAACATATACCAAATCATTGCAAGGGAACGCGAAATGCCCAAGACAATCTTCATCACCGGAGCCTCATCAGGTATCGGCAAAGCTGCTGCGAAACGGTTTGCGGAGCAAGGCTGGAACGTGGTCGCCACACTGCGCAATCCCGCAGACGAGACTGAACTTTGCAACAGCGAACGTCTGCTCGTCACGCGACTGGACGTCCAGGACAAGGCGAGTATCGGTGCTGCCGTGGATGCCGCCGTGGCATGCTTCGGCGGCATTGACGTACTTGTCAACAACGCCGGCTTCAGCCTGTTCGGGGTGTTTGAGGCACTCTCGCCGCAAAAAATCCAGGAACAGTTCGCGGTCAATGTCTTTGGCTTGATGGATGTGACCCGCGCCTTGTTGCCGGTGCTGCGACAACAAGGCGGAGGCACGATTATTAACGTCAGTTCCAGCGGCGGCGTTATCACCGTCCCCCTGATGTCAATGTACCACGCCACCAAGTTCGCGGTCGAGGGCTTCTCAGAATCACTGTCCTATGAACTAGCGTCGCAAAACATTTCCGTCAAACTGATTGAACCGGGCGCGGTCCGCACGCAATTCGGAGCCCGTATGTTCTCCGAATTTGCCCACGATCCATCCCTGGCATCCTATGACTTCTACATCGAAAAAATCAAGGCACTCTATGCAGGGATGCTCACCGGCGACACTAGCAGCGCTGAACAAGTCGCCGACGTGATCTTCGGCGCCGCAACCGACCGGTCGGCCCGGCTTCGCTACGTCATCGGAGAAGACATCGCCAAACTGGTAAGGACACGCCGCGAAATGGGTGAAGAGAGCTACCTTGCACTGATGCGCGAGCAATTTCTGAGCAGTGGCGCGTAACAGGCTAGCAACTCATGTGCACTCCGGCATCTAGCGGCCGCATTACCCCACCTTTCCATGCCTGTGAATCAGGCCCTACATTACGAACTGAAGGCACAGGCATGCTGACGAACGAACTGACACTACCCGACGGCCCCCTGCGCGGACTTGTACGTGATCAAGCAGGCGTACTGGCTTACCTCGGCATTCCCTACGCCGCCCCGCCAGTGGGAGAACTCCGATGGCGACCGCCGCAGGCAGTCTCACCATGGCAGGATAGACGCGACGCCACGCATATTGGCAATCCCTGCTTCGGCTCGCCGATGCCGATGAAGATATTGCGCCAGTGGACCCGTCATGCCAGTGAGGATTGCCTCACGCTCAACGTCTGGACACAGGCTGAGAGCGCCTCCGAACGCCGGCCTGTGATTGTGTGGATACATGGCGGCGGCTTCGAGTTCGGCGCGGCCACGTTCTTTGGATGCGAAGGCAACAACCTCGCCGCGCAGGGGCCGGTGGTGGTCGGAATGAATTACCGCCTGGGGGTATTCGGTTTCCTCGCGCATCCCGAACTTGACGAGGAAGGTCCAGCATCAGGCAACTTCGGCCTGCAGGACATGATCAAGGCTCTGCAATGGGTCCAGCAGAATATCGCCTGCTTTGGCGGAGACCCTGACAAGGTCACTATTCTCGGCGAATCCGCAGGAGCGCACGCGGTCGGCATGCTGATGGCTTCACCGCTGTCGCACGGCCTGTTCCAGCGGGCCATAGGTCAGAGCGGCGCCTACTGGGACTGCATGTTCGGGGCGATGAACACCAAGGCAGAGGCGCTCGCTCGAGGGCAGGCATTGCCAGCGCGTCTGGGGGTACGCACCATCGCTGAACTACGGGCCATTCCGGGCAAGCGCCTCAATCGCGCTACTGCCTGGAATTTCTTGCTGAATCCACACAATAGCGCCTTCTCTCCCCATGTCGATGGCCATGTGCTGCCCTGCGCGCCGGGAACAACCTTTGAGCGCGGCCTGCAGGCCGACGTACCCCTGCTGGCGGGGTGGTGCCGTGATGAGTATGCGTTTTTCATGACCCACGCCATTCCACATCGCACGCCTGCGGCTTTCAAGGCGGCGGCAGCAGCCTGGTTTGGGGCGGATCGACTGATGGATTTCCTGGCAGCATATCCGGCGGGCACAAAGGCAGAAACCCGGCATTCTGCCGAGTTGCTAGTAGGTGATCTGGCAATTAGCCAGCAGACCTGGACATGGCTGGGCGCACATCGCCGCACTGCTGGCGCCAAAGTCTTCGCCTATCAATATCAACACGCCTCGAACTATTCTCCACGCCCCGTGCACGGGGCCGATCTGGCTTTCGTGTTTGGCACGCTGGATCAGTCCTACACCGCCTCTAAGGGACCTGCAGACGAGATAGACAAGTCACTCTCCGGGCTAATGATGCGCTATTGGGCCAACTTCGCATACAGCGGCGACCCGAATGGTCCCGGCCTGCCCATATGGCCGGTCTATGAAGGAGCCGGCTCGCACGTAATGCGCTTCGCTGCAAACTCTGCCGCATCACCCGAAGACGGTACGGAACGCTTCCGCTTCATTAACTCCTTCCGTCAGGATGGCTTGTTTCCCAGCAATTGGCGACAAGTGAAACCCGCCTTACCAGCCTGGTTTGCCCACTGGCTGGCGAAACTGATCCTCAAGTTTTACTAAGTACCTATCCTGGACCATATGATTATTTTACTTCTTGGAGCAACCGGACTTGTTGGTAGGCATGTACTTGAACAAGCATTGGCCGATGACCGTATTACACGGCTTGTTGCTCCCACGCGCCGCGCCTTGCGGCAACACCCAAAACTGCTCAATCCAACTGCCTCCCGGCTTGAGGAACTCACGCACATAACGGCGATCACGTCCGTGGACGCAGTGATCTGTGCAATAGGCACACGCATCAGTAACGCCGGCTCACAAACCCATTTCCGGCAGGTGGAATATGCGCTGCCGATTGAATTTGCGAAAGCTGCCCATGAAGGTGGCGCGCATGCGCTTGCCTTGGTATCGGCCCCTGGCGCGTCAGTTTCTGCGCCATTCTTTTTTAGCCGTACAAAGGGTGAACTTGAGCGTGATATTCAGCACATAGGATTTGACTCCGTCACGATCATCCGCCCGGGAATGATAAGTGGTGATCGAGAGGAATTTCGCCTTGCAGAGCGTATCGTGCTGCCGATCGCATCATTTTTAAAACCGCTGTTGCCGCGCGGGCTATGGATTAATCCTGCCACGAATATCGCCCATGTCCTGATCGCTGCAGTCATGGATCGCCGTCCAGGCCTCACCATGCTGAGTTCGCGCGACCTGGTAGAAGTATGATACGTGTCTATTTCTGGTCCTTGATTTGCTCTCTGCGTTTATCCTGCAATTCCCGTTCGCGCGCATCGATCACGGCCTGGTCATAAAAGGTGGCGTCGGTGGATTTGCGGGCGATCGTCAACTGGTCCAGCGCCGCCATGGTGGCGCCCTGCAACACATACGATTCGGCCAGGGCCATATGCTGCAAGGTCATCTTGCCCTGGCCAGCATAGGCTTTCGCCAGCAAGTCATACAGTGCCGGCTCTTCCCGGTATAGCTGCACCTGGTCGCGCAGATACAGGATTGCCTGCTCCAGCTTGCCTGCGGCGATCTGCGCTTCCGCATACTGGTAGGCAATGCCGCGCGACAGGGGAAACTTCTGGCGCGCCACGTCGGCCTCCTGCATGGCCTGCTCCGCCACTTCCGGCTTTTGTCCTGGCATCAACAACACTTCCAGCGCCATCGCCGCCAGCAGGGAATTGGGCGGCTGCGTGCCGGCCGAGGTAAACACATTGGACGCGGCCGGCTTGTACAGAGCCGCATTGGCTGCGTCGAGTTCAGCCTGGGCTTCGGCTACCTTGCCCTGCTTGATGGCCACGAACGCCAGTCCATAATGGGCGGCCGTCAGCTGGAAGCGGCTTTGCAGCTCCAGCTGGGTCTTGAAATAGGCTTGCGCATTGAGCAGCCCCTGCATGCTTTCATCCTGCAGCACGCGCGCCCGCGCACGCGCCAGGTGAAAATTCAGGCTGTCCGGCCGCTGTTTATAAGGCTGTTCGCGGATACGCGCCTGGATGTCGGCGATCCGCTCCGTCGTCAGCGGATGGGTTTGCAAATAGGCAGGTACCAGGTCGCTATAGGAACGGCTGGCCGCCTGCATGCGGCCGAAAAACGCCACCATGCCGGTGGTGTCAAAACCGGCTTCGCCCATGATCTGGAAACCGATGCGGTCGGCCTCGCGTTCGGCATCGCGGCCAAAGTTGAGCTGGCGCTGTATCATCAGGCCCTGCCCTGCGGCAAACACGCCGATGGCCGCATCGCCGCCCGCGCGCGACGCCAGCGCCGCCAGCAAGATCGCCGCCAGCGGCATCAGGGCATCCTGGCGCTGCTGGCCCAGCATGCGCGCAATGTGCCGTTGGGCAACGTGGCCGATTTCATGCGACAGCACGGAGGCCAGTTCCGCCTCGCTTTGCGCAGCCAGCAACAGCGCCGAGTGCACGCCGATAAAGCCGCCAGGCAAGGCGAACGCATTCAATTGCGGATCGCGGACGACAAAGAAATAATAATCGTAACTGGTCTCGCCCCGCACGCTGGGGCGCGCCGCCACCAGCGCATTGCCGAAGGTGTTCATGTATTCGAGCAGGGGCGCATCGTCGAGATAATCGCGGTCGCCGCGCAAGTCGCGCATGATCTCTTCGCCAAGCTTGCGTTCCATCGCCGGCGACAGGTCTTCGCGTGAAGTATCGCCCAGATTGGGCAGATTCGGCGCCGGCGGCACGGCCAATGGCGTCCAGCTGCTGGCCGGTTTGACGGGCGCAGTGGTGGGCGCATCTGCATGGACCGGCGGTGCGGCCAGCAGCGCCGCCAGTAGCGGCGCCAGCGCGCGCGCGCGCAGGCGGAAAGAAGGCGATGCCGTACCGGCGTTTCCAGGGCTGGGAGTATGGGTGGGTTTTGATTTCACGGGTGATATGATACCTCGTAAGCGCAGCTATTCCGCTAAAGCAAACGACTAAGACGCCTGCCTGGCCCCCTGCCCCCTCTTATTACCCTGAGCAAACCCATGACCACATCCGACAAGCAAGCCCCCGCCGGGGAACTGAGCCACTTCGACGCCGCCGGCCAGGCCCATATGGTTGACGTGGGCGGCAAGCAAGACACGCGCCGCAGCGCCGTGGCCGCCGGCACCATCCGCATGCAGCCCGCCACCCTGGCCCTGATCGTTTCCGGCAATGCCAAGAAAGGCGACGTACTGGGCATCGCCCGCATCGCCGCCATCATGGCCGCCAAGCGCACCAGCGACCTGATCCCCCTGTGCCACCCGCTGGCATTGACGCGCGTCACGGTCGACTTTGAAGTGGATCAAGCCGCCAACAGCGTCCACTGCCGCGCCCAGGTCGATACGACCGGCAAGACCGGCGTGGAAATGGAAGCGCTGACCTCCGTGCAAATCGGCCTCTTGACCATCTACGACATGTGCAAGGCCGTCGACCGGGGCATGGTCATGACCAATGTGCGCGTGCTGGAAAAGCATGGCGGGAAAAGCGGGGATTGGACGGCGGCGGTGTGAGCCTCATCCTATCTGATACCACTTTAAAGTCAGTAAAACTTTCCTAATGTCTAACATGACTACTTACACCTATTCGATTTTTAATTCCAATATTTTTATTTTTTGAAATTTTCGCAAAATCAGAATAAGGACAATAAATTATAAAAGCTATTAAATTCCATTTAAATGACCACGCAAATTAATTGCGTGGTCAGCGACTTTTAACCTTTGTAGCCGAGATGCTTCGCAACGGCGCTAGCGTTCACACCTACAGCTTTAACAGCTTGGCTTAGCTTTTCCTTTGTTACACCGAATTTCTTGCTCCAGTATGTCAATTCCCAATCTTCATGGATATTAATCTTTGATGCGTCTTGTGGGCCTCGCTTAGTCAGATCATCAGACATATTAATTTTCCTTTTCGGTTATGGACGAAGAATTTACTCACCTACGCACTTATGTGCAATACCGTACATTGCATCGACTACCAAGAATACAAGGGGGAATTTTTCACGGTACATTAATAATTAACTGAACCGCTGTAAAATTTATCGAAAGCAGCCTGCAACATAACAGTCGAGATAGTACGACATTCGAATTCAAACATCGAGCAGTCGTCGGCGCAATACGGCCTCAAGATCACGGCTGGTGCGACACACAAGATGGATGTATCAGGTTCATTGCCGCCGCGCTCAAAGATGATACGGTTCTGACCAGCAAGCAGTTGACGGTACCGGGGCAGATGGCGTTCTTCGAATTCCTTCACATAACTGCCTTGGTGCTTCGGCCACTTTG
Source organism: Janthinobacterium sp. Mn2066 (assembly GCF_049319705.1). NCBI lineage: Bacteria > Pseudomonadati > Pseudomonadota > Betaproteobacteria > Burkholderiales > Oxalobacteraceae > Janthinobacterium > Janthinobacterium sp. Mn2066. Next base: position 300,569 of record NZ_JBMOUF010000003.1, on the reverse strand, counting down.
TGAGCGTTGCCACTTCCTCTCGAATTTCTTGCGTAAGCTGGATCGCAAACTGAAGAGACTGCGTATCTTTCCAGAATTCACAGCTATCCAGCAAATCTCTTTGGGCGGCATCCGTCCAGACGATCTTCATCGTGTTTTGAGCGTGATGGCCACAGGGTCATGCTTCCGGTGAACCTGCTTCACCACATCGCTGGTGTTCGTCTTCAAGTAGCTGATGGGTTGAAGTTTGAAAAATTTCATTCCGCTCTCCATCCAGTGGATACGGGTACCTTCGCAGCACTCGACTAAATTCAAAGCCAAATTTAGTACCATCAATCCTTGATTGCGATTATCTTCTGACGCCGCAGATCATTCAGCAAGCACCCGCCACCCACCAGGCACAGCACGATAATCGCCATCGACAGCGGCAAATGAAATTGCTCGCGGCCCGCCATGGCAAAGCCGGCGTGGATGGCGAAGGTGGCAATGCCGAGTGCCGCGCAGCAGCCGGCGTAAAAACGCGCTTGCGCAGTGGCCAGCAGCACATGGCAGTAGCCAGCCAGCACCAGGGCGATGGCGGCCAGGTTAAACTCCAGAAAGCCTTGCACGCCACCCGGCAAATAAAACATGTGCCACTCTTGCCAGTAGGCGGCATCGATCTGATGCAGGATCAGGAACAGCAGGGTCCAGAAGTAGCTACGCGTCATCGTCTTCATCCATCTTGTTCAAGCCACAATTTTGACATATATGCAAAGTCGGCAGGCTTTCTCATGACGAATAACAATTTCTTTGATGTAAATGCTTTTTCACTAAGAATCATGCATACTGCCTTGTTCAATGACATCGGGATGAGCTCTGCATGACAAGCAACAACGCCGCCGTGGAAACCAAGCTCCAGGAGTTTGAATTTGAAGCGATGAATCTGCAGGTAGGCGGGCGCATCCAGTTTATTACGCACCGCACCATCAAGCCTGTCCAGCATTTCTCGACCCTGATCGGTTACGTCAAAGATGAGTATTTGATCGTCAAGATTCCCATGGATAACGGCGGCCCCATCGTGCTCAACGAGGGCGACAAGCTGACCATCCGCGTGTTTTCCGGCGTCACCGTCTGCTCGTTTTCCTGCAGCGTGCTGCGCATCTTCGGCCGGCCCCTCAATTATGTGCACCTGAGCTTCCCCGATGCGATACAGGGCACCAGCCTGCGCACGGCCATGCGCGTGAAGGTGGAGATCCCTGCGCAACTGAGTTATGCGGACGTGCCCGCCATCTCCGTCTTCATCATCAATCTCAGCGTGTCCGGCGCGCTGATCGAGTCGCCAACCATGCTCACGCCGGGCGAAGATGGCGTGATGCTGAGCTTTACCTTGCTGGCGCCGCCGAACCGCCACCAGATGCGCCTCGATACGCGCGCGCGCATCCAGAATGTGAACATGAACAAGGCTACGGTCGGCAACGAACAGCGCGACAGCTATACCTATGGCCTGCAATTCATCGACCTGGAACCGACCCACTACACCCTGCTGCAAAACCTGACTTATGAAGCGCTGATCGTGGACAGGCAAAAAATCGTCTGAGGCCAATGCAGCAAGCCGTCACAGCGAGGCAGACCTTTCCGGAATATTGTTCTTGGTAATCGCTGCCATTGCCGCTGGATTCGTCACGGTGGTTTTGTTGAACCAGGTCAAGCTGCTGGGCCCAGGCCTCATCTCCATGGTCACCGTCTTGCCGCCGATATCCTTGCCCAAGTCATTGGCCAGGACCAGCTCGATATTACCAGCAGTCACCTTGGCGCTGGCCACTTCATGCGTGGGACTGAAGAGCGGTATCTCGCTGGGAGCGCCATCGACTGGCGTGCTGCAGGCAGCCGCTTCGCCGCCATTTTCCTGCACGCACAGGGCAACGGCTGTTTTCAGCGGGGCGGCGGCGGCCAGCACATTGCTGACCTTGGCGCGCATGGTGTAATCGCTATATTGGGGAATCGCCACGGCCGCCAGGATGCCGGCGATGGCGACGACGATCATCAGTTCGATCAGGGTAAAGCCAGCTTGCAGACGTGTACGCATTATTGCCTCCATATCGTTGGTGTGCGATAGGGGCAGTCATGCAAGCGCTGTGCCAGTGAACGTCCTGCCGCCACGCCCGGGCGGCGGCAGGTGTTCTACGCTTCAGGCAAGAGAAGCGACATTTTTTGTCAGACGGTGACCGGCGCCGTCCTACCGGGTCAGGCTGCGTCCGGTACTTTCTTTTCAGCAAAATACGGATAGGCCAGCGGCAACAGCAGCAAGGTAAAGAAGGTGGCCGACACGATGCCGCCCACGATCACCACGGCGAACGGACGCTGGGTTTCCGAACCGATGCCGTGCGACAAGGCCGCTGGCAGCAAGCCCAGGCCAGCCATCAGCGCCGTCATCAGGATCGGACGCAAGCGCGCCACGGCGCCGGCGATGGCGCTTTCCACGGCGCTGCCGTTGCTCTTGGCAATTTCAATGATCTGCTCGACCATGATCACGCCATTCTGTACCGAAATACCGGCCACGGCGATAAAGCCGACGGCCGCCGAGACGGAGAAATGCAGGCCGACCAGGCCCAGGCCCAGAATGCCGCCGATCAGGGTAAATGGCACGATGGACAGGATCAGCATGGCCTTGCGCACCGAACGGAAAGCCCAGAACAGCAGGGAGAAGATCAGCAGCGCCGTGATCGGCACGATCACTTCCAGGCGCTTTACGGCCCGTTGCTGGTTTTCAAACTGGCCGCCCCAGGTAATGTTATAACCAGGCGGCAAATGCACCAGGCGCGCCACTTTTTCTTGCGCTTCCGCAACGAAACTGCCCTGGTCGCGGCCCAGCAGGTTGGCCTTGACGGAGGCATTGCGGCCACCGGCTTCGCGGCTGATGCGGGCCGCGCCCTGGCGCACTTCGATGCGCGCCAGCTCGGACAAGGCCACCGTACCCGCGCCGCCCGGCAAATTGATTTGCAAGGCGCCAATCGCGTCGACGGAATCGCGCGCTGCTTCCTGCAGGCGCACGGTGATGTCGTAACGCTGGTCGCCCACGAAATACGCGTTGACGGCATTGCCGGCCAGCGCCGTTTGCACGGCCGTGTTGACGTCGGCCACGTTGACGCCCAGGCGGGCGATGCGCTCGCGGTCGATCACGATGTCGAGTTCGCTCTGGCCTCCGATTTTCACCGCTTCCACGTCGGCCGCGCCGGCGATGCCATTCAGGATGCCGGCGATCTGTTCGCTTTTCTGCGTCAGCACGTCCAGGTCGGGGCCATAGATTTTGACGGCGATCTCGCCTTTGACGCCGGACAAGGCTTCTTCCACATTGTCTTCGATGACTTGCGAAAAGTTGGTCGGCACACCGGGCAAGCTGCGGATCTTGGCCGACATGTCGGCCACCAGCGCCTCCTTGCCGTCAAAGCGCCAGGTAGCGCGCGGTTTCAGGTCGGCCAGGATTTCCATATTGTTGCTGCCCTTGGGATCAGTGCCATCGTCGGGCCGGCCGACGTGCGAAATCACATTGCCCACTTCCGGGTACGACATGATGATGGAACGCACTTTCTGCTCCACTTCGCGCGTCTTTTCCAGCGAGCTGGAGGTCGGCAGGCTGATCGTCAGCCACAGGTTGCCTTCGTCGAGCTTGGGCAGGAATTCACTGCCCAGCAAGGGCGCCAGCGCCAGCGTGACCACCAGCACCAGCGCCGAGGCCAGCATCACGGGAATGCGGCGGCGCTGGGCCGACGCCAGCACGCGGCCATAACTATCCTGGATACGCTGCAGCCAGGTGCTGTGCTTTTCCGCCATCGGATAGCGGCGCATGGTCCAGGCCAGCAAGGTCGGGATCAGGGTCATGGTCAGGATGATGGCGCCCAGCATGGCAAAGCTCAGCGTAAAAGCTACCGGCGAGAAAATCTTGCCCTCCACCCGCTGGAACGTGTAGATGGGAATAAACGCGACGATGATGATGGCCTTGGCGAACAGAATCGGATGGCCCAGTTCCACCACCGTCTGCTTCAGGGTCCGCTCGCGCAGCGAAAAATCGAGCCGCCCCGGTTCGCCCAGCAGCGCCAGGCGCACCAGCAAGGCTTCCACCAGTACCACCGCGCTATCGATGATGATGCCGAAGTCGACCGCCCCCAGCGAAATCAGGTTGGCGGGAATGCCGCGCGCGTCGAGCATGATGAAGGCGAACAGCAGCGACAGGGGAATCACGGCCGCCACGATCAGGGCGGCGCGCCAGTTGCCCAGGAAAATGATCAGGATGGCGATCACCAGCGCGGCGCCCACCAGCAGGTTTTCCGCCACCGTGTGCACGGTATGGCCGATCAGTTCCGTGCGGTCATAAATCGTGCGCAGGTGCACGCCTTTCGGCAGGCGCGCATCGAGGCCGCTTATCGCCAGCTTGACGTCGGCCACCACCTTGGCGGCATTGCTGCCCTTGCTCATCTGCACGATGCCTTCCACCACGCTATCCTGGTGGTTGAACGCCACCACGCCGGAGCGGGGACGGTAGCCGATTTTCACGTCGGCCAGATCGGACACCAGCACCGTGCGGCCACCCTTGGCGCTGACAATCACGCGGCCGATATCGTCGATGCTGTTGAAGATGCCGATGCCGCGCACCACCAGCGCTTCATCGCCGCGGCGCACCAGGCCGCCGCCCACGTTGGCGCTGTTATTCGTCAAGGCCGTGCTGACCTGGTCGATGGTGACGCCGTAACGCTGCAGGGCAGCCGGGTCGACCTGCACCTGGTATTCCTTGACGGTGCCGCCAAAGCTGACCACGTCGGCCACGCCAGGCACGATGCGCAGCGCCGGACGGATCACCCAGTCCTGCAGGGCGCGGATTTCATTGGCGTCCATGCCCGGCGGCGCTTCGATCACGTAGCGGAAGATTTCACCGACGGCGGTCGACAGCGGCGCCAGGCTGGCTTGCACGCCCGTCGGTAAATTGACATTCTGCAGTTTTTCCAGCACTTGCTGGCGTGCAAAATAATCATCCGTGCCATCGGCAAACGTCAATGTCACGACCGACAAGCCGGTGATCGTCACGGAGCGCAGCTGCGTCTGCTGCGGCACGCCGCTCATTTCGCGTTCGATCGGCAAGGTCACGTTGCGTTCCACCTCTTCCGGCGCCTGGCCGGGGAACTGGGTGACGATCTGCACCTGCACGTCTTGCACGTCGGGAAATGCTTCGATGGGCAGGTTGCTCAGCGCCCGATAACCGAACACGCCCAGCGCCACCGTCAGAATCAGGACGAAAACGCGTTGCGCCAGGACAAAATCGATCAGCTTAGTGAGCATTGCTGTCTACCTCGGCGTTCAGCAAAAAGGCGCCTTCGGTGACCACTCTTTCACCGGCGGCTACGCCCGCATCGACAAAGCTGCTGTCGCGGCCCTTGATGCGCACATTGACGCGGCGTTTTTCAAACGTGCCCGGCTGCTTTTCCACGAAGGCATAGCTGTACACGCCTTCGGCAAACAGGCTGGTATTGGGCAATTCCACGGCCAGGCTGGCGCCATCGCCGGCCAGGAAGGAAGCGCGGGCAAACATTTCCGGCTTTAACTGGCCATCGGCATTGTCCAGCGTGCAACGCACCTGGATGCGGCGCGTCAGGGGATCGAGCACGGGCGCGATATGCGCGACCTTGGCGCTGAAGCGGCGGCCCGGATAGGCATCCGTTGCGATGCTGACCAGCTGGCCTTCATGCACGCTGGCAACTGCACTTTCCGGCACGTCGACCAGCACCCACAAATGGCGCAGATCGCTGATGACGAACAGCGGGTTGGGCGCATCGGGACGCACTTCCTGGCCCGGATTGATTTGCCGGTCGGCAATGACGCCAGCCAGCGGCGCGCGCAAGGCATAACGGCCATTGTCGCTGCCAGCCGCATTCAGGTTCTGCATGCGCAGGGCGGCGCGGCGCGTTTCCGCATGGGCTTGCTGGAAGTCGGCATCGGCCGATTCATAATCCTTGCGCGCCAGCACTTCGCCCTTGAACAGGGTCTCGGCGCGCTGGAAGGCCAGGTGCTTGCGCAGTTCATCGGCCTGGGCCTTGCGCCAGTCCGCTTCGGCGCTGGCCAGGTCCGGCGAATCGAGGTCGGCCAGCAGGGCGCCCCGTGCCACCTTGTCGCCGCTGTCGGCATGCAGGGCCAGCACGCGGCCCAGCACGGGCGAGCTGACCCGCGTGGTGACGTTTTCATCGTAGGCGATGCGGCCATTCAGGGCGGCGCTGGCCGGCAGCGGCACGGCGCTCACGGCGGCAATTTTCAGGGTAGCCAACTGCGGTGCATTGGGCGCGAAATGCAATACGCCGGGCGTCGCAGCGGCGGCCTTGGCGGCACTGGGGCTGGCCTGGGATGCCGCATGGGCACGCTGCGCATACTGGACGCCGGCGACGGCGCCGCCGCACAGCAAGACAAACAGGGAACCATAGGTCAAGGTGCTGCGCGATATCATGGTGTCGTACTTTCAAAGGAATCGGTGCGGAGGGAGGCTTGCCAGGCGGCCAGGGCCTTGGCGTAATCGCTGCGGGCGGCCAGCGCGTCGAGCTGCACGGCGCGGTAATTGCGCCGCACGTCGAGCACATCGGCAATCGCCATGGCGCCATGCTGATAAGCAAATTCAGCGGACTGGGCCGACTTTTTGGCTGCCGGCAACAAGCTGTCGTCGATACGCTGCACCCGTTCGCCATCGCTGCGTAGGTCGAGTTCCGTGCGGCTCAGTTCGGCGCGCGCCTGGCGCCGTGCCTGCTCCAGGTTTTCCTGCGCGGTATCGAGCGCCACCTGCGCGCTGCGGATCTCGCCGTCGTATTGATAACGCACAAACAGCGGCACTTGCAGCGAGATGCCGAAACTGTTGCCGCTGCCCTGCGGGTTGCTCGGGCTGACCGGGTAATGTTCCGCCTGCACGCCGACGGATACGTCACGCGTGCGCGCCGCCAGCGCCAGTTTGTGCGCCGACAAGGCCGCCGCCACTCTCGCCTGGGCCGCCATCACGTCGGGACGCTTTGCGATAGCCTCGTCGCTGGACAGACTGGCATCATCTTCTTTCGAAAAAGCACCAACGGCAACCGGTGCCGGCCAGCCATCGGCCAGCGGCAATTGCGCCTCACGTGGGGTCAAACCTGTCAGCAAGGCCAGCGCCTGGCGCGCGTGGGCCACATCGCTGCGGGCTTGCACTGCATCGTTGGCCGCGCGCAGCGCCTCCACCTCCAGCCGCGCCACGTCGGCCGGCGAGATATCGCCTGCCTGGCGCTGTTTTTGCGCAGCATCAACACTGTGCTGGTACAGCTGCGCCGTCTCGGCCAGGATGGCCTGGCGCTGCACGGCCGCCAGTACATCGTAATACGCCTGGCTGACGGCAATGCGCAACTGGCGCCGCGTTTCGCGTACATCTGCCCGCGCGCCCTCTTCCTGGTGCAGGGCGCCCTCGCGGCGCAGCTCGCGCTTGCCGCCCCGCTCAAGCAGCTGGTCGATGCGCACGGTGCTGTCGACCGTCTTGCTGCGCAGGCTGCCCGCGCCTATGCCCGCGCCGGGATTGATATTGGCCGTCTGTATGGTCAGCATGGGATTGGGCGCGGCGCTGGCGGAAATCACATCGGCGCCCGCGCCTTCCAGCGCCAGGCTGGACAACCGCACATCGTGATTGCGGGCCAGCGCCAGGCGCTGCAGCGCGTCCAGCGGCAGGCTGTCCGTCAGGCCCGCGTCGGCGTGCACCATGGGAGTAAAGCACAGCGGCATCAGCACGGCCAGCTGGCGTAGGTGTTTCATGGAAATAGACATGCGCTCAAGAATGATAGGCAACAAGGTTGACATGCGCAGCGACTGACCGCGCGCAATCGGCGGAATACCATCTCCCCGTGTTGCGGAGCACGTGCCCGGATTTGAGCAGTGAGGACCCACTAACGGCCCACGATAGGAATTACCGTTGAAATGATAGGCCGCAGCGCTGGTAAACGGTGTTACAAGTTGGCAATGTCATACGTCTGTCATCAAACGCGCCGGGAAGGGAGGAAGAACAAATACGATGGGCGTAAAAAAAGGAGCCGAAGCTCCTTTTTTGGGTACTGCCAGCCTGGCTGGATTACAGCATGGCTTTCAGCAGACGCGCCATTTCCGACGGGTTTTTGGTCACGGTGATGCCGCAAGCTTCCATGATTTCCAGTTTGGCTTGTGCCGTGTCAGCACCGCCCGAGATCAGCGCGCCGGCGTGGCCCATGCGCTTGCCTGGAGGAGCGGTCACGCCAGCGATGAAGCCGACGACCGGTTTTTTCATGTTGTCTTTGATCCAATAAGCCGCGTTGGCTTCGTCCGGACCACCGATTTCGCCGATCATGATGACTGCGTCGGTATCTGGATCATCATTGAACATCTTCATGATGTCGATGTGTTTCAGACCGTTGATCGGGTCGCCGCCGATGCCGACTGCCGACGATTGGCCCAGGCCCAGTGCGGTCAATTGACCCACTGCTTCATAGGTCAGGGTGCCCGAACGCGATACCACGCCGATGCGGCCTTTTTTATGGATGTGACCTGGCATGATGCCGATCTTGATTTCGTCCGGGGTGATCAGACCTGGGCAGTTAGGGCCCAGCAGCAAGGTTTTGCTGCCGGCTTTCGCCATGCGGTCTTTCAAGGCCATCATGTCACGTACAGGAATGCCTTCGGTGATGCAAATAGCCAGATCCATTTCAGCTTCGACAGCCTCCCAGATCGCAGCGGCCGCGCCTGCTGGCGGTACGTAGATCACGGAAACGTTGGCGCCGGTTTCTTTTTTCGCTTCGGTAACGTTAGCGAAAATAGGAATGCCTTCGAAGTCTTCGCCGGCTTTCTTCGGGTTCACGCCAGCCACGAAAGCGGCTTTGCCGTTCGCGTAGTCGCGGCACATGCGGGTGTGGAATTGACCGGTCTTGCCGGTAATACCTTGGGTAACGACTTTGGTATCTTTATTGATCAGAATGGACATAGTGATTCCTTAATTAAGCTTGACCGGCAGCAGCGGCAACAACGCTTTTCGCTGCATCTTCCATGGTGTCGGCTGCAATGATAGGCAGACCGGATTCGGCCAGCATTTTCTTGCCCAGGTCTTCGTTGGTGCCCTTCATGCGGACCACCAGCGGTACTTGCAGGGAAACAGCTTTCGACGCAGCGATCACGCCTTCAGCGATCACGTCGCAACGCATGATGCCGCCGAAGATGTTGACCAGGATGGCTTTCAGGCCTGGGTTTTTCAACATGATCTTGAACGCTTCGGTCACTTTTTCTGCCGTGGCGCCGCCGCCGACGTCCAGGAAGTTGGCTGGCTCGCCGCCGAACAGTTTGATGGTGTCCATGGTCGCCATGGCCAGGCCGGCGCCGTTTACCAGGCAGCCGATGTTGCCGTCGAGCGAAATGTAAGCCAGGTCGAATTTCGACGCTTCGATTTCAGCTGGGTCTTCTTCGTCCAGATCGCGGAAAGCGACGATCTCTGGCTGACGGAACAGGGCGTTCGCGTCGAAGTTGAATTTGGCGTCCAGCGCGATGACTTTGCCCGAACCGGTCAAGATCAGCGGATTGATTTCAGCCAGCGATGCGTCGGTTTCCCAGTACGCTTTGTACAGGCCTTGCAGTTGCACGCGTGCATCGGCGATCGAGCCTTCTGGCACGCCGATTTTTGCCGAGATCGAATCGGCTTCCGCATCGGTCAGGCCGACAGCTGGATCGATAGCGATGGTGTGGATCAGTTCTGGGTGCGATTCGGCCACTTCTTCGATGTCCATGCCGCCTTCGGAAGACGCCATCAGTACCACGCGTTGCGTGACACGGTCGGTGACCATCGATACGTACAGTTCTTTCTTGATGTCCGCGCCTTCTTCCACCAGCAGGCGGCGTACCAGCTGACCTTCAGGGCTGGTTTGGTGCGTCACCAATTGCATGCCCATGATTTCGTCGGCGAATTGCTTGACTTGCTCCAGCGACTTGGCAACTTTCACGCCGCCGCCCTTGCCGCGGCCGCCCGCGTGGATTTGTGCCTTGACAACCCAAACCGGGCCACCCAGGGTTTCGGCAGCCTTGACTGCTTCTTCGACGGACAGGCACGGGATACCGCGTGGTACCGTCACTCCGTATTTCCGGAGGATTTCTTTGCCTTGATACTCATGGATCTTCATGCTGGCTTCCCTTCTGATACTGATGTGTAAAAAATACGGTTAATGATGCAAAAAAAACAGAGAAAACCCTCGCTAGGCTGGCGCTTTGGCTACCCAGCGCGGGTAATACTGCGCAACTGCCCCGCCGTCGGTACGCAAGGCGTGGCATTTGTCGAGTTGGAATGGCTGTTCTTGCGACACGTCGGTGCCTGCACCGTCGCGCGTGGCCCACACATCGCCGGCAAACGCCTGGACGGTGGCAGTCGGCAAGACTTGCGCCAATTCAGTCAAATGGGTACATCCGGCGATACCGCCCAGGCGTTGCTTCAATTCACGACGGAAATTATTCAACAGGTTCAAGCCGATGAGCAGCTTGTAGGCGGGGCCGATGGTATTACAAAAACCGGGATAGGGCACGGCGTCGGAAGCTGCTTCCGCTTCGACGATGGTCAGTTCGCTATCGACGGTAATGCGTAAATGGAGATCATGCAGCGGCATGCCGGCGGGACGGGGGCCGGAAGCCAGGGTGGCGTCAAAACTTTTGATATCGGTGATATGGGCGTCAATATCCCATAGACCATCCTCGCGCGCGTACGCTTGGACGTCGATAACGCGGGAGTGCCGTAGGGCACGCCGGGAGACGGGAGTTGACAGGGGCATAAGACCGATGCCGCTTGCGCGGCCATAATTTAGTAAGCAGCCATGTGCATAAAGCACGCCGTTCGCAGCTTCTACGAACAGCAACCGCACCTGCGGCGCCGCAAAAACCCTAAAAGTGTAGCACAGAGCGCGCTAGTTGCGCCGCAACATAATTTTTTATTGCCAGCAATATAAGCCCGTTGATCATCGTTAAAAACGACTAAATGAATGTCATTCATTCGCAATTGATATAACTTGAAACGGCGTGCGCCTGCGCTCACCCGCACCTCGGCCAAGGCGGCCCAGGTGCGCTCCATCCTCAGTCGAGAATGCCGAATGCCTGCAAAATAGGCAGTTCGCGCTCGGTAAAATAGTGCGCGTGCCGATACAGTTCGGCCAGGTTTTCCTGCTCCGTCTGCAAGACCTGGCCATCCTTCGACAACAGGCGGTTCAAGCGCAGCAATACAGGCCAGGCAGCACTGACCAATTCTTCCGGCGGATGCCCTCCCTGCAGTTTTGCGCGCAAGAATAGCTGTTGTAAATGTGGTACAAATACGCCGCCGCCCGTCACCGGACTGGCCAGGGTAGTGAGGTCGGTCCTTTCCAGCGCCAGTTCCAGCACGTGGCGGTTCAGGCGATCCGCCTGCGGCCGCGCTGCAACAATTTCGGCCGCATCCTGCACCGCATTGACGCTGCCCTTGCTGATCAACACCAATATGATTTGCAACAGGGCAGCCAGGCTGACCTCGCGTCCGGCCAACTCCTGCTCCAGCTCGCCGATGCTGCGGACGCGGTGGTCAGACAGCAAGTCGAGTACGGGACCGTAGACTGCTTCATCCATATCGGCGTCGCCCAGCACGCCATGCACGCTCAAGACCACTTCATCGCGCGGCGTCACCAGCAGCACGCGTACGGCGCGGATGGCCTGCGCCTGGGCAAATGGCGTCAGCTTGCGGGCGCCCTTGACCCAGTAATCCTTGCGAAATTGCTGGTTGACCAGGAACGCCCGCGTCGTCTCGCGGAAAATGGGATCGGGTATCCCGGCCAGGAACTGCTGGTGCTCGGCCGTCAGATTGAGCATGTCCACATGGTCGGTATAGGTCGCGGACGCGGCAAACTCCAGCTTGGCCTCGGCCAGCAGCGCCGCCGCCCTGGAAAACGCCATTGGTTGCCAGTCCATATTGAAGTACTCGTGCGCCACATAGTTGCGGTCCAGCGCCTTGAGCTTGTCGAAACGGTCGGCCAGCAAGGGGTTGGCCAGCATATAGCGCGGTTGCGTGGCAATCATGCGGTCGACGAAATCGATGGCGCCCTCAATCCGCGACAGCACCCCGACACCGGGCGCGGCCATCACCTTGCTGTGCTCCGAGAGCAATTCGCGCAGCGGCATCATGGCGGCCCAGCCGGGCTGGGTGTTATAGCTGATGTAGGCAACGCCGCCCACCTTCAGCTTGCGGTGCAGGAAGTCCACGATCAGCGCGCGGTTTTCGTCCGAGACCCAGCTCCAGATGCCATGCAGGGCGATATAGTCGAAGTCGGGCAAGTCATCGCGGCGGCAAAACTGTTCGAACGATTCATCGGTCAACTGCGCGCCTGCGCCGGCGGCGCCGGCCAGTTCCTGGGCAAACGCCGCCTGGGCCGGATTGAAGTCATTACCAAACCAGCGCGTGGTCGTGGCCGCCGCGTGGATATTGACGCTCACGCCCTGGCCAAAACCCAGTTCGCAAGCCGTGCCGCGCGCCGGCAGGACCAGGCCGGCCGCCAGCAGCGGCAATTGCAGGCGCAGCGGGTTCAGTTCTTCGTAATAGCCATAGGTATAGGCGACTTCGGCCACATAGCCGGCATTCCAGTTGCTCATCTCGGTATCCTGTCAGTGTTACTGTCACCCCATGCGCGCGCGGCGCAGGATCAATGACGCAAGGATAACGTTGCAAGCCTGCCGCAAGCAAGGAATAGAAAGTTTGTAGCAAGGTTGACAGAGGCGCCCTGCCGGACGAGAAACACACCCGCGGCAGCGGTTTGTGACAACTGCCGGAAGCGGCGCTTATTCTTCGTCCGGGTCCAGCCCTTTTAATGCCACTTGCACGGCCTTTTGCGAAAAGCCGCGCTGCATCAGGAAACGCATCTGCTTGTTGCGCTGTTCGGCGTCCTGCGCCACTTGCCCGAACTTGCGGCGCCAGACTTCACAGGCGCGCGCCACTTCCCCTTCGGCCAGGCCCGCCTTCAATTCCTGCAAGGCCTCGCCACCGATGCCGTGGCTTTGCAGTTCGGCCATGATGCGGCTATTGCCGAAGCGGGCAGACCGACGATGGATCAGCGATTCGGAAAAGCGTTCCTGCGACAGCCAGTTGGCCTTTTCCAGGCTATCGAGCAAGGCTTCCACATCGTCGCCCTCTTGCGCATGCCGCTGCAGCTTGCGCCGTAATTCCATGCGGCTATGTTCACGCATCGACAAAAAGCGTAACGCCCTGCCCTTCAGGCTTAGTTGTACCGCTGCCATACATACACCCTTATCCGTACCCAAAAACACAATTGCCGCCTGGCGCACGGGCGCAAGACGGCAATCATTGTAGAACTTTTATGCGGCAAGCTGCAGCGCAGCCGGCCGTTGCCTCTCGCAGGCGGCTAGTCCTGGGCTGGCCCAAGCCAGCCCAGGCAGACACGCCAACGACAGCTTACTCGGCAACCTTGGCTTCGACCGCCTTGGCAGCCTTGTCCGCTTTTTCAGGTTTTTCGGCAGCCAGCGGCGGCAGTTCACGCACGCCCAGCGAAGCGCGTACCTTGTTTTCAATTTCACGCGCCAGCGCCGGACGCTCTTGCAGGAAGGCGCGGGCATTGTCCTTGCCCTGGCCGATGCGTTCGCCGTTGTAGCTATACCAGGAACCCGATTTTTCGACGATCTTGGCGTCCGAACCCAGGTCCAGGATTTCGCCTTCGCGCGACGTGCCTGCGCCGTACAGGATGTCGAAATGCGCTTCCTTGAACGGTGGCGCGATCTTGTTCTTGACGACCTTGACCTTGGTTTCATTGCCGATCACTTCATCGCCCGATTTGATCGAGCCGGTGCGGCGGATATCGAGGCGCACGGAAGCGTAGAATTTCAGCGCATTGCCGCCGGTGGTGGTTTCCGGGCTGCCGAACATCACGCCGATCTTCATGCGGATCTGGTTAATGAAGATGACCAGGGTATTGGTACGGTTGATCGAGCCGGTCAGCTTGCGCAGGGCTTGCGACATCAGACGTGCTTGCAGGCCCGGCAAGGAATCGCCCATATCGCCTTCGATCTCGGCGCGTGGCGTCAGGGCGGCCACGGAGTCGATCACGACCAGGTCGACGCTGCCCGAACGCACGAGGGCGTCGCAGATTTCCAGCGCCTGCTCACCCGTGTCCGGTTGCGAGATCAGCAATTCATGCAGATTGACGCCCAGCTTCTGTGCGTAACCGACGTCCAGCGCGTGCTCGGCATCGATAAAGGCGCAGGTGCCGCCCAGTTTTTGCATTTCAGCAATGGTTTGCAAGGTCAAGGTGGTTTTACCCGACGACTCAGGGCCGTAGATTTCCACCACGCGGCCACGCGGCAAGCCGCCGACGCCCAGCGCGATATCGAGGCCGAGCGAACCGGTCGACACGACTTGCACTTCTTCGATCGGTGCGCTGGAATCCATGCGCATGACCGAACCTTTGCCAAACTGCTTCTCGATCTGCGCCAGTGCGGCGGCGAGCGCCTTGGCTTTTTCCGATGCGGGTACTACAGCTTTTTTATCGTCCATATGTTCTTTCAGCGTTCTTTCAGCCTGGGCGCGGAGTAAAGTCTCGCGGGGTTGGTTAAATTCTCTAAACAGTCACTACTGTATAAAAAAACAGTGATCAATGCAAGCGGAACGTGGATTTGTTTTGAAACAGGTCAATACAGTCCTTGTTTTACATAAATACTCGCCACCTTGCGGAAAATGAAACACAATACAGTCAAACTTCTTTTTTCCATTGCTGCAAGCTCAGGAAGTCTGACCATGCGTATTTTACTTGCCGAAGATGACAGCGTGCTGGCCGATGGCCTGACGCGTTCGCTGCGCCAGTCCGGTTATGCCATCGATTACGTCAAAAACGGGCAGGAAGCCGACACCGCCCTGTCCACCCAGGAATTCGACCTGCTGATCCTCGACCTGGGGCTGCCCAAGATGTCGGGCCTGGAAGTGCTGCGCCGCCTGCGCGCCCGCGCCTCGCTATTGCCCGTGCTGATACTCACGGCGGCCGATTCCATCGAGCAACGCGTGAATGGCCTGGACCTGGGCGCCGATGATTATATGGCCAAGCCCTTCGCCCTGTCGGAACTGGAGGCCAGGGTGCGCGCGCTGACGCGCCGCGGCGCCGGCGGCGGCGCCACCGTCATCAAGCACGGCCCGCTCAGCTACGACCAGGTGGGACGCAGCGCCTACATCAACGAGCAGATGCTGGACCTGTCGGCGCGCGAACTGGGCTTGCTGGAAGTCCTGCTTAGCCGCACCGGCCGTTTGGTATCCAAGGAGCAACTGGTCGATCATTTATGCCAGTGGGGCGAGGAAGTCTCGAACAATGCCATCGAAGTGTATGTGCACCGGCTGCGCAAGAAAATCGAGGTGGGCGGCGTGCGCATCGCCACCGTGCGCGGCCTCGGTTATTGCCTGGAGAAATATTCGGAAGCGGCACGCCTGAGCGCGGAAGCGAGCCAGGCCGCTGGCGCCGCCGGCAAGTGAAACCGCGCGAAGCGCCGGCAGACGAGGCCGGACCAGACGACTGGTTCGAGCCGCCGCCCAGCGAACAGGACGACACCATCCAGCATTCGCTGTTTGGCGAAATCCTCGACTGGATGCTGGCGCCCTTGCTGCTGCTGTGGCCGATGAGCATCGCCATCACGTATCTGGTGGCCAAGGGCATCGCCAACCAGCCGTTCGACCATGCGCTGGAAGACAGCGTCACCATGCTGACGCAGCAAGTCAAGCAGCCGGGCGGCCAGTATTTCAGCCAGCAGCCTGAACGGACCGGGCGCACGGCGCGCGACCTTTTGCGCGGCGACGATATCGACTCCGTGTATTACCTGATCGTCGGCCAGGATGGCGGCTACGTTGCGGGCGACCGCGACTTGCCGCCGCCGCTGGACCCGGAACGCTACCGCAGCGGCGTGGTGCTGTTCCGTAACGACACGATTCATGGCACGCCCGTGCGCGTGGCGTTTTCCTACCTCGACATGCCCGCCAGCGCCAGCGGTGAGGAAGCACGGCGCGCCCTGATACAGGTGGCGGAAACCCTGGAAAAGCGGGCCCAGCTGGCCAATGAAATCATCAAGGGTGTGATTTTGCCGCAGTTCATTATTCTCCCCATCGTGCTGGCCCTGGTCTGGTTTGCGCTGGCGCGCGGCCTGTCGCCGCTGGCGCAATTGCAGGAGCGCATCCGCGCGCGGCCGCCCGATGACCTCAGCCCCATCGAAACAGACCAGGTACCCGAGGAAATCACGCCGCTGGTCGGTTCGCTCAACGACATGCTGGCGCGCCTGTCGCTGTCGATCGACATGCAGAAGCGTTTTATCGCCGACGCGGCGCATCAGATGAAAACGCCGCTGGCCGGCATGCGCATGCAATCCGAACTGGCCTTGCGCCAGACCGACCACGATGAAATACACCGCTCGCTGATGCAGCTGGCCAAGAGTTCGGAGTCGGCCACGCGGCTGGTCAACCAGTTGCTGGCCCTGGCGCGCGCGGAAAACCAGCCACAGGCAGGCACGGCGTTCGAGCCGATCGCACTGAACGAACTGGCGCGCGGCGTGGTGCATGACTGGGTGCAAACCTCGTTCGCCCAGCAGATCGACCTGGGCTTCGAGCAGCCGCCATATCCCATCATGATTTCCGGCAACGCGATGATGCTGCGCGAACTGCTCGGCAACCTGATCGATAACGCCCTGCGCTATACCCCCTCGGGCGGCAGCGTCACGGTGCGCGTGCGCGCCGCAGCCGAACTGGCGATCCTGGAAGTGGAAGATACGGGGCCCGGCATTCCGCAAGCGGAGCGCCCGCACGTGTTTGAACGCTTTTATCGCATTCTGGGCAGCAATGCCGACGGTAGCGGACTGGGCCTGGCCATCGTGCGCGAAATTGCCCAGCAGCACGGTGCCGAAGTCGACATCTTCAATAACCCGCGCGCGCAATCACCGAAGCTGCCCGGCAGCTTGCTGCGCCTGTCCATCGCGCAGCTATTGCCGGACGCGCCCGAACCTGACGCCATCAACTATGGATAAGCCGACCGATCACGCCGCCCTGCAGGCGCGCCGCGCCGCGCACTGGCGCAAGACGCAGCGCCTGACGCTCATCCTGCTCGTGATCTGGCTGCTGACGGGCTTTTTGACCGTGTTCTATGCGCGCGAACTGCTGCATTTGAATCTGTTCGGCTGGCCCTTGCCGTTTTATATGGCGGCCCAGGGCGCTTCACTGGTGTACCTGGCCATCATCGGCGCATATGCCTGGTCCATGCGCCGCCTCGACCGTGAATTTCACCGGGCGCAACAAGCGGCAGAGGAACAGCCATGAGCGCGCCACGCAGCTTCTTTGCGCGCCTGTCGCGCTATTATTTGCTGTTTTCCGCCGGCTTTGCCGTCTTCCTGCTGGCCCTGAGCATGCTGGAACAGGAAGGCATGCCGCGCTCGTGGATAGGCTATCTGTTCATGATCGCCACCATCAGCCTGTACGCCACCATCGGCGTCATCAGCCGCACCTCGAACGTGACGGAATATTATGTGGCGGGACGGCGCGTGCCCGCCATGTTCAATGGCATGGCCACCGCCGCCGACTGGATTTCGGCGGCCAGCTTCATCAGCCTGGCGGGCGGCCTGTACCTGAACGGTTTCGACGGCCTGGCCTTCATCATGGGCTGGACCGGCGGCTATTGCCTGGTGGCATTGCTGATCGCGCCCTACCTGCGCAAGTTCGGCCAGTACACGATTCCCGATTTCCTGGCGGCCCGCTACGGCAGCGGCGCCGAAGGACGCGGCGCGCCCGTGCGGGTAGTCGCCGTGGCCGCCACCATCATCGTTTCATTCACGTACGTGGTGGCGCAGATTTACGCCGTGGGCCTGATCGCCTCGCGTTTCACGGGCGTGGATTTTTCTGTCGGCATTTTCCTGGGACTGGCCAGCATCCTGGTCTGCTCTTTCCTCGGCGGCATGCGCGCCATCACCTGGACGCAGGTGGCGCAATACATCATCATCCTGGTGGCCTTTCTGATACCCGCCATGTGGCTGTCGGTCAAGCATGGCGACAATCCCGTGCCGCAACTGGCGTACGGCAAGGTGCTGCCGCAACTGAGCGCGCGCGAACAGGTGCTGGAAAACGATCCCAGGGAACAGGAGGTGCGCGACATTTTCGCGCAGCGGGCGAAGAACTACCAGGCGCGGCTGGAGCGCCTGCCTGAATCGTGGGAACAGGGACGGCTGGCGGCCCAGCGCCAGCTCGATGCGCTGCGCCTGAAAAACGCCCCGCTGCTCGATATCCGCAATGCCGAGCGCTACCTGCTGGCCTATCCAAAGAATGCGGACGAGGCGCGCGTGCTGTGGCAGGCGGCGCAGGCGATGAACCAGAAACGCGCCGAGCCGATCACGCCGCATGCCCAGCCCTTCCCTGCGCCGGACCGCGCACAATCGGATATCAAGCGCAACAATTTCCTGGCCCTCGTGTTTTGCATGATGCTGGGCACGGCCGCCCTGCCGCATATATTGATGCGTTCCTACACCACGCCGTCCGTGCATGAAACGCGGGTGTCCGTGTTCTGGACCCTGTTCTTTATCCTCTTGATTTATCTCACGATTCCCGCGCTGGCCGTGCTGGTCAAATACGATATTTATTCGGCGCTGGTGGGCACGCAATATGCGAACCTGCCCACCTGGGTCTCGTACTGGGCCAATGTGGATAAACTCAATCCATTGATCAGCATAGTCGACGTGAACCGCGACGGCATCGTGCAACTGGCGGAAATCGCCATCGATGCCGACGTGCTGGTGCTGGCCACGCCGGAAATCGCCGGCTTGCCGTATGTCATTTCCGGCCTGGTGGCGGCCGGCGGCCTGGCGGCTGCCCTGTCGACGGCGGACGGCTTGCTACTGGCCATTTCCAACGCGCTATCGCACGATATCTATTACAAGGTGGTCGATCCGACCGCTTCGACGCGCAAGCGGGTGACGATTTCCAAGCTGCTGCTGCTGGCCGTGGCCTTCATCGCCGCCTACGCCGCCTCGCAAAAACCGGCCGACATTTTGTCGCTGGTGGGCGTGGCCTTTTCGCTGGCCGCCTCGACCCTGTTCCCGGTGCTGGTGCTGGGGGTATTCTGGAAGCGCGCCAACCATTACGGGGCGCTGGCCGGCATGCTGGCGGGCTTTGGCGTCTGCCTGTATTACATGGTGCACACCAGCAGCATGCTGGGCGGCAGTGCAGCAGAACAGTGGTTCCATATCGCACCGATTTCCGCCGGTATCTTCGGCGTGCCGGCTGGCCTGGCGGCCACCGCCCTCGTCAGCTGGCTGACGCCCAAGCCCGGCCGGCGCAGCACCGGGCTGGTCGAGCATATCCGTGCACCGGAGCCTCCGCAATAAAGACTTGTTTGGGGCTAGTCAAAAGAACGGCCAAATGTTAGCCTGAGAGAAACAGTATAAAAATAAATACTGTATTTAATAATCTCCCGGGAGTATACATGCAGTCCAGTCTTGCCCGCCTTGCCCTCTGTTTCAGCCCCTTGTTACTGACTACCGCCGCCAGCCTGCCAGCCTACGCCGATACCGGCACACATGCTGCGGCCCAGATTCCGATTGAAGACTTTTTCAGCAAGGCAGCCTTCAGCGGCGCCGTGCTGTCGCCCGATGGCCGCCATCTGGCGGTGCTGGTCAGCACCGACGGCGGACACGTCCAGTTGCACACTGTCGACCTGTCCAGCATGAAGATCAGCGGCCTGACCTCGTTCCAGGATGTCGACATCGCCAACATCAGCTGGGTCAACAACCAGCGCATTATCTATAGCGTGGTTGACCGCAGCGCCACCCAGGGCGATGTGCGTTATGGTTCCGGGCTGTATGCGATCAATGTCGATGGCAGCGGCTATCGCCAGCTGGCCAACAGCCTTCGCACCCCAAAAGGCATCGTCGAATCCCGTTTCAGGAGTGCCATTCTGGGGGCGGATACGCAACTGCTCCAAATCAGCAACAACGCCAATAGCAATGACGTGTTCGTCACTGAAACCATTTACATGGATGCCAGGAAGCCATCGAGGGTGGTCTTGCGCCTCGATACGGTGACAGGCGTCAGCAAACGCATCGCTGCATACAGTGACGCAGAAGAGTGGATGATGGACAGGCAGGATGAAGTGCGCATTGCGATTAGTCACAAGGGCGCGAAACAGACGATTTATTATCGCGACTCTGCCGACACCCCGTGGCGTACGCTGCGCGAAAACAATATCTACCGTCCTGCGCCCGGCGATTTTACGCCCGCTTTTTTCGATGCCAGGGGTAATTTTTATGTCCACGCCGAATACCGCGGAGTGAAAGCGCTGTACCTGTATGACGTGAAGACGGGGAGCATGGAAGCAACGCCGCTGGCCAGTACGCCGGGTTACGACCTCGATAACGGGTCCATACACAACGATCACAAACTGCTGGGCTTGCGCTTTGAAACCGATGCGGCTGGCACCATCTGGTTCGACAAGGAAATGGCTGGCCTGCAGGAAAAGGTCGATGCCCTGTTGCCAGCAACCATCAACAAGCTGTCCGCCCCCGCGCGCCCGCAAACACCCTTCGTGCTGGTGCAGGCTGCGTCCGATGTCGAACCGGGAAAAGCATTGCTCTATAACAAGGAAACGGGGGAACTGACGCCGCTGGGCGGCATGCATCCCGCCATCGATCCACAACGCATGTCGCCCAAGATCATGGTGCGCTACCAGGCCCGTGACGGACTCGAGATTCCAGCCTACCTGACCCTGCCCAAAGGAAAAGAGGGCAAGAACCTGCCGATGGTGGTGATGGTGCATGGCGGCCCATGGGTGCGCGGCGGCCATTGGGAATGGCAGCGC
Source organism: Janthinobacterium sp. Mn2066 (assembly GCF_049319705.1). Taxonomy (NCBI): domain Bacteria; kingdom Pseudomonadati; phylum Pseudomonadota; class Betaproteobacteria; order Burkholderiales; family Oxalobacteraceae; genus Janthinobacterium; species Janthinobacterium sp. Mn2066. Next base: position 279,735 of record NZ_JBMOUF010000003.1, on the reverse strand, counting down.
GAAGCGCAATTTCTCGCCTCGCGCGGTTATGCCGTGCTGGAACCGGACTACCGCGGCAGCACCGGTTATGGGGCTGCGCACCATAAGGCAGGCTGGAAACAGTGGGGCTTGAAGATGCAGGACGATATTGCCGATGGCACCCACTGGGCCATCGCACAGGGGTATGCCGATCCGCAGCGCATCTGCATTGCCGGCGCCAGCTATGGCGGCTACTCAACATTGATGGGCTTGCTGAACGATCCCGGGCTGTACAAGTGCGGCATCAACCAGGCCGGCGTGACTGACATCAACATGATGGGCAAGGCCTACTGGGGAGGCGACTCCGGCCTGGGCACATGGTTTAACAGATATACCATGAACGACATGCTCGGCAATGCCGTGGCCGATGCCGCGCAACTGAAAGCCACTTCTCCGATCGAACATGCGGCACGCATCACGCAGCCTGTGCTGCTCGGTTACGGCAGCGCCGACCAGCGCGTGCCGATCGGCCAGAGCAGCGCCTTCCGTGATGCCGTCCAGAAAAACAATCCACAGCTTGAATGGGTCGCGTACGAAGCAGAAGGCCACCGCTGGACACTGCCGAAAACCAGTGTCGATTTCTGGCGCCGCGCTGAGAAACTGCTGGCGCGCAGTATCGGACCAGATACGGCAGCGGCGGCCAGTACCCAATAAGCGTGCGCTGGACAACGCTCGTTTTCTCTGCTGCACGATAGCCCGGCATGCCGGAATACGGTGCAGCAGAGCACGCGTCAAAGTGGGTCAGATGATAGCCCGAGAGAAAAAATTATCACATTGAGCAACTTCTACAGGGATATCCATGCAGTCCAGTATTGTCCGTCTTGTCCTCTGTTGCAGCACCCTGTTGCTGAGCACCTCCGCCAGCCTGCCAGCGTACGCCGACACCAGCGCAAAACCCGCCGCCCAGGCTGCCACGCCCATTCCGATCGGGGATTTTTTCAGTAATGCCGCCTTCAGCGGCGCCGTGCTATCGCCGGACGGCCGCCATCTGGCGGTGCTGGTCAGCGCCAAGGGCGGGCGGATCCAGCTCTACACGGTCGACCTGCCCAGCATGAAGGTCAACGGCCTGACCTCGTTCGAGGATGCCGATATCGATCGCATAGACTGGGTTAACAACCAGCGCATCGTGTATAGCGTAGCGGACCGTAACATCGCCCAGGGTGAGGTGCGCTACGGCCCCGGACTGTACGCCATCAATATCGATGGCAGCGACTACCGCCAGCTGGCCAGCAATACTTACTCGCCAAGCAACACGCTGGGTTCGCGCATCTCGCAATCCATGCTCAGCTGGAATACGCAGCTGCTCAATACCAGCAGCGATGCCGCTAGCGACGACGTATTTGTCACGGAAACCCGTTTCAGTACCACCGGCAAGCCGTCGAGCGTGATACTGCGCTTGAACACGGTAACAGGCCTGAGCAAGCTGGCCGCTTCACTGAACCAGGCGCAAGGCTGGCTGATGGACAAACAGGATGAAGTACGCATTGCCATCACCAGCACTGACACGACAGAGACCATACATTACCGCGATAATGCAGCTACGCCATGGCGCAAGCTGCACGAAAGCGATATCTACCATCCGGTCAAAGGCGACTTCACTCCCGCTTTCTTCGACGCCAAAGGCAATTTCTATGTCCGTGCCAGCTACCATGGCATGGAAGCGCTATACCTGTACGATGTAAAGAGCGGCACCATGAAAGACACGCCGCTGGCCGATACGCCAGGCTACGACTTCGAAGGCCGGCCAGTGCACAGTAACAAGAAACTGCTGGGACTGCGCTTTGAAACGGATGCGGGTGGCACCATCTGGTTCGACAAGGATTTGAGTGCCGTGCAGGCGAAGATCGATACCTTGCTGCCTAACACCATCAACAGGCTGAGCGTTCCGCTGCGGCCGGAAACACCGTTCGTGCTGGTATTGGCCGCATCCGATGTCGAACCTGGCACGGCGCTGATCTACAACACGGAAACGGGCTCGCTGATGCCGCTGGGAGAAAGCCACCCTGCCATCAACTCAAGCCGCATGTCGCCCAAGACCATGGTGCGCTACCAGGCCCGCGACGGACTCGAGATTCCCGCCTACCTGACCCTGCCGAAAGGAAAAAGCGGCAAGAACCTGCCACTGGTGGTGATGGTGCATGGCGGTCCATGGGTGCGCGGCGGCCACTGGAACTGGAACCGCGAAACGCAATTTCTCGCCTCGCGCGGTTATGCCGTGCTGGAACCGGACTACCGCGGCAGCACCGGTTATGGCGCGGCACACTACAAGGCCGGCTGGAAGCAGTGGGGCTTGAAGATGCAGGACGATATCGCCGATGGCGCCCGCTGGGCCATCGCACAGGGGTATGCCGATCCGCAGCGCATCTGCATTGCCGGCGCCAGCTATGGCGGCTACTCAACCTTGATGGGCCTGCTGAACGATCCCGATCTGTTCAAGTGCGGCATCAACTGGGTGGGCGTGACCGATATCAACATGATGCGCGACGGCCACTGGACGGGCGATTCCGACCTGGCCGATTCGTATAAAAAATACGGCATGAAAGACATGGTCGGCGATCCCGTCGCCGATGCGGCGCAGCTGAAAGCCACCTCGCCCATCGTGCAGGCAGCCCGCATCCGGCAGCCTTTGCTGCTCGGCTACGGCGGCGCCGACCAGCGCGTGCCGATCAGCCACGGCCGCGCATTCCATGACGCCGTCAAGAAAAACAATCCGCAGGTTGAATGGGTGGTGTATCAGGAAGAAGGCCACGGCTGGGCTTTACCGAAAAACAATATCGACTTCTGGAGCCGCGCGGAAAAACTGCTGGCGCGCAGTATCGGGCCTGACGCCCCGGTAATACCGGGAGCCAGGGAATGATGCGCAGCACAACACTGGTATTGCTACTTTGCTGTACCGCGTTCGGAACGCAGGCGACGGCAGAAACCGCGGGGCCGGCCAGCGTGCTCGTCACGGCGCCCTTGCCCATCGAACAGTTCTTTAGCCATGCCTCGCTGAGCGGCGCCCTGCTGTCGCCGGATGGACGTTTGCTGGCCATGCGCGTCGCGCCTGCCGAGGGCCGCGACCGCCTGAGCGTGCTCGACCTGACCAGCATGCGCACGCAGGTCGTGGCGGCGTTCACGGATGTCGACATCGGCGATTTCTTGTGGGTGAACGAAAAACGCCTGGCTTTCCGCCTGACGGACCGGCAAAATGCCAGGAAAGCAAGCAGCGATGGCGCGGGCATGTATGCGGTCAATAGCGATGGCAGTGTTTTCCGGCAGCTTGTGACGCGCTGGAGCGCGGACAACGCGGACAAGCCACTGCGGCCATGGGAAAGGGAAGGCCAGGAAAATCCGGAGACGCTGGCAGACGGGCCACAGACAAAAAACGGACGCACTCTGCTTCCCCAAAATACCGTGCTGATGGATAGCATCGGCGAGCAGCGCAGCAATGCCATATACGCACTGCGGCCTGAGAGTGACGAGTTCGGCGCCGTGCGGGCCGCATCGCTGATACGCCTCGATACCATCCACGGCAGCAATGGAGAAATCGCCTCGCCCAAAGACGTCCGCTACTGGCTGTATGACCGTGGCGGACAGGCGCGTATCGCCACAGCCCAGACACGCGGCCAGAACCTCGTGTACTGGCGCGATCCGGCCACGGAAAAATGGCAGCTGCTGGCGCAATTCGATCCGCGCAGCAATGACGCCACGGTGTTCGAACCGGCCTTTTTGACACCGGAAGGCGATTTTTATGTGACCGCCAGGAAAGGTGGCGACAAGGCCGCCCTCTACCGTTTCGACCTGGAGAAAAAACAGCTCGATGCACAGCCCATCGTTTCCTCGGCCGACTACGATATCCGCGCCACCATGGTACGCAGCAGTACCCGTTTGCTGGGCATACGCTACAGCACCGATACGGAAACCACCGTCTGGCTTGATGCGGACATGCAAGCCATACAGAAAACCGTCAACGCCCAGCTGCCCGCGACCGTCAATACCCTGAGCGTGGGGGAGCGCAGCAGCACGCCCTTCGTGCTGGTGTCGAGCTGGTCCGACACGCAACCCGTGATTTACCGCATCTTCAACCGCGACACGGGCAAGCTGGTACCGCTGGCCAAGTCGCGCCCCGCCGTCAACGAGGCAAAGATGGCCACCAGGCAATTGCAGCACTACACGGCGCGCGACGGCCTGCGCATACCCGCCTGGCTGTCGCTGCCCCGCAACGGCCCGCGCAAGCAGCTGCCGATGGTGGTCGTGGTACATGATGGCCCGTGGCAGCGCAGCGACTGGGGCTGGAATGGCGAAACGCAATTTCTCGCCTCGCGCGGTTATGCCGTGCTGGAACCCGATTACCGGGGCACTATCGGCCTGGGCGAAACACATTTCCGGACCAGCTGGAAACAATGGGGCGGCACCATGCAGGACGACATTGCCGATGGCGTGCGCTGGGCTATCGCTGAAGGCGTCGCCGATCCGCGCCGCATCTGCATTGCCGGCGGCGGTTACGGCGGCTATGCGGCACTGATGGGCCTGGCGAAAGATGGCGACCTGTACCGCTGCGGCGTGGCCTGGTCCGCCGTCCCCGACGTGGCCGAAGTGGCAGATGGCCGATGGAGAGTGGGCGGCAATCTCGACGAACGTTATGACCGCTACCCGGCCAGCACCCTGATCGGCGATGCGCGCAGCGATGCAGCGCAATGGCGCGCCAGCTCGCCCCGCTACCAGGCGGCCCGCATCACGCAGTCGCTGCTGCTGGCGCATGGCGATGCGGATCCTCTCGTGTCCAGTTTCCAGGCCAACCGGCTATACCAGGCGATTCGCGAAGGCAATGCGCAAGCGCAATGGCTGCGCTATGACGATGAAGGCCATGACTTGCGCGTACCCAAAAACCGCATCGATTTCTGGAGCCGCGTGGAAAAATTCCTCGACGCAAATATCGGAAACGCGCGCACATCGACACAGGTGGAGTAGGAAAGTTCTTGCCGCCTCACCTACTAGCTGCCCTGATTGAATCAGCCGCACCCTGCTTGACACCTACCCATGGCTGGCAAGCACGCCAGCCTTAAAGGAAGCCATGCCTTTCAGCCCATCCCCGCGCACGTTGCTGTTGATATTGACCCTGCTGGCAGCCCAGGTCCCGGCAATTGCACAAACAGCCGCGTCGATACCCGCCGAGCATTTCTTCAGGCAAGCCGAGTCCCCCGCGCCACTCTTGTCACCGGATGGCCACTACCTCGCCATGCGCGTCGACAATGCCGAACACCGTAACCAGCTCATTACCATGAATCTGGAAACGCAATCCATCAAGGTAGTCGCAAAATTCAGCAGTCTGAATATCCAGCAATATCAATGGGTTAACGCAAACAGGCTGATCTTCGATACCCGGGATACGCTCGACAAGGAAAACAGCAATGCTTACGGCTCTGCACTCTATGCCGTCGACCGCGATGGCACTAATTTCAAACAACTCAGCAGACGGAGCGATGATGATGGAGGCACAGTCAATCTGCAAAAATCACGCTCCGCTTATCTCTACCTGCTTGATCAGCAAGGTAGCCAGGATTCCGATTTTGTGTATGTGAGTCAAGTAGGCCTCAATCCACAAGAGCTGGTAGGTCCGGGGGCTATCCAACTCTTTAATCTGCTGCGCTTGAATACACTCGATGGCAGCATGGCGTCAATGGAACGCCCTGGTCTCACACAGCACTGGGTGCTCGACCAGCATGGCAAGCCACGTATTGCGGTCACCTGGGAAGCTGGCATGCAAAGCATCTTTTACCTCGATCCAGATAAGGGGAAATGGCGCAGGCTGGCCCAGTTTTCTACCTATGGCCGTTCCCCTGAAGAATTTAAACCACTTGCCTTCGGCCCCGATGGCACTTTTTACGTCAGCAGCCGCAATGGGAAAGACCACTGGGAAGTCTATACTTTCGACCTGCTTACGGGCAAGCTAGGAGCAAAATCCCTGATTGCCCTGGCCGGCTATGATTTCTCTGGCAAGCTGATCTTTTCGGCAGACAAACTGGTGGGCGCACAGTATGCCAGCGATGCCAGAGGCAGCCTGTGGATCAGCGAGCCCATGCGCGCATTGCAAGCTTCGATTGACGCCTTGCTTCCAAGCACCATCAACACCATCTTGTCAGATAACCCGGACAAGGCAGCGTATGTTCTGCTCAGTTCCGAATCGGACCGCCAGCCAGTGATATTTTCACTATTCAACAAGCGCACGGGAAGCATGATGCAGCTTGGCGGCCGCTTTCCGGAGATCCAGCCAGCCCAGATGGCCGAACAGCAACTGGTACACTACAAGGCGCGCGATGGATTGCCCATTCCTGCCTGGCTGACCCTGCCCAAGGGACAGCAGCAAAAAAACCTGCCGCTCGTCGTGCTGGTCCACAGCGAACCGTTTGAACGCGGCCATGTCTGGGGCTTTTCAGCGGAAACACAATTCCTGGCTTCCCGCGGCTATGCCGTCCTGGAACCGGAACATCGCGGCAGCGACGGCTTTGGCGACCGCCATCTCAAGGCTGGCTGGAAACAATGGGGCTTGAAGATGCAGGATGACATCGCCGATGGCGCACGCTGGGCGATTGCCCAGGGATATGCCGATGCCAGCCGCATCTGCATAGGCGGCAGTTATTACGGCGCCTACTCCGCCTTGATGGGCCTGATCAATGATGGTGACCTCTATCGCTGCGGTTTTGCCTACAGCCCTATCGCCGACATCGGCTTATTCCATGCGGAACATTGGGGACTTTCCGGCAATATGCGCGAGGAATGGAAAGCGTACGCGTTCCCACAATGGATAGGTCATCCAAAGGAAGACACGCAACAATTCCAACAAACCTCACCAGTACGACAGGCTGCGCGCCTGACGCAGCCACTACTACTGGCCTATGGCATGGCCAGCCGCCGGATACCGGCCCCGCACGCCGAAAAACTGCGTACGGCATTGCAAGAAAGCAATCACCAGGTCGAGTGGAGCAGTTACGAGAAAGAAGGTGAACAGGACTTTGCGCTGGAAAGGAACCGCCTCGACTACTGGCAAGGAGTAGAACGATTCCTCGACAAAAACATCGGAAAAAACAGCCCGGCAACAAAAAAGGAGTAGGCTAAGCATCGCTCAACTCTCTAGGAGTCACTATGCCATCTGGAAAAATTCTTGTCGCCCAGGGGGGCGGCCCCACCGCCGTCATCAACCAGTCGCTGGTGGGCGTGGTGCTTGAATCGCGGCGTTTCCAGCACGTCACGCGCGTGTATGGGGCGCTGCATGGGGTGCGCGGCATCATCAATGAAGAATTTGTTGATCTGACGCAGGAAACCAGCCATAACCTGGAACTGGTGGCCGCCACGCCCTCGTCCGCGCTGGGTTCCACGCGCGACAAGCCCGATATCGCGTATTGCCAGCAAATCTTCGAGGTGCTGCGCGCGCATGAAATTGAACATTTCTTTTACATCGGCGGCAATGACTCGTCCGATACGGTGCGCATCGTCAGCGAAGAAGCGCACAAGGCCGCTTATCCGCTGCGCTGCATTCACATTCCCAAGACGATCGACAATGACCTGGTCGGCAGCGACCACACACCGGGCTTCCCGTCGGCGGCCCGTTTCGTGGCGCAGGCATTCGCAGGCGCCAACCTGGACAACGCCGCCCTGCCCGGCGTGTACGTGGGCGTGGTGATGGGCCGCCACGCGGGCTTTCTGACGGCCGCCGCGGCGCTGGGCAAGAAATTTCCCGACGATGGACCGCATCTGATTTACCTGCCGGAACGCGTATTCGTGCTCGATCAATTCCTGGCCGACGTCAAGGCGACTTATGCAAAATATGGCCGCTGCGTGATCGCCGTCTCCGAAGGCATCCACGACGCCTCGGGCGAGGCGATCGCCAGCCTGCTGGCGCAAAAGGCGGGCAATGCGGTCGAGCGCGATGCGCATGGCAATGTGCAATTATCGGGCACGGGCGCGCTGGCCGACCTGCTGTGCGACGAGATCAAGGACAAGCTGGGCATCAAGCGCGTGCGCGGCGATACCTTCGGCTATCTGCAGCGCTCTTTCATCGGCTGCGTGTCGGACGTGGACCAGCGCGAAGCGCGCGAGGTGGGCGAAAAAGCCGTGCAATTCGCCATGTGGGGCGACCGCGACGGCTCGGTGGCCATCAAGCGCACGGGCTTTTATTCCGTCGATTACGCCTTGCTGCCGCTGACGGATGTGGCGGGCAAGACGCGCACCATGGAAGACGAATTCATCAGCGACAGCGGCACCGACGTGACGGACGCCTTCCGCATGTATCTGCGCCCGCTGCTGGGCTCAAGCATGCCGGACGCCTTCCGCCTGCGGGCGGCGAAAGTGGCCAAGGTGCTCAAGCCCTGAGCGATCAGCCCTGCGGCTGCGCCGCCGCAGGTGCTGGTGCAGCGTCCTGCAAGGCCGGCAGCAGCGGCGCAATATTGCCATCCGATGGCAAGGGCGCCAGGTCCAGCAGGCGCATCAGCAATGGATACACGTCCACGTTATCAAACGCGGGCAACACCACGCCCGGCTTGAAGGCGGGGCCGGTGGCAATAAAAGTGGCGCGCATCTCGGGCGCCTGGTTGTCGTAGCCATGCGTGCCGCCTTTCAGGCGCGCCACAGCCTTGTCATTGAACAGCAGCGACCAGCCCGGTTCACCGAGGCACAGATAGGCGGGCACGCGCGCATTGTGGCCAAATTCCAGGCGGGCCGGAATCTCGGCCTTGCGCCAGCACTGCATGTGCTCGTGCGGCTGCAGCAGGGCAGCCTCGACTACCGCTTCCTGTCCCGGCGCGGCATCCACGCTGGCATACGGGCCGCTGGAAGTGATGCGGTAGCTGCTTTCCGGCGCCAGCCTGTCCATGCGTACCACCCTGTCCTTGCTGACACCAGCCATGCCGTGATCGGACACGATGACGATATTGGCGGCCAGGTGGCGGCTGTTGAGGCCTGCCATCAAGCGGCCCACGGCCTGGTCGACGTGCGCCACCGCTTGCGTGACCTGCTCGCTGTCCGGGCCAAAGTCGTGGCCCGCATGGTCGACATCGTCCAGGTACAAGGTCATGAATCCCGGCTGCGACTCGGCCGGGCCGTCCAGCCAGGACAGCAGCTTGTCGACGCGCTTGTCCGCCGGCAGCTTGCCGTCAAAGGCCGGCGCTTCGGTCGGACGCACGCCGTGGATGGCCGCTTCGGAACCGGGCCAGAACATGGTCTTGCTGCGGATGCCGTGCAGTTCGGCCGTCACCCACACGGGCTCGGCCTGGTCCCACCAGCGGCGGTCGAGTACGGCGGCGGTATTGCTCATGCTGAAACGCACGCCGGGAATGTCCGCATCGTTCATGGTATTGCCGACGATGCCGTGATGGTCCGGGCGCAGCCCCGTCACCAGGGTGTAGTGATTTGGAAAAGTAATCGAAGGAAACGATGGCAGCATGGCCTCGGCGCGCACGCCGCCCGCCGCCACCTGGTTCAGGTTCGGCGTGACGCCACGCTCCAGATAATCGGGCCGGAAACCATCCATCGACACCAGGATGACGGGCGTGCGGGCCGAGGCGTAGCCAGCCGCAGCCAGCATGAATAAACAGGCTATTTTTTTCAACAACATAGGAAAAACCTCATGATCGGGATAGCGGCATTGTAAGCGCGGCGGATGACACCGGCATGAAAAAAGCGGACGGCGCCAGGGGCGCGGTCCGCTTTTTTAAAGGAACGTTAGAGCTTAGATAACAACCGTTTGATGTTCGTCACCGACGCGGGCGCGGATGGTGCCGATGCGCGACACGGTTTCACCAGCCGCTTGCAATTGCGCGATGGCGGCGTCGGCGTTTTCTGCCGAGACGATCACCGTCATGCCGATACCGCAGTTGAACACGCGGTGCATTTCAGCGTCGGCCACGCCGCCGTGCTGCTGCAGCCAGGTGAACAGCGGCGGCATGGTCCATGCTTTCGAATCCAGTTCGGCCACCAGGCCAGGCTGCAGCACGCGCGGAATGTTTTCCACCAGGCCGCCGCCGGTGATGTGCACCATGCCCTTGACTTCCAGTGTGGCCATCAGCGCCAGCAGCGGCTTGACGTAGATGCGCGTCGGCTGCATCAGCACGTCGGCCAGCTTGCGGCCGTGGAAGTCGCCTTCCAGGTCCGGTTTTGCCACTTCAATAATCTTGCGCACCAGCGAGTAACCGTTCGAGTGCACGCCCGACGACGCCAAACCCAGCACCACGTCGCCGGGAGCGATCTTGCTGCCGTCGATGATGTTGGCTTTTTCCACGGCGCCGACGGCAAAGCCTGCCAGGTCGTATTCACCGGCCGGGTACATGCTTGGCATTTCCGCCGTTTCGCCGCCGATCAGTGCGCAGCCCGCCTGTTCGCAACCCTGGGCGATGCCCTTGATCACGTCGGTGGCGATCGCCACGTCCAGCTTGCCGCAAGCAAAATAATCGAGGAAGAACAAAGGCTCGGCGCCTTGCACCAGGATATCGTTGACGCTCATGGCCACCAGGTCGATACCGACCGTGTCGTGGCGGTTCAACTCAAATGCCAGCTTCAGCTTGGTGCCGACGCCATCGGTGCCGGAAACCAGTACCGGTTCCTTGTACTTCTTGCTGATTTCAAACATGGCGCCAAAACCGCCCAGGCCGCCCAGCACGCCTTCGCGCAGGGTGCGCTTGGCAAATGGCTTGATTGCTTCGACTAAAGCGTCGCCTGCATCGATATCGACGCCGGCGTCACGGTAGGAAAGGGAAACATTAGAAGTCTGGTTCATGGTGTGGTGGCTGCGGAGGCGGTAAAATAGAAGGCGATAGAAGGCGGATAACCGCTGACGCGCGTCCGCACCGATGTTTTCGACATCGAGGCGGCAGATCGCCAGCCGGTCAATTCGGTCGTTCAATACGCTATTTTATCAAACTGCCCCCGCATTTTCGTAATTAACTGCCTTTTTTTAACGCAAAAGCCCAAACTTCATGCCATTGCCCATCACCGCCGAACAGAAGCAAACAGCATTTTGGATCGCGGTCTGGCTGGCATTCCTGCTGCTGCTGGTCAGCCTGGGGCCGATCCTGACGCCTTTCCTGGCCGCCGCCATCCTCGCTTACGTACTCAATCCCGGCGTGGACCGTTTGCAACGCCTGCACTACCGCCGCTTTTATCTGCCCCGCCCGCTGGGGGTGCTGGCCGTGGTGCTGCTGTTTTTCCTGGCGATCGCCGCCTTGATCCTGATCGTGGTGCCCGTGCTGCAAAAGGAAATCCCGCTGCTGCAGGCGCAAATCCCGCAGTTTCTGACCAAGGCGAATGAACTGATTGCGCCGAAACTGCGCGACCTGGGCATCCGCGTGCGCCTGGACGGCACCGGCATCAAGCGCATGCTGAGCCAGCAGATGGCAGCCAGCGGCGATGAAATCTGGAGCACCGTGCTGGCTTCGGCGCGCACCGGGGGCACGGCCGTGCTGGGCTGGCTGGCCACCGCCGTGCTGATCCCCGTGGTGCTGTTCTACCTGCTGCTGGACTGGCATCCGTTGCTGGCGCGCGTGGCCGGCGCCGTGCCGCGCCGCTGGGTGGGCCGCACGGTCAGCATGGCGCAGGAAGTCGACACCCTGCTGGCGCAATACCTGCGCGGCCAGTTGCTGGTGATGCTGGTGCTGGCGGCCTATTATTCGATTGCCCTGAGCATCGCCGGTTTCGAAGTTGCGTTGCCTGTAGGCATCATCACGGGCTTGCTGGTGTTTATCCCCTACCTGGGCTTTGGCCTGGGACTGGTGCTGGCATTGATCGCCGCCCTGCTGCAATTTGCCGACTGGAGCGGCGTGGTCGCCGTGGCCGTGATCTATGGCTGCGGCCAGGTGTTCGAAGGCTTTTTCCTCACGCCACGGCTGGTGGGCGAACGCATCGGCCTCAATCCCTTGGCCGTGATCTTCGCCTTGCTGGCCTTTGGACAACTGTTCGGTTTCGTCGGCGTACTGCTGGCTTTGCCCGCTTCTGCCATCCTGATGGTCGTTTTTAGGCATCTAAGACGCCACTACCTGTCCAGCAGCTTCTATAATACATAATAAAAGCGGATATCATATCAACCTGGCAACACCAATGATGCACAAGCAGTAATGAAAAACAGGACAAGGCGTACGCCATGAAACAACTGGTGCTCGATTTAGGCACAGATCCGGCGCACAGCCTCGATACCTTCGAGGTGGGACAGAATGCCGAAGTGGCGCAGCTGATGCGCCACTTCGCCGCGCGCACCTCGCGCGAGCATTTTGCCTATCTGTGGGGCGAACTGGCTGCCGGCAAGAGCCATCTGCTCAAGGCCCTGGCCAGCACCGAGCGCGCGCGCTATATTTCGCCGTTTTCGATCGAGTCCGAATTCGTCTACTCGCCCGAGGTCGACCTGTACCTGCTCGATGATTGCGAAAAGCTGTCGCCGCTGGCGCAGATCGACGCCTTTGCGCTGTTCAATGAAATCCGCGCCAACCAGGCTTTCATGGTGTGCAGCGGCGCCGTGCCGCCTGCCGTGCTGCCGGTGCGCGAAGACTTGCGCACGCGCATGGGCTGGGGCTTGATCTACCAGATCCACGGCTTGACGGACGAAGAAAAAATTGCCGCCCTGACCCAGGCGGCCGCTACCCGTGGCTTGACCTTGTCGCCGGGCGTGTTACCCTATCTGCTGTCCCATTTCCGGCGCGACATGCGTTCGCTGTCGACGATGCTGGACTCCCTCGACCTCTATTCCCTGGAAACCCAACGCCCGATCACCTTGCCATTGTTGCGCGAGTTGCTGCAGGCGGAAGCGAAAGAATGATGAATCTGGCCCTGTTTGACCTCGACCACACCCTGCTGCCCATCGACTCGGATCACGAGTGGGGCGAATTCCTGGTACGTATCGGTGCCGTCGATGCCGCCGAATTCACCCGCCGCAACGATGCATTCTTCGCCCAGTACCAGGCCGGTACGCTCGATGCGGTCGAATACCTGGAATTTTCGCTCGGTACCCTGGCGCGGTTTCCCCGTAGCCGCCTCGATGCCCTGCATGCCCAGTTCATGGCGGAAGTCGTCACCCCGGCCATCCGCCCTGAAGTGCTGGCGCTGCTCAAGCAGCACCGCGATGCAGGCGACCTGCTGGCCATCGTCACGGCCACCAACCATTTCATCACCAAGCCCATCGCTGCAGCACTGGGGGTCGAACACCTGATCGCCGCCATGCCGGAGTTCGATGCCGAAGGCAATATCACGGGCAAGCTGGACGGCACGCCGACCCTGGGCGCCGGCAAGCTGACCCACACCCACGCCTGGCTGGAAAAGCTGGGCAAACAGCTGGGCCAGTTCGAGCGCAGTTATTTTTACAGCGATTCGCATAACGACATTCCGCTGATGTCGGTTGTTACCCACCCCGTCGCGACCAATCCCAACGCCGCTTTGAGCGCACATGCATCGATCCACGGCTGGCCATCACTCCACTTATTCAATGATTAAAAAATTCATCCGCAAGATCCTCGGCGTTAAAAAAGAGGCAGCGCGCGACACCACGGCACCCATCGTGCTGGGGACGGCGCAACACGGAATCGATCCGAAACTGGTGTCGTCGAACGCCATTCGCGTCACCAGCAGCCTGCAGGAAGCGGGCTACGAAGCGTTCGTGGTCGGCGGCGCCGTGCGCGACCTGCTGCTGGGCGTGAAACCGAAAGACTTCGATATCGCCACCAACGCCACGCCGGAGCAGGTGAAAAAACTGTTCCGCCGCGCCTTCATCATCGGCAAGCGTTTCCAGATCGTGCACGTGATGTTTGGCCAGGACTTGCTGGAAGTGACGACCTTCCGCGGCGCCGGATCGGATTCCGCGCCCAAGGATGAACATGGCCGCGTGCTGCGCGACAACACCTTCGGCTTGCAGCACGAAGATGCATTGCGCCGCGACTTCACCATCAACGCCATGTACTACAACCCGGCCACGCAGGAAGTGCTGGACTACCATGGCGGCGTGGAAGATATCCGCGCCCAGACCTTGCGCATGATCGGCAAGCCGGAAGAGCGCTACCGCGAAGACCCGGTGCGCATGCTGCGCGTGGTGCGCTTTGCCGCCAAGCTGAAATTCACCATCGAGCCGGCCACTGCCGCGCCGATCCCCGTGATGGCCACCCTGATCAACAATGTGCCGGCGCCGCGCGTGTTCGATGAAATGCTGAAATTGCTGATGAGCGGCCAGGCGCTGGCCTGTTTGCAGCAGTTGCGCAAGGAAGGCTTGCATCACGGCTTGCTGCCATTGCTCGACGTGGTGCTGGAACAGCCGCTGGGCGCGAAATTCGTCACCCTGGCGCTGGACGCCACCGACGCGCGCATCGCCGCCGGCAAGACCGTCTCGCCCGGCTTCCTGTTTGCCTCGCTGCTGTGGCACCAGGTGCTGGAAAAATGGACGGCCTACCGCGCCGCCGGCGAATCGACCATTCCCGCGCTGCACCTGGCGGCCGACGACGTGCTCGATTCGCAAACGGAAAAGCTGGCCTTGCAGCGCAAGATCGGTTCCGACATGCGCGACATCTGGTCGATGCAGCCCCGCTTCGAACGCCGGGTCGGCAAGGCGCCGTACAAATTGCTGGAACACCTGCGCTTCCGCGCCGGCTACGACTTCCTGCTGCTGCGCTGCGCTTCCGGCGAGATCGACATGGAGCTGGGCGAGTGGTGGACCGCGTTTTACGAAGGCGATGAAGAGACGCGCGAAGCGCTGCTCGCCAGCGCCAACGCCGCTCCTGGCGCAGCCAAGAAGAAGCGCCCGCCACGCCGCAGCAGCCGCAGCAAGAGCAGCACCGGCTCCACCAGCGGCAGCACCAGCGGCGAATAATGGCAGTGAACGCTTACATCGGCATCGGCGCCAACCTGGGCGACGCACGCGCGAATGTGCAGGACGCCATTGCGCGCCTGGCGCGGCTGCCTGGCGCTTCGCTGGTGGCGGCCTCAGGCAGCTACCGCACGGCGCCGATCGATTCCAGCGGCGACGACTACATCAACGCCGTGGCCCACATCCGCACCAGCCTGCCGGCCGAAGCCTTGCTGTTGGCGCTGCACGCCATCGAAGCGGCGCACGGGCGCGAGCGGCCTTACCGCAACGCCCCGCGCACCCTGGACCTGGACTTGCTGCTGTACGGCGATGACCAGATCAGCAGCCCTACCCTGAGCGTGCCCCATCCGCGCCTGGCCGAACGCGCCTTCGTGCTGGTGCCGCTGCTGGAACTGGCGCCCGCCATCGATATCCCTGGCCTGGGCCCGGCATCGGCCTGTTTGCCCCGGGTGGCAGACCAGGCCATCAGCAAGCTCTGAGCATTATCACCATCCATGCAATAAAATGCCGCCGCTGCACGCTGGTGAATAAAGGTCTACACTAGCGGCGTGCATCTGCGTCACCCCCTATTCACTCTTGAGAATTCTTATGTCCGCTTATTTGCAAGGAACAGATTTGGCCGCGAAAGACAAGGCTGCCGCCCCTGCGCCGGCGCCTGCGAAACCTGTCGCCGCCAAGGCTGTCACCATCCCGGCGCTGTCCGCCCTGCGCGCCGCCGGTGAAAAAATCACCATGCTGACCTGCTACGACGCCAGCTTCGCGTCGCTGATGGACCGCTGTGGCGTGGAAGTGCTGTTGATCGGCGACTCGCTGGGCATGGTCTGCAATGGCCATCACTCGACCCTGCCCGTCACCGTGGCGGAACTGGCTTACCACACAGCTGCCGTCGCCCGTGGCAGCAAGTCCGCCATGATCGTGGCCGACCTGCCATTCGGCGCCTATGGCACGCCCGAAACGGCGTTTAACAATGCCGTCACCCTGATGCAGGCTGGCGCCCACATGATCAAGATCGAAGGCGGCGCCTGGCTGGCCGACACCGTGAAATTCCTCACCGAGCGTTCGGTGCCCGTCTGCGCCCACCTGGGCCTGACGCCGCAATCCGTGCATCAGCTGGGCGGCTACAAGGTGCAGGGCAAGAGCATCGAAAGCGCCGACTTGCTGAAAAGCGACGCGCTGGCCCTGCAAAAAGCCGGCGCCTCGCTGGTCGTGATCGAAGCGGTTCCTTCCACGCTGGGCAAGGAAGTCACGGAGCTGCTGGCGATTCCCACCATCGGCATCGGCGCCGGCCCCGACTGTTCCGGCCAGGTACTGGTCATGCACGACCTGCTGGGCGTGTTCCCGGGCCGCAAGGCACGTTTCGTGCGCAACTTCATGGAAGGCGCGGCCAGCATCGACGACGCCGTCAGCGGCTATGTGAAAGCCGTCAAGGAAGGCAGCTTCCCGGCGCCCGAACACTGCTTCTGATCGTATTCCACGCGTGGCCGCCCAGGCAGCCACGCTTTCAAACAACGCAGTCAAACAACTCAGTGACAGCAGGTATTCGACGCCCACACCGGCTGGTTGTTACTGTAGATCACCAGATTCCCGTCATTTTGCAAGAAGGTCACGGCGCCCGGATGGCTGCTGCTGTCGCTTTGCCACAGCACATTGCCCTTGGCATCGTATTCCACCAGCCTGCCATCGTCTTGCAGCACGACCTCGGCCGCGCTGCTGCCAGCCGTGCCGCTGGACCATAATTGCGTGTCGCCATCGGCAATCGTCAAGTTGCCATCCTGGCCCAGGCTGAACGTGAAACGTCCATCGCAGGAAGCCAGCGTTTCACCGCGCAACAAGCCTTCACCCGCCTGCAACTGGCCGCACACCAGCGGTTTTGTTACGGCTGGCAACAAGCGCAGTTTGTTCAGCGGCACCGCGTCGGCAATCGCCTGCAAACCTTCTTCATTCGGATGCAGGCTGTCGCCGGCATTGAAGGCTGGCAAATAGCGCGTGCGGTCGGCCGGATCGCTGGTCGCCAGCGCCTGGTCGACGATGCCGTCGCAGCCGCTGTCCGGACTCTTCATGAATGCTTCGAGCTGGGCGCGGACGTTTTCGGCGGCCGGCGTCCATTGCGGCGTGCCGTGGAAGGGCGTCAGGGTCGAGCACAGGAACTTGACGTTGGCCTGGTGCGCCTGGGCAATCAATTCCTTGTAGACGGCGATAAAGTCGGCTGCCGGTGGCGGATTGCCATTGTTCAGGCTATTGACCGCGTCATCCGAAACGATCACCCATTTCACGCCGGCTTGCTGCAAGGCATCGCGATTGAAGCGGGTGCGGCCCGCCTGGCCGGCGCCATCATAGAAAAAATTATTGCCGCTGATACCCTGGTTCAGCACGCCCACCGTCATATTGGCTTGCTGCAAACGGCGCGCCAGGTCGTTCGGCCAGCGCCGGTTCACATTGCCGCGCGAAGCGATGCCATCAGTGATCGATGCGCCGAAAGTCACCACGGCGCCGGTCGCGGCCGGGTTTTGCACATCCAGGCCCGTCAGGAAGTAATACGCCTGGCCGCTGACGGAATTGGCGCTGCCGCCCGGCAAATCGACGGTGCCGCCCACATCACCAGGCGCGATATACACGTCTTGCAGCGAACCGGCGTGGCCGGTCGAATTATTCGCCGTGCGGCCAGGCAGGTAGATGCTGACCGCCACATTGCCCAGCGCCGGCACATCGAGGGTCACCGCATCGCTGAGCACTTCCGCGCCGCGCGCGATGGTGATCGCCGTCTGGCCGCCGAAGGTCGCCAGGCGGTCGCTGCCGGGAATGATGCGGGCGTCGCTGTCGCGCAGCGCGATATGCACGTTACCGATTTGCAATGGCTCGCTGCCGAACAGGTTAGACAGCCGCACCCGCGCCGCCGAACCACCGATACTGGTATAGACAATCTGGCGGATGGTCTGGTTGTTAAAGCCCGCGTCGCCGGTAGTCCACGGCGTGACCGCCCACGTGCCGGTCCAAGGCGCATCCGCCGTGCTGGACTGGGCCAGCGCGGGGATGCTGCTCGCCAACAATAACGCCAATGCCATCTTTTTCAGCTGATTCAGTTTAAGCTGCATGTGATTTTCTCCCAATAATAAGACTATCATAAATATAATAGTTGCACATGGAAAAGGTATCTGTAAAGAAAAATATTGGAAATATAAAAACCCCACGCATGCGTGAAACAGCGCACAGCCGCCTGACCATCAACGGCGTAGCGTGATGCTCCTGGCAACGCAGACAAACAGGGAGCATGAGATGAGCACACTGGAACCCGCCACCACGCTGGCCGCCAAGGCCAGCAAGCCCTATCCGAACGACAGCGCCGAGTACCGTGCCGCACGCGTGGCCTTGCTGGCGGAAGAAATCGAATTGCGGCGCCATATCGAGCGCGTCGCGCAGCAGCGGCGCGCCTTGCCGCTGGGCGGCGAACCGCCCGAGTACGCGTTCACGGATGAAAACGGCAACACCGTGCAGCTGGCCGACTTGTTCGGTGCGCACGACACCCTGCTGACGTACTTCTGGATGTATGGCCCGCAGCGGCAGCGGCCCTGCCCCATGTGCACCGCCTTCCTGGGAGCCCTGGATACGCCGGTGGCCGACCTGCAACAGCGCATCGCCGTGGCCGTGATCGGCCGCTCGCCAGTCGCGCGGCAACTGGCGTTCGCCCGTGAACGGGGCTGGAAAAACCTGTCGTTTTACGCGACGGCCGGTGACAGTTATGCGCGCGATTACCGGGGCCTGGCGCCGGACGGCAGCGAATGGCCGGCGCTCGACGTCTGGGTCAGGCGCAACGGCAAGGTCTATCACTTCTGGGGCGGGGAACTGGGCGGCACCCAGGACCCGGGCCAGGACCCGCGCGGCGCACCCGACCCTACACCCTTATGGAACCTGCTGGACTTGACGCCAGCCGGACGCGGCAAGGACTGGTATCCAAAGCTGGCCTACTAGCTTGCCGGCACACGGCAGTATTGACGGGGAGAACAGCCCATCTCCCGCTTGAAGGCGAAGCTGAATGCACTTTCGGAGCGGTAGCCCAGGTCCAGTGCGATGGTGGAAACAGCATCCTGAGTATGTAAAAGCCGCTCGCTTGCCAGCAGCATCCGCCATCGGATCAGGTAGGCCATCACGGGCATGCCCACCTTGTTTTTGAAATGCAGCGAGAAAGCCGAGCGCGACATGCAGGCCAGTCCGGCGAGTTCCTGCACCGTCCAGCCATGACCGGGGCGCTCGTGCATGGCCATGATGACGGCTCGCAAATGCCGGTCCGACAAAGCGAACAGCCAGCCCACGCTATCCGTGTCTTGCTGCGCCACATGCAGGCGCAGCATCTCGATCAGCATCATCTGCGCAAGGTGTTCACCGAGCAAGGTATCGCCTGGCTGCGGGGCTTGCAATACGGCCCTCATGCGCTGCAAATACCATTGCATGACAGCACGATCAGCAGGGCTGCGCAGATGCACCAGCGCGGGCAGCAGCCCCAGCAGTATGTTCGCGTGCTCCGCAGCAAAGGTAAAGAAAGCCGTCAGCCCCAGGCACGCGCCGCCACCCTGCCAGCGAACAATGTTCCCGTGCATGGGCCCGGTCACGACAGAGCGCACGTCCACCGGGACAAGCGCCAGGTCGCTGGCAAAGCGGAACGCCGGCCCGTGCGGCAAGGCCACAAAATCGCCTGCCTGCAGCCGTACCGCCTCATCGTCGCCATCGATCAACAGCCAGCACTGACCGGTGACGAGCGCAAAACACAGGAAACAGTTACTGGGCGCAAACTGGAACGACCACTCTCCGCCCGCGTCGATGCCGCCCGACATATAGCTGCGCGGCTTGAGCAGGGACAGCACGTCCGAGAGTGGATCGGCCGCATTCCTGGACGATCTCGACATAATTGAATACTTCATCGCATAGATTATATCTGGCACGCCTTTTACCATGCTGCCATGACCATCGATAGGAAGGAAGTACATGGACACCAGAACAGTCACCGTGGTAGGTGCTTCAGGAACGCTGGGATCGGAAATCGTGCGCGCCCTGCTCAAGAAAGGCGCCCATGTGAGGGCCATGGTGCGGGCCACCAGCGACCGCAGCAAACTCGTCGCGCTGGGCGTGACGGACTTTGTGGTGGCCGACCTGATGGACCCCGCTGCGCTGCAACGGGCATTGGCCAGCGAACCCAGGTCCGTCGCGGTGATTGCCAGCGCAGCCGGCTTCAGCGCCCACTCGGCCCGCACGCAAGGCGATCATTCCCGTACCGATACCGAGGGATACCGCCACCTGGTGGACGCGGCCAGGCAAGCCGGCATCCCCCGCTTCGTGCTGGTCTCTATCCTGGCATGCGACCAAGCGCCCGATGTGCCCCACTTTGCGCAAAAGCTGATGACCGAGCACTACCTGGCACAGAAGGGCCAGCCCTACCTGGCCCTGCGCGCCGGCGCCTTCCTCGACCGGGCGCAGGACGTGGTCGCCGGCAAGGTACGGCTAGGCGTTTTTCCAGACATCGTCCCTGGCGTGCCCATGAGCATGATCTATTCGCCGGACCTGGCCCGCTATGCGGCCCATGCCGCCCTCGACTTGCCAGCCGCTGAGCTGAACCAGAGCGTGGATATCTGCTGCGACGTGCCGGCCACGGGCACCCTGGTGGCCGCAGCGTTCACCCAGGTGCTGGGCCGGCCAGTCGTGGCTCGGCCTGTCTTCCCTTCCTTCGTTGTCGCGCTGTTGCCGCTGGTGGCCAGGTTTTTCCCGCCGCGCCTGCGGGACCAGGCCAGGGTACTGGCGTGGATACGCAAGGGAGGCTATGTCAGCCACGACAGCCAGCGGCAGCACAGGCTGTTCGGTGCACTGCCGACCATCGACGACTCGGTACGCCGCTACTGCCGCGACAAAGGACTGTGTTAGCCCACCTGTATCCAGGTGGTCTTCAGCTCCGTGTATTTGTCGAGCGCGTGCAAGGATTTATCGCGCCCGTTGCCCGACTGCTTGTAGCCGCCGAACGGCACCGTGATGTCGTCGCCGTCATACTGGTTGACGTGGACGGTGCCGGCGCGCAGGGCGCGGGCCGTCTGGATGGCCTTGCTGATATTTGAAGTCCACACGGCCGCCTGCAAACCGTAGGGCGTGGCGTTGGCCTGCTGTACGGCGTCGGCAAGATCGGTAAACCCCAGCACCGACAGGACGGGCCCGAAGATCTCTTCGCGCGCGATCGTCATCGTGCCATCGACGCCGTCGAAGATGGTCGGCTGCACATAGTAGCCGCCCGTTTCCGTGCGCGCCTGTGCGCCGCCGCCCAGCAGTTGCGCGCCTTCGCGCTGGCCGGCCGCGATATAGCCCATCACCGTCTGCATTTGCGTAGCGTCGACGATGGCGCCCATCACCGTGGCTTCATCGAGCGGATCGCCAGGCTGGAAGCGGGGCAGCATGGCCAGCGCTTTTTGCAAAAACTCGGCCTTGATCGATTCTTCCACGAACAGCCGCGACGGCGCATTGCAGCTTTCGCCCTGGTTGAAAAAGATGGAGCCGATGGCGGCGGCCACGGCTTGATCGAGGTCAGGGCAATCGGCGCAGACGATATTGGCCGACTTGCCGCCCAGTTCAGTCCAGGCCCGTTTCAGGTTCGACTGGCCCGCCATCTGCACGATCAATTTGCCCGTGCGCGTGGAACCCGTAAAGGCGATGCAATCGATATCCATGTGCAGGGCCAGCGCGGCGCCCGCCTCATGGCCGTAACCGGGCAGCACATTCAAGACGCCGGGCGGCAAGCCTGCGTCCAGGCCCAGTTCGGCCAGGCGCAAGGCCGTCAATGGCGATTTTTCAGACGGCTTGAGGATCACGCTGTTACCGGCCGCCAGCGCGGGAGCGATCTTCCAGGCAGCCATGATCATCGGGTAATTCCATGGCACGATGGCGGCCACCACACCGACCGGTTCACGCGTGATCAGGGCCAGGCTGCTGGCCGGCGTAGGGGCGATTTCATCGTAGACCTTGTCGATCGCTTCGCCATACCAGCGCAGGCAGTTGGCCGTGGCGCCCACGTCCACGCTCTGGCTGTACTTGATCGGCTTGCCCATGTCCAGCGTTTCGAGCAGCGCCAGCTCGGAGCCATGTTTTTGCACCAGGTCGGCAAACTTGAGCAGCACCCGCTTGCGCTGCGCGGGCGACTTGCCGGCCCAGCGGCGCTCGTCAAACGCCGCGCGGGCCGCCAGCACGGCAGCATCCACGTCAAGGCCATCGCAACGCGCCACCTGCCCCAGCAAGCGGCCATCGATGGGTGACAGATTGTCGAATACCTGTCCCGACAAGGCCGCTACGCGCTGGCCGTTGATAAAGGCGCGGCCATCGATTTTCAGTTCGTTTGCCCGTGCGTGCCAGTCTATTGCTGCTTCTGCCATGGCTGTCTCCTGTATGGTGGAGACAACAGTCTACTCTTCCTGCTAGTTTTCCTGTGCATAGGCGGCGGACATCTGCTTGCGGCGGCGCCGGTCGGCGCGCGCCAGCATCACGCTGAAGATGATCACGGCGATCGTCACCACCAGAATCGTCAGGGCGGCCACGGCGTTCACGCGCGGGTCCAGGCCCAGGCGCGCACGCGAGAAGATCACCAGCGGCATGGTGGTCGAACCGGGGCCCGACAAGAAGGCCGACAGCACCACGTCGTCCAGCGACAAAGTAAAAGTCAGCAGCCAGGCCGATGCCAGCGCCTGCGTGATATTCGGCAGGGTCACCAGGAAAAACACCTGGTGCGCGCGGCAGCCCAGGTCCATCGCCGCCTCGGCCAGCGACTTGCTCATTTCCTGCAAACGCGATTGCACCACCACCGCCGCATACGCCATGCCCAGCAAGGTGTGGCCCAGCCAGATCGTCAGCACGCCCCGCTCGGGAAAACCGAACACCTTTTGCATGGACACCAGCATCAGCAGCAAGGACAGGCCGATGATCACTTCCGGCATCACCAGCGGCGCGCTGACCATGGAAGAAAACAGGGTGCGGCCACGGAAGCGCTGGTAGCTGTTCAGGGCAAACGCGGCGAAGGTGCCCAGGATGACGGACGACGTGGCCGAGAAAAAGGCAATCTTCAGCGACAGGCCAAAGCCGGAAATGATCTCGCTGTCGTTCATCAATTCGCTATACCAGCGCAGCGAAAAGCCGCTCCACACCATGTCCTGGCGCGAGCTGTTGAACGAAAAAACGATCAGCACGATGATCGGCAGGTACAGGAACAGATAGCCCAGCGAGAGCCAGCCGCGGCCAAACCAGCGCTGAAGAAAGCTACGTCCACTCACATTTGCGCTCATGCCCGCTCCTCCCCATCCTGGTCCGTCTTGTATTTGTTAAAAATCGCCATCGGCACCAGGATCAGCAGGATCACCAGCACCGTCACCGACGAGGCCATGGCCCAGTCGTTATTGGTGAAGTATTCATCCCACAGTACGCGGCCGATCATCAGCGTTTCCGGGCCGCCCAGCAGTTCGGGGATCACATACTCGCCGACGGACGGAATGAAGACCAGCATGGCACCGGCGATGATGCCCGACTTCGACAGCGGCACGGTGATGCGCCAGAACGCCTGCAGCGGCGTGGCGCCCAGGTCGGCCGCCGCTTCCAGGTAGCGCATGTCCATTTTCACCAGGTTGGCGTACAGCGGCAAAATCATGAAAGGCAGATAAGCGTAGACCATGCCGACCACCAGTGAAAACGAGGTGTTCATCATGTGCAGCGGCGCGCTGATCAGCCCCAGCGACAGCAGCAAGTCGTTCAGCAAACCCTGGTTGGCCAGGATGCCCTTCCACGCATACACGCGCAGCAAAAAGGAGGTCCAGAACGGCAGCATCACCAGCATCATCAGCACCGGGCGGATGGACGGCTTGGCGCGCGCCATGAAGTAGGCAAACGGATAGCCGATGACCAGGCAGATGGCGGTGGTCATCGCCGCATACTTGATGGAGCTGAGGTAAGTCAGCAGATACAGTTCGTCGGCCGCGATGAACAGGTAATTGGCGATCTTGACCTTCAATACCACGATGCCATCGACATAGGACAGCAAGCCGCCAAACGGGCTGCCGGCCGTATCCATGTCGGACAGGCTGATGCGCAGCACGATCAGGAAGGGAATCAGAAAGGCGATTGTCAGGAACAGCGCCGGCACGGCGATCACGGCATTTCTTCCCGCGGTTTTCCCCATTAACCAGCGCAGGGTGACGAGATTGCGCAGCATTTTCAGCATGGACGTCATGATGGCCTCAGCTGGTCAGCACGACGATGTCGGCGCCATCCCACCACACCCACACGCGCTGGTCGCGCTCGAGGCGCGCCACGTCATGGCGGGCCGCGTTGGTGCGCGCCACTTTGACCACCGTGCCGCTGTCGAGGCGCACATGGTAGCTGGTTTCATTGCCAAAATACGCCATGGCGACGATCACGCCCTGGGCGCAGTTGTAGCCGTGTTCGGCCGGCGAAGCGCGTTCTTCCAGCGCGGGAGGGTCGATCTGGATGGCGATTTTTTCAGGCCGCACGGCCACCGACACATCCATGCCCAGGTTGCCCGTGATACCGTGGGCGACATACTGGCGGCCGTCGGGCGTATCGACCACCACGTGATCGGGTTCGTCTTCCGTGATGCGGCCGTCGAACAGGTTCACGCTGCCGATAAAGTCGGCAACGAAGCGGCAGTTCGGCGTTTCATAGATTTCACCGGGCGCGCCCACCTGCAGGATGCGCCCTTCGCTCATCACGGCGATGCGCGTGGCCATGCTCATCGCTTCATCCTGGTCATGCGTGACCATCACGCAAGTCACGCCCACCTGCTCGATGATATTCACCAGTTCCATCTGCGTGCGCTCGCGCAGTTTCTTATCCAGCGCGCCCAATGGTTCATCGAGCAGCAGCAATTGCGGCCGCTTGGCCAGGCTGCGCGCCAGCGCCACGCGCTGCTGCTGCCCGCCCGACAGCTGATGCGGCTTGCGCTTCGCATATTGCGTCAGCTGCACCAGCGCCAGCATCTGCTCCACGCGCGCGCTGACCTCTGCTTTCGGCAAGCCGTCGCGGCGCAGGCCGAAGGCGATGTTGTCCCATACGGACAGATGCGGAAACAGCGCATACGACTGGAACATCATGTTGATCGGCCGCTGATGCGGCGGCACGTCGACGATGCTGTTACCCGCCAGCGCGATCGTGCCCGAGGTCGGCGTCTCGAAACCGGCCAGCATGCGCAGCAGGGTCGATTTACCGCAGCCTGAACTGCCCAGCAAGGCGAAAATCTCGCCCTTGTTGATCGTCACGGAAATCGCATCGACGGCGCGCACGCCATCGAATTCCTTGACCAGCTGGTCAATCAGCAAAAATGGCGCTTGGGCGTCGCTGGCCGACGCGGCAGGTGTTGCTATCGTCATGTATGGTTAGCTTCTGGGTAAGATGGTGTCAAAATGAAAAACTGGCCGCTCTATGAGCGGCCAACATGGAAGTTTAGCGGAACTGCCGCCATTGCGGTCCAAAAATTGCGAAGTTGATGCTTATTTTGGTGAAAACCCAACGGCAAAGGCTGGGTCAGTCGCATCGCGATCGGCATGCATCCCACTGGGATGCATGCCCCCGGCGGATCTGCCGCCGGAAACCGGACGAGCACTTATATCCAGCCCTTTTCCTGCACTTCCGCATAAGTCTTGTCCAGGCATAGCCGGATCAGGGCCACCATCTCGTCGATCTGCGCGCGCGTGATCACCAGCGGCGGGGCGACGATCATGCGCTCGCCCACGGCCCGCATGATCACGCCGTTATCGAACATATGGCGGCGGCAGAGCATGCCCACGCCCTGGTCTTCCTCAAACAGCACGTTGTCATGCACAGTCTTGCCTTTGCTGCGCACCAGGTTCAAGCCCGCCACCAGGCCGCAGCTATCGGCATAACCGACCAATGGATGGGTCGCCAGGCTGGCGAAACGCTGTTTCAGGTAGGGCCCCGTATCCTCCGCCACACGGCGCACCAGGTTTTCTTCTTCGAGGATGCGGATATTTTCCAGCGCCGCCGCACACGCCACCGGGTGGCCCGAATAGGTGAAACCGTGCGTGAATTCGCCGCCCTTGTCGATCAGGACCCTGGCCACCCGGTCCCCCACCAGCACGCCGCCCAGCGGCACATAGCCGGACGTGACGCCCTTGGCAAAGGTGATCAGGTCAGGCTTGATACCGAACAGTTCGGAGCCGAACCAGCGCCCCAGGCGGCCGAAACCGCAAATGACTTCATCGGCGATCAGCAGGATGCCGTACTTGTCGCAGATGCGCTGGATCTCGGGCCAGTACGTCGCTGGCGGGATGATCACGCCACCGGCGCCCTGCACCGGCTCGCCGATAAAGGCGGCTACCTTGTCGGCGCCCACCTCCAGGATTTTCTCTTCCAGCCACCCAGCTGCCTTCAAACCAAAGGCTTCAGGGCTCAGGCCGTGGCCCGCTTCCAGGTAATTGGGCTGGCCGATATGCACGATGCCGGGGATCGGCAAGCCGCCCTGCGCATGCATGCCATCCATGCCGCCCAGCGACGCACCCGCCACCGTGCTGCCGTGATAGGCGTTGTGGCGGCTGATGATGGTGTGCCGTTCCTTGTAGCCCAGCAGGTCCCAGTAGCGGCGCACCATGCGCACATTGGTGTCGTTCGCTTCCGAACCGGAACTGGTAAAGAACACGTGCTGGAACTGCGGCGGAGAAATCTGCGCCAGTTTGGCCGCCAGCTGCGCGGCCGGCACATTGGTGGTGCCGAAAAAGCTGTTATAAAACGGCAGGGTTTCCATCTGCCGGTACACGGCTTGCGAGATCGAGCTGCGGCCATAGCCCACGTTGACGCACCACAGGCCCGACATGCCATCGACGATCTTTTTGCCCTGGCTATCCCACAGGTAGACTCCCTCGCCGCGCACGATCACGCGCGCGCCCTTGGCGGCCAGGTCCTGGAAATCGGTGAACGGATGCAGGTAGTGGGCCGAGTCCAGTAGCTGGATGGCGGCCGTGTCGAATACTTGCGGCGCCGCGTTTTTCTGCGCTACGGAGGCAACCAGGGCGGCGCCGGGCGCCAGCGGATTATTTGTTGTGCTCATGCTTCCTCCCTTAGACGTGCAGTAAGAGGTGTTCGCGTTCCCAGGGGCTGATGACGGTCATGAATTCCTGGTGTTCCAGGTCCTTGATGGCCGCGTACACGTCGATAAAGCGCTCGCCCAAGACCGTGCGCAATTTGTCTTCCGCGCGCAGCAGTTGCAGCGCTTCCGGCAAGCCTTGCGGCAGTTCGAATTTCAAGTCGTAGGCGCTGCCCACCATCATCGGCGTCGGCTCGATCTGCTCCACCATGCCCAGGTAGCCGCAGGCCAGGGTCACGGCCAGGGCCAGGTAGGGATTGGCGTCGGCGCCAATGATGCGGTTTTCGATGCGGCGGTCCTGCACGCCCGATTCGGGCACGCGGAAACCCACGGTGCGGTTATCCAGCCCCCACTGGATATTGATGGGCGCGGCCGTGTGGCGCACGATGCGGCGGTAGGAATTCACATACGGCGCGACGATGGCCATGGCCGACGGCATATAGCGCTGCAAGCCGCCGATGTAGTGCTTGAAGATGGTGGCGGCCGAACCGTCCTCGTTGCTGAAGATATTCAAGCCCGTCTTCGCATCGGTCACGCTCTGGTGCACATGCATGGCGGACCCCGGCTCGCCCGCCATCGGCTTGGCCATGAAGGTGGCGTACATATCGTGCTTGAGCGCCGCTTCGCGCAGGGTGCGCTTGAAGAAAAATACCTTGTCGGCCAGGCCCAGCGGATCGCCGTGCAGGAAGTTGATTTCCATCTGGCCCGCGCCGATTTCATGGATCAGGGTATCGACGTCGAGGTTCATCAGTTCGCAGTAATCGTAGATATCCTCGAACAGCGGGTCGAACTCGTTGACGGCATCGATGCTATACACCT
The DNA here is from genome assembly GCF_049319705.1 of Janthinobacterium sp. Mn2066. Lineage (NCBI taxonomy): Bacteria > Pseudomonadati > Pseudomonadota > Betaproteobacteria > Burkholderiales > Oxalobacteraceae > Janthinobacterium > Janthinobacterium sp. Mn2066. The sequence continues at coordinate 251,965 of NZ_JBMOUF010000003.1, read as the reverse complement.
GGCGGCTGGTTTCGGCGCGGCCGCTGCGGCCGATGGGCGGCTTCAATGGCAAGTCCGGGTCGCTGTTTTTTGCCGTCAAGTAGAACTCCAGTTCGGGCGCCACCACCGGTTTCCAGCCCTTGTCCGCATACAGTTTGAGCACGCGGCGCAGCACGGAGCGAGGCGCAAAATCGACCAGCATGCCATCGGAAAAATAACAGTCGTGGATCACTTGCGCGGTGGGGTCGGTGGCCCACGGCACCATGGTGATGGTAGTGGGGTCGGCCTTTAAAATCATGTCGCGGTCGGTGCTGGAAATGGCGCGGTCATAGCCGCCATCGTCGACGGGATAATTGCCCGTCACCGTCATGCCCAGCACCGCTTCCGGGATGCGCATGCCGCGCTCCTGGGTGAATTTTGCGCGCGGCAGGATCTTCCCCCGCGCCACCCCGGTCAGGTCAGGCACCAGGCATTCGATTTCCGTGACCCGCTTTTCATTGAGCCACAAATCCATATCGGTATAGGTGAAATTCTCGCGTATTGCCATACTTCCCTCTCGCTGGTCTTGATCAAGCGCCGCTTGCTAAAACAGGTTCTCACTGCGGCGGCGCGCCCGTTCAATCTGCTGCTGTCAGGCGATGCTGCTGTTCTTGAAAATCGCGGCAAGCCTGGCCAAAGGCGCCGAACAGCCGCATCGATAAAGGATTGCTGGTCACTTGCCACTCCGGGTGCCACTGTACCGCCATCGCGAAACCTTCAGCGCCCGCCACCGCAAAGGCTTCGACCAGGCCATCGTCGGCCAGCGCCTCCACGCTCAAACCATCGGCCAATCTGGCCACGCCCTGGCCATGCAGGGAATTGACCATCATCTCGCTCTCGCCACCGAGCATGCGCGACAGCAGGCCACCCGGCGTCAGGCGCACCCGGTGCGCGGGGCCGTACTGGCGCTCCAGCGGTTGACGCACATCTTCGCGGTGATCCTGCATGTTGGCGACCGCATGCACGGCCTGGTGCAGGCTGCCGCCCAGCGCCACGTTGACCTCCTGGAAGCCCCGGCAAATCGCCAGCAAGGGCAGCTTGCGGGCCAGCGCGGCCCGTATCAGGGGCAAGGCGGTAGCGTCGCGGGCAGGATCTTGCGGCAGCTCGGGAAAGCGGATCTCTTCGCCATATAGCCTCGCATCGAGATTCGACGCAGCCCCCGTCAGCAAGACGCCGTCGGCGATATGCAGCGCTGCATCGAGATCGGTGTCGGCACCGAACCCGGGCAGGACCAGCGGCATGCAGTCGGCGCCCAGCAGCACGGCTTGCAGGTATTTATCCTGCGCCATATGCCAGGTATGGCCATGCACCTGTTTGCCAAGCTGGCGCTGGCAGGCGGGAACGAGAACGATGGGACGGCGCATGGTCAGACACCTCGCTAACGTGATGATCGAATGACAGGCGCCCGTGCCGGGGCACACTCAAGGCAGCGGCTCGGGCTACACTAGCGGCTTTGCCGTAGTTGCTTTTAAATTCATCATATGCCCGTCTGGCGCCAAACACCAGCGCCGCCAGCAACATCTGTCCATTTTCTCCATGAACAAACGCCTTTTTTCCAGACCATCTTCCCCCCGTTATCCGCAGGGACAGCCATGAAGCAGATGCCATGGCGCGACTTCTTTGCCCTGGTGGTCAGCATCGGCGTGGTCGGCCTGGGCCTGGGCGCCACCATGCCGCTCACGGCGTTGACGCTGGACCAGCGCGGCGCAGGCACCGACATCATCGGCATGGTCACGGCCGTCAGCGCCATCGGCATCCTGGCCGCTTCGCCTTTCGTGTCCCGCTGGGTCGCCCGTTTCGGTCCGCGCGCCACCATGCTGGGCGCCGTCTGGATCGCGTCCCTGGTTACCATCGCCATGCAGTTCAGCGACAGCCTGCTGGCCTGGAGCCTGCTGCGCTTTGTGTTCGGCGGCGCCATGGGTGTGCTGTTTACCATCGGCGAAGCGTGGATCAACCGCCTGGCGCCCGACAATTCGCGGGGACGGGTGGTGGCCATGTACACCACCAGTTTTACGTTTTTCCAGCTGATCGGCCCTGCCCTGGTGGCCCTCTTCAACGGCAAGACCAGCTGGAGTTTTGCCGCCTGCGGCTTGCTGTTCCTGCTGGCCTTGCCGGGACTGCTGCTGATCTCGAACAGCGGCCCGCAGCAAGAGACCGAAGAACAAGGCGTGCGCTGGACCTTGATCCTGCCGCGCATGCCGATGATCGTGCTGGGCGCCGCCTTCTTTGCCCTGTTCGATACCCTGGCGCTCAGCCTGCTGCCGCTGTACGCGATGCGGCACGGGATCGCCACCGACCTGGCCCTGCTGTCGGCCACGGTGGTGCTGGTGGGCGACACGGGCTTGCAGTTCGCGCTGGGATGGATGGCCGATCATTTTGGCCGCGCCAGAGTGCATGCAGGTTGCGGCGTGGCCGTCTGCCTGCTGCTGCCGATGCTGCCGTTTGCCGTCCATACGCCGTGGCTGTGGTGGACCCTGCTGCTACTGCTGGGCGCGGCCGCCGGCGGCATCTACATGCTGGCGCTGGTGGCGTGCGGCGAACGGTTCACAGGTTTGTCGCTGACCAGCGCCAGCGCCATCGTCAACGCCACCTGGGGCGTCACCAGTGGCGGCGGCCCCTTGCTGACGGGCGTCTTGATGCAATCCGTGGGCGTCAACGCCCTGCCCGCCGTGATGTGGGTCTGCGCCGCCATCTTTGTCGGCAGCGCCGTGTGGGAGCGCAAGAAGGGGATCGTCTAAGCGTTATTTTTTCAGCTGCGCCAGCCGCCGCTGCAATTCTTCGGCCACCGGATAATTCGGATTGGCCTGCTTGAAAGCGTCCCATTCCTGTTGCGCCGTCCGGGCATCGCCCGCTTTCAGCAAGGCGTCGATCTTGACCAGCCAGGTGGCTGGATCGAGCTTGGCCTGCGCTGGCGAAGGCGCCGCCAGCGGTGCCTGCTGCGATGCCGGCGCCGCTTCCGCAGCCGGCGGCACCGGCGCCGGCTTCTTGCGAAACCAGTCCACGCCGGTCAGGTTCAAGGTCAGCAGCACGGCGACGGCCAGCCCAAGTGGAATGCGCCAGCGCGTCAGGTAATCTGGCGCTTTTTTAGGCGCTTGATTGCCCGTTGGCGCGTTCTTGTCGTCGTTAGTATTCATGCCTGGCCTCTCTGATTGGTGACAAAGCCAGTGTAGCCGAACTATCTGACGGGTAGAGCGAAATCCTGCCTTCCCTTTACCCATGCGTGCGCTGCCCAACACAGGCGCTATCGTGCGGCGGATAAAAAGGTCTACCATGGAAAGCCACGCCAAACTGGAGTTCCGCACATGCTCAAGCTCAAAGACCCGGCGCTGCTGCGCCAGCAATGCTATCTCAATGGCCAGTGGCTGGACGCCGCCAGCGGCAAGCACGCCGACGTGACCAATCCAGCCACTGGCGAGACCATCGGCCACGTGCCCACCATGGGCACGCAGGAAACGGCGCACGCGATTGCGGCCGCCAATGCCGCCTGGCCGGCCTGGCGCAAGAAAAGCGCCAGCGAGCGCGCCGCCTACCTGCGCCGCTGGAACGACCTGATGCTGGAGCACGCCGATGATTTGGCGCTGATCATGACAGCCGAACAGGGCAAGCCGCTGGCAGAAGCCAAGGGGGAAGTACAGTATGCGGCGTCATTCATCGAATGGTTTGCCGAAGAAGGCAAGCGCGTGGCGGGCGACACCCTGGCGTCGCCGTGGCCGGACCGCCGCATCGTGGTGACCAAGGAGCCGATTGGCGTCTGCGCCGCCATCACGCCATGGAATTTTCCAGCCGCGATGATCACGCGCAAAGTGGGTCCGGCGCTGGCGGCCGGCTGCCCCATCATCGTCAAGCCGGCCGGCCTGACGCCTTTTTCCGCGCTGGCGCTGGCCGTGCTGGCCGAACGGGCCGGCATACCGCCGGGCGTGTTCAATGTGATTACGGGGTCGTCGCAAGAAATCGGCGACGAGATGACCTCGAACCCGCTGGTACGCAAGCTCAGTTTTACCGGGTCGACGGAAGTGGGCCGCATGCTGATGCGCCAGTGCGCACCGACGATTAAAAAACTGTCGCTGGAGCTGGGCGGCAATGCACCGTTCATCGTGTTCGATGACGCCGACCTCGATGCGGCCGTGGAAGGCGCCATCGCCTCGAAATACCGCAACGCGGGCCAGACCTGCGTGTGCGCCAACCGCCTGTACGTGCAGGATGGCGTGTACGATGCGTTCGCAAAAAAGCTGGTGGACGCGGTGGAAAAGCTCAAGGTGGGCAACGGCGTCGACGAGGGCGTCACGCAAGGGCCGCTGATCGAGGAAAAGGCCGTCAAGAAGGTGGAGCAGCACGTGGCTGACGCGCTGGCCAAGGGCGGCCGCCTGCTGACGGGTGGCCAGCGCCACGCGCTGGGCCACAGCTTCTTCCAGCCTACGGTGATCGCCGACGTCACCAGCGAGATGCTGGTGGCGCGCGAAGAAACCTTCGGCCCGCTGGCGCCCCTGTTCCGTTTTACCAGGGATGAAGAAGCGGTAGCGCTGGCCAACGATACGGAATTCGGCCTGGCCGCGTATTTTTATTCACGCGACATAGGCCGCATCTGGCGAGTGGCCGAAGGGCTGGAGTCCGGCATGGTGGGCGTGAACACGGGCCTGATCTCGACCGAGGTAGCGCCGTTCGGCGGCGTCAAGCAATCAGGTCTGGGCCGCGAAGGGTCGCACTATGGCATCGACGATTACCTGGTGATCAAATATATTTGCATGGGCGGGATTTAACGAACCCCTTTATTCAAATCCGCGGATCCGGTCAGCGTTAAAATTCGGCAGCCGCCATGCAAAATGCAGGGCCAGGAAACGGAACAGGAAGCCCGCCGCAATCGAAGCCAGCTGTGCCACCGAGCTGTCCACCTTGAAGTACAGCAGCCCCACGTACAGGCTACCCGTAAACAGGGCCACGGTGGCATACACTTCGCGCTGCAGCACCAGCGGAATCTGGTTGCACAGGATATCGCGCAGCAGGCCGCCGAAGACACCCGTGATCATCCCCGCCAGCACCACGATGGCCGGGTGCATGCCGGCGCCCATGGCGATGTCGCAGCCGATCACGCAAAAAGCCACCAGGCCCAGGCCATCGACCAGCAAAAAGATCGTGCGCAGGTGGTGCAGATAGCGCGCCACAAAAGCCGTGACGACGGCCGCGCCGACGGTAAACATCAGGTATTCGGGATGGGCGATCCAGCCTAGCGGATAGTGCCCCAGCAGCATGTCGCGGATGGTGCCGCCACCCAGCGCGGTGACGGTGCCGATCATGCAGATGCCGAACAGGTCCATGCCGCGCCTCATGCCCATGATGGCGCCGGACATCGCTTCGGCGACGATCGCCACCAGGTAAATCGTGTGTAACAGCATGGTCTTACTCTTCCGAAAATGATTTGAGAATTTGTGCGCGTTCGCGCGCTTCGCTCAGGCTGCGCGCTTCGTTGGCCTTGGCGCTGCCGCAGCTGACGCTGCTGTGGATAAAGTCGTAGTTATCCTGCACGCAGTCGCCATCGAGGTATTCGGCATACACATAGTCGCCATCGAGCATGGCCAGCCCTTCCGGCTCGCTGCGCACCTGTTCGCGCCGGCCCTGCACGGCCACCTGCATGTAGTCGCGCCAGACCGGCAGCGCCAGGGTGCCGCCGGTAGCATTACCCAGGCTTTTAGGCTGGTCGTAGCCGAGCCAGACGACAGACACCAGGCCCGAGGAATAGCCGGCGAACCAGGCGTCATACGCATTGTTCGAGGTGCCCGTCTTGCCGGCCGCATCGCTGCGCCCCAGCGCCAGCGCGCCGCGCCCGGTGCCGCTTTTCACCACGTCGCGCAGCATGCTGTCCATCACATAGGCATTGCGCGCGGAGATGATGCGCGTGCCTTCGACTTCCTCGCCCTTGGGGCGTGCCGCCGCATCGCTGAACAGGACTTCGCCGCCGCGGCTGCGCACTTCCTTGATCAATTTCGGCGGCATCTGCACACCGTCGTTGGCGAATACGGAATACGCCTGCGCCAGTTGCAGCGGCGTGGCGGCGCCCGCGCCCAGCGCCAGCGGTAAGGAGACGGGATTGCGCGCCCCCTCAAAGCCGAAACCGGTGGCAAACTGCTGTACATACGCAGGGCCGGCGGCCTGCATCAGGCTGACGGCCACCAGGTTTTTCGAGCGTATCAAGCCACGCCGCACGCTGATGAAGCCTTCGTAGTTATCGCCGTAATTGCGCGGACGCCAGGGCTGCGCGCCTGTTTCCTGCGGCAGCAGCAAGCGCTGCGTGTCATCTACCTCGCTACCGGGGAAATAGCCTTTTTCCAGCGCCGCCGCATACACGAAAGGCTTGAAGCTGGAACCGGGCTGGCGATAAGCCTGGGTGGCGTGGTTGTAGTGGTTGCGGTAAAAATCGAAGCCGCCCGCCATGGCGACGATTTCGCCACTCTGCGCATCGACGGAAATCACCGCGCCTTCCATCTCGGGCAATTGCGTCAGCAGCCAGCGCTTCTTGGCCACATCGTGCACCACGCGGATCACGCTGCCCTCAGTTACGGCCTGTTTGCCTTCCAGCGGCAGCTTGCCGCCCAGGCGAACATCCGAGGCGGCCACGCCGATCTCGTCGCCATTGCGCAACTGCGCCGTCAACTGGCGCTTGCCGGAGGTATCGACCTTGCGCACCAGCGCGGCCTGCAGCTCGCCGCTGTCAGGGTAAGGCGACAGCTGGCGCGCCACCTTGTCGGTAGACGCAGGCAGGCGCGCTTCCGGGCCGCGATAACCGCGCCGCGCCTGCGCGTTCAGCAATCCCGTACGCAGCGCCTGGTCGGCGGCCCGCTGGGGCGCCATGCGGATGGTGGTCGTCACGTCCAGGCCCATGCTGTACGCGCCTTCGGGATAACTTTGCAGTATCAGCTGGCGCGCTTCTTCGACCGCGTACGCGGCGGCCTGCACGGAGCTGTTGCGGCTCTGGTTCAGCAGCAGCGGTTCGGCCACGGCCGCGTCGTATTCGGCTTGCGTGATGTCGCCCAGTTCGCGCATGCGCTGCAAGATGTAGCGCTGGCGCAGCTTGGCCCGCGTGGGGTTGGCGACCGGGTTGTAGGCTGACGGCGCCTTGGGCAAGCCGGCCAGCATGGCCGCTTCCGCTACCGTCAGCTCGGCTAGCGGCTTGTCGAAATAAATGTTCGAGGCGGCAGAAAAGCCGTAGGAACGCTCGCCCAGGTAAATCTGGTTCATATACAGCTCCAGCAGCTTGTCCTTGCCGTAGTGCTGTTCCAGTTTGTAGGCCAGCAGCATTTCGGTCAGCTTGCGCTGCACGGTTTTGTCGCGCGACAGGAAGAAGCCGCGCGCCACCTGCATGGTGATGGTGCTGGCGCCCTGCGCATGGCGGCCCGTGACGACGTTGGCCAGGGTGGCACGCGTCAGGCCCATGAAGTCGACGGCGCCGTGTTCGTAGAAACGCGCATCTTCGATGGCCAGCAAGGCTTGCCGCATGCGCAGCGGAATATCTTTCAGGGGCAGGAATTCGCGGCGCTCTTCGCCGTATTCGGCCAGCAGTTCACCCTCGCTGGAAAAAATCCGCAGCGGCAGGGCCGGCTTGTATTGCGCCAGGTGTTCGACGCTGGGCAAATCCTGCCACGCCTGGCGCAGCCACCAGCCGCCCGCCAGCGCGCCTGCCAGGACCAGCCCCAAAGTCACACCCAGGCCGAATTTCACATTCCTGGCCAGCCTGGATTGCGGTTTGCGTGGTGACTCCTGAGTTTGCGGTTCCATATGACTGCCTCCCTGCTGCGCTATATCCCGCGCAAACGAGCATTGTGCATCGCAACACGGTTATCCTTATGAAAATTAAGTATTATTTAGTATTGATAAATTTTTCTAATCTTAGGCAAAGCCCCATGAACTTGAATCCCAAACATACGGACGCGTTTCGCGCCGTGATCGAGACGGGCAGTTTCGAGCAGGCGGCGTTGCAGCTGCACCTGACGTCGCCCGCCATTTCGCAGCGCGTGCGGGCGCTGGAAAGCCAGCTGGGGAACGCGCTGATCGTGCGCAGCCGCCCAGCCCGTGCCACGCGCACGGGCCAGCGTCTGATGCAGTATCTGAAGCGCGCCGCGCTGCTGGAAGCGGACCTGGCAGCGGAACTGGCGGTGCAGCAGGATGCGCCGCTGACGCTGGTGCTGGCGCTGAACGCCGACTCCATGGGCACCTGGTTTTTCCCGGCCCTGTCGGAAGTGCTGATACGCGAACGCGTGCTGCTGGACCTGACCGTGGAAGACCAGGACCATACTTATACCTTGCTGGAAACGGGCATGGCGATCGGCTGCATCAGCACGGAAGCCAAGCCCATGCGCGGTTGCACGGCCGAACCGCTGGGCGTGATGCGCTACTGGCTGGTAGCCACGCCAGCGTTTCGCCAGCAGTGGTTTGCCCACGGCCTGACGCGCAAGGCGGCCCGCACGGCGCCCGTGGTGGCCTATACGCGCAAGGACACCTTGCAATCGTCGTTCCTGCAAGACACGCTGGGCTTGCCGGAAGGGGCGTATCCCTGCCATTACGTGCCGGGCGCCACCTCGCACTTCAACGCCATCCGCTATGGCTTAGGGTATGGCATGGTGCCCGAGCTATTGCTGAAGGCCAATGCCGATGGAGAGCTGGTGGAGATCATCGCGCCCAAGACACCGGCCGACGTGGCCCTGTACTGGCACACGTGGAAGGTGCAGTCGCCGCGCATGGAACAGCTATCGCGGCAAATCATCGCTGCCGCGCGCAAAATATTGAAGTGATCAGCGCTGCATGCCCCAGCGCCTGAGCGTCACCCGCTCCAGGGTGCGGAAACCGATATTTTCCACCAGCAAGCCGATCGCGATCACGGCGGCCAGGCCCGCGAAGACTTTGTCCGTATAGAGTTCATTGCGGTTCTGGAAGATATACCAGCCCAGGCCGCCCTGCCCCGAGGAGGTCGTGCCAAACACCAGCTCGGCTGCAATCAGGGTACGCCAGGCAAACGCCCAGCCTATCTTCAAGCCCGAGACGATGGAGGGCAAGGCGCCCGGCACCAGGATGTGCAGTACCAGGCGCACGCCGCTCAAGCCGTAATTGCGGCCCGCCATGCGCAGGGTCTCCGGTACGCTCTGGAAACCCGCATACGTGTTCAGGGCCAGCGGCCACATCACGGAATGCACAATGACAAAGATCAAACTGCCCCGACCCAGGCCGAACCACAGCAAGGCCAGCGGCAACAAGGCGATGGCAGGCAAGGGATTGAACATGGCCGTCAGGGTTTCCAGCACGTCGCGCCCGATACGGGTGGAGACTGCAAGCAAAGTCAGCAGGAATGCGGCCAGCAGACCCAGCACATAGCCCTGCAGCAAGACGTTCAAGGAAGCCCCCGTGCGCATGAGCAATTCACCGCTGGCGATACCGCCCGCGAACGCTTGCGCCGTCTGCCAAAAGCTGGGCAACAATAAATCGTTATCGGTCCAGCGCGCGGCGCCTTCCCACAGCAGCGCCAGGACGATCAGGATCAAGGCCTTGCGCCAGCCTGCCTGCTGCGATAGATGTTGCCAGCGAGATAGTGGTTGCTCGGCCAGCACGCCGGCCGGCGGCGGTGCATCGTAGACGCATTCCTGGCGGATCGGCGGTTCCAGCAGCAAACTCATACGGCGCTCCTGTGCAAGTCCGGTTCGACAGCTTCTGTCACCGTCTCCCCCTCATCGAACAGCAAGCCATGGATGCGGCTGCTGGCGACCTGGAATTCCACGCTGCCTGCGCTATGCAAGCCGAATTGATGGCTGTTCAATTCGGCCCTGACCCGGCCCGGATGGGGAGATAAGAGCAAGATGCGGTTGCCTACCACCAAGGCTTCCTCGATCGAATGGGTGACGAACACCAAGGTAAAACGCAGTTCTTCCCACAGGCGGCCCAGCTCTTCCTGCATCTTGCGCCGCGTCAATGCATCGAGGGCGGCAAACGGCTCGTCCATCAGCAGCACTTCCGGCTGCATGGCCAGCGCGCGGGCGATCGCCACCCGCTGTTTCATGCCGCCCGACAAGGTATGCGGATGGGCTTGCTCAAAGCCCGCCAGGCCGACTTTAGCTATCCAGTGCTGGGCGCGCTCGCGGGCCGCCACCTTGCCCAGGCGCTTGCTGGCCAGCAAGGGAAACATCACGTTTTCCAGCACCGTTTTCCACGGTGGCAACTGGTCGAATTCCTGGAATACCACCACCCGGTCCGGTCCCGGCTTTTTGATCGGCAAGCCATCCATGGTGATGCTGCCCGAACGGGGCGCGATAAAGCCGGCCACCGCTTTCAGCAGCGACGACTTGCCACAGCCGGATGGCCCCAGCAAGACGAAGCGGTCACCACGGAAAACATCAAAGCTGACTTCATGCGTGGCGCGCACGCTGCGCTGCCCATTACGGTATTCCAGGCTGACCTTGTCGACGGACAGCAGCGGCGCCACGCTTGCCGGCGGGCGTACCAGTTGAAAAGCGGGGGTGTGCATGTCAGCTTCCCTGCCCGATGGCCGGGTCGTCAAAGAAATAATCGCGCCAGCTGTCGGGCCGGTTACGGATCGCGTTCACCCGGTGCAGGAATTGCCCCAGGCCCAGGGTGTTTTGCGGTGCGATCTTGAATTGCACTTGTGGGTTGGAAAAGATTTTCAACAGCAGATTGCGGTCCACCTTGCTCTTGTTGCGCTTGATATAAATGTCGGCCGCGCCCTGCGGATTGCTGCTCGCATACTGGGCCGCTTCAGCCAGGGCAGCGACGAAGGCATGGTAGGTTTTCGGATTGTCTTTACGGAATTTCTCGGTCGCATACAGCAGGGTCGATGAGCTGGGGCCGCCCTGCACTTCATAGGAGTTCAAGATGATGCGGGCATTCGGATTGTGCGCCAGCTCCTGTTCCTGGAACGGTGAATTGCCGAAGTGACCCGTCAATTCCGTGCCGCCCGCGATGATGGCGGCGGCCGCATCGGGATGCGGCAATGTCTGCGTGATCTTGTCGAGGCGGGCGAATTCCTTGTCGCCCCATTGTTTCGCCACCGCCATTTGCAAAATGCGCGCCTGCACGGAGACGGACACGGCCGGCAAGGCGATGCGGTCCTTGTCCGTCAGGTCAGCCAAAGTCTTGACCTTGGGATTGTTGCTGACCAGGTAGTACGGGAAATTGCCCAGCGAGGCCACGCCGCGTACATTTTGCCGGCCCCGCGTACGGTCCCAGATGGTCAGCAGCGGCCCCAGGCCGGCACCGGCGATATCGATATTGCCCGACAACAAAGCGTCATTGATGGCCGGCCCACCCGACAAGGTGACCCAGTCCACCTTGATATCGACCCCAAGCTGCTTGCCATGCTTTTCGATCAGCTTTTGTTCCTGGGCGATATTGAGCAGCAGAAAGGTGATGCCATACTGGCCGGCGATGCGCAATTGTCCTTCGGCACGGGCCATGGATGCCCCCATCGTCAGCATACACAGCATGGCCAGGGCGGCGGTCAGACGGCGGCGGACGAGGGGCAAGGACTTGAACATGGGCACTCCTGGTGGGGAAAATCAGTACGGCGCATCACCTTCAATGGTGGTGCGGTAGAGCTTGCGGCGCTGGTCCGGCGGGCAGCCGGTCGCCAGGTGCATCAGGGAACGGTTGTCCCAGAACACCAGGTCGCGCGCCTGCCAGCGGTGCACATATAAATGTTCAGGGCGCACGCTGTGAGCAAACAGTTCCTCGAGTACGGCGCGGCTTTCATCGTCGGGCAAGCCAACGATGCGTGTGGTGAAATGTTCGCTGACGAACAGAGCACGCCGTCCCGTTTCCGGATGCACGCGCACGATGGGGTGCGTGACAGGCTGCACTGCATCGATCTGCGCCTGCGTCAGTGGCGGCCGCCATGGGTTGCGCCGGCGCAATTCTTCGTACTGGCATAAATAGCTGTGTTCGGCATGTGCACCGCGCACGACATGGCGCAGCGCAGCCGGCAAGCTTTCCCAGGCCAGGTGCATATTGGCAAACACGGTATCGCCACCTTCCTCGGGCAACTCTTGCGCGTGCAGCATGGAGCCCAAACTGGGGATTTCTTTATACGACAGGTCGGAATGCCAGAAATGGCCCGCGTCACCGAGGCCGATAGGCTGGCCGTTTTCGACGATATTCGAAATGATCAGGACTTCCGGGTGCTGCGGCAGCTGAAACTGGTGCAGCACATGGATTTGCAGGACGCCGAAGCGGCGGCTGAAATCGATTTGCTGCTGCGGCGTAATGTGCTGGTCGCGGAACACCAGCACGTGATGGTCGAGATGGGCGTGGTGCACGCGCTGGAAATCGCTGAGCGACAAGGGCTGCGCCAGATCCAGCCCCACGACTTGCGCACCGAGGGGCGCATCGAAGGCTTCGATCCGGAAGTGGCTGGCCGGCTGGCTAGCCAAGTTACTGCTAAATGTGGGGGATTCGAGGACGGCCGACATGATGAATTCATCCGTGAACGAGGGATGTTCACTGTATGCCGGCCGGCCATCCTTGCAAACGAAGCTTATCCTATATGGATATGCAGATTGTGCTGGCGCAACTGACTTACACTGCCTCGTAGCGGGCCAGGCGGGCCGCCATGCGCGGCGCCAGTTCGTGGCCGGCCGTGACCGTCATGTCCAGGTCATTCAACAAACCATCTTTCAAGCCATAGACCCAGCCGTGTACGCTGAGTTCCTGGCCCCGTTCCCAGGCATCTTGCACGATGGTGGTCTGGCAGACGTTCAAAACCTGTTCGACCACGTTCAATTCACACAGGCGGTCGCTGCGCTCGCGGCTGCCCAGCACCTCACCAAGGTAGCGCTCATGTTTCTGGCCCACGTCCTGCACGTGACGCAGCCAGTTGTCGACCAGGCCGATGCGCGTGCCCGTCAGGGCCGCATGCACGCCCTTGCAGCCATAATGGCCGACGATGATGACGTGTTTGACTTTCAGCACGTCCACCGCAAATTGCAGGACGGAAAGACAATTGAGGTCGGAATGCACGACCACGTTGGCAATATTCCGGTGCACAAACACGTCGCCAGGCGCCATGCCCAGCAATTCGTTGGCGGGAACACGGCTGTCGGAACAGCCGATCCACAGATATTCGGGCGAAGTCTGGGCTTCCAGATTCTTGAAGAAGTTCGGATCCTTCTCCACCATTGAGTCAGCCCAACGGCGGTTGCGTAACAGCAACTCCGCCAGGGCCTGGCCGCTTTTCGCTTCGGTCATATCGCTCCCATTCGATAAAATGGACATTGCGCGCAAGGCGCCGCAATATCCGCTTCCGGTTAAAAAAACGCCGGGATGGTTGAGCATCCCGGCGCTTCGTTTTACTGCTGCTTATTCAAAAAAATCCTTGACCTTGTCTTTCCAGGTCTTGCTTTGCGGACTGTGCTTGGCACCGCCCTCTGTCGTCGATTTTTCAAAGTCACGCAGCAATTCTTTTTGCTTTTCCGTCAGTTTCACCGGCGTTTCGATCGCCACGTGGCAGAACAGATCGCCCGCGTAACCGGAACGCACGCCCTTGATACCCTTGCCTTTCAGGCGGAAGGTCTTGCCCGACTGGGTGCCTTCCGGGATCGTGAACGACACTTTGCCGTTCAGGGTAGGCACTTCGATTTCGCCGCCCAAGGCTGCCTTGGTGAACGAGATCGGCATTTCGCAATGCAGGTCGTCGCCTTCGCGCTGGAACACGGCGTGCGGCTTGATGTGGATTTCCACATACAGGTCACCGGACGGACCGCCATTCGTGCCCGGTTCGCCGTTGCCGGACGAACGGATGCGCATGCCATTGTCGATACCGACGGGAATCTTGACTTCCAGCGTCTTGTTGCGCTTGATACGGCCCGCGCCGCCGCAAGGCGTACAAGGATCGGTGATGACCTTGCCGCTGCCATGGCATTTCGGGCAAGTTTGCTGGATGCTGAAGAAACCTTGCTGCATGCGTACCTGGCCGTGGCCGCCGCAAGTGCCGCAGGTGGTCGGCGAGGTGCCTGGCTTGGCGCCGCTGCCGTGGCAAGTGTCGCACTTGTCCCAGCTCGGCACGCGGATAGTCGTGTCGAAGCCGTGAGCAGCTTGCTCCAGCGTAATTTCCAGGTTATAGCGCAAGTCGGCGCCACGGTACACTTGTGGACCCGCATTGCGGCTGCGTCCACCGCCACCGCCAAAGATGTCGCCAAAGATATCGCCAAAGCTGTCGGCAAAACCGCCGCCACCAAAGCCGCCACCGCCGCCGCCCATGTTCGGGTCCACGCCGGCATGACCATAACGGTCATATGCGTCGCGCTTTTCCGGATTGGTCAGCATTTCGTAGGCTTCTTTGACTTCCTTGAACTTTTCTTCCGATTCCTTACTGTCCGGATTGCGGTCCGGATGGTACTTCATCGCCAGTTTGCGGTAAGCCTTTTTGATCTCTTCTTCCGAAGCATTTTTTGCGACACCGAGTGTCTCGTAAAAATCACGCTTTGCCATGTTGTCGGCACCTTGCAGTCTATCTACTGATGTAAAAGTTACACGAAAAAGCCGAGTCGAGTGCCGCGGGGCGGCGACTCGGCTCGGCCGGTCTTCGCAGAGAAATTCCGCGACGTAGCATACAGCCCGGTTGCTCCCGGGTTACGGGAGCGTAAGACAATTACTTGCTGTCTTTGACTTCTTTGAAGTCAGCGTCAACCACGTCATCGTGCTTGGCACCGGCGTCCGATGCGCCAGCAGCTTGCTGTTGAGCACCTTCTGCGCCGCCGGCAGCTTGTTGCGCTTGCATGTCGGCGTACATTTTTTCGCCCAGTTTCTGCGATGCGGTCGACAGGGCTTCCACCTTGGCGTCGATCTCGGCCTTGTCGCCAGCCTTGATGCTCGCTTCCAGGTCGGTGATCGCTGCTTCGATCTTTTCTTTCTCGCCAGCGTCGAGCTTGTCGCCGTATTCGGTCAGCGATTTGCGGGTCGAGTGTACCAGAGCATCAGCCTGGTTGCGCGACTCGGCCAATTCCTTGACCTTTTTGTCTTCTTCCGCGTTCAGCTCGGCATCCTTGACCATCTTCTGGATTTCATCTTCGGTCAAGCCCGAGTTGGCCTTGATCGTGATCTTGTTTTCCTTGCCGGTGGCCTTGTCTTTCGCGCCCACATGCAAGATGCCGTTGGCGTCGATGTCGAAGGTCACTTCGATCTGTGGCGTGCCGCGTGCTGCTGGCGGGATGCCTTCCAGGTTGAATTCGCCCAGGCCTTTGTTGCCGGCAGCGATTTCACGCTCACCCTGGTACACCTTGATGGTCACCGCAGGCTGGTTGTCGTCGGCCGTCGAGAACACCTGGCTGAACTTGGTTGGAATCGTGGTGTTTTTGTGGATCATCTTGGTCATCACGCCGCCCAGGGTTTCGATACCCAGGGACAATGGCGTTACGTCCAGCAACAGCAAGTCCTTGCGTTCGCCCGACAGGACCGAACCCTGGATCGCAGCGCCCACGGCCACGGCTTCGTCTGGATTCACGTCTTTGCGCGGATCTTTGCCGAAGAATTCTTTGACTTTCTCTTGCACCTTCGGCATACGGGTCATACCGCCGACCAGGATGATGTCATCGATGTCCGACACTTTCACGCCAGCATCTTTGATCGCGGTGCGGCATGGCTCGATGGTAGCGATGATCAGCTCTTCCACCAGCGACTCCAGCTTGGCGCGGGTCATTTTCAGGTTCAGATGGACCGGTGCGCCATTGGCCATCGCGATGTACGGCTCGTTGATTTCGGTTTGCTGCGACGACGACAGTTCGATCTTCGCGCGCTCGGCCGACGCCTTGATGCGTTGCAGGGCGATTGGATCTTTTTTCAGGTCCAGGCCGTTGATTTTCTTGAATTCTTCGATGATGTAATCGATCACGCGCTGGTCGAAGTCTTCGCCGCCCAGGAAGGTGTCGCCGTTGGTCGACAGCACTTCAAATTGTTTTTCGCCATCAACGTCAGCGATTTCGATGATGGAAACGTCGAACGTGCCGCCGCCCAGGTCATACACGGCGATCTTGCGGTCGCCCTTTTCGGTCTTGTCCAGGCCGAATGCCAGCGCTGCCGCGGTTGGCTCGTTGATGATGCGCTTGACGTCCAGACCGGCGATACGGCCAGCGTCCTTGGTGGCCTGGCGTTGCGAGTCGTTGAAGTAGGCAGGCACGGTGATGACGGCTTCGGTGACTTCTTCACCGAGGTAATCTTCTGCGGTTTTTTTCATCTTGCGCAGGACTTCAGCCGAAATTTGTGGCGGCGCCAGTTTTTTGTCGCGCACGCCGATCCATGCATCGCCGTTGTCGGCTTTCATGATCTTGTAAGGCATCAGCGAGATGTCTTTTTGTACTTCTTTTTCGTCGAACTTGCGACCGATCAGACGCTTCACTGCGAACAGCGTGTTCTGTGGATTGGTCACAGCCTGGCGTTTTGCCGGTGCGCCAACGAGAATTTCGCCATCTTCTTGATAAGCAATAATCGACGGCGTCGTGCGTGCGCCTTCAGCGTTTTCGATTACCTTTGGTTGACCGTTTTCCATGACGGAAACGCAGGAATTTGTGGTTCCCAGATCGATACCGATAATTCTACCCATGATTTTTTCCTTTTATTTGCTAGATTTCAGATGGTTCTTATATGTGGCAAAGCGGCATGGTTTCAAGGCTTGCTTGATGCCGCACTCTGATTATTTTGCTTGCGCGGTGGTCACGATAGCGGGACGCAACAAACGGTCCGCAATCATATAGCCCTTTTGCAATACCGACACGACTGTGTTGGCTTCCTGCTCCGCTGGCACCACGGCAACTGCCTGATGTTTCATTGGATCGAGCTTTTCGCCCTGTACCGGCAGGATTTCCAGCAGGCGGTTGCGTTCAAACGCGGCGGTCAACTGTTTCAGGGTCATTTCGACGCCTTCTTTCAGCGATTCCAAGGTTGGCGCTTCCACCGTCAGGGCCGTTTCCAGGCTGTCCTTGACGGGCACCAGGGCTTCGGCAAAGCTTTCTACTGCGAATTTATGTGCTTTAGCAACATCTTCCTGGGCACGGCGGCGGATGTTTTCGCCATCGGCCTTGGCACGCATGAAGGCATCGTGCATTTCTGCAAGACGCGCTTCGGTACTCGCCAGCTGCTCTTCCAAAGTAGGCTCGGCGGGAGTCGCGGCGTCCGCTTGCGGATTAGGTACAGCTTGGTTTTCCTGATCTTGCATCTGAAAGCTCCTACATTCAATGACTAATATTAGTTAGGCTACATATCTTTACAACACTGTCCGGCAGATGGGGCTAAGTCTGACTGTTTCAAGGGGTAGTGAGCGCAACCAGCAGTCAAGCACGCCGATGTTACAGCTTATTACAAATCTATCCGATTTTCCGGGTATTCGATTTGTGCGCCGCGATCTATCATGAATCATGGTGTGCCGAAGACCATCCCCCCTGACCAAGTGAGGAGTAGTGATGAAACTGCCTATTATTAGCGCGTCCATCGTGGCTTACGCCCTCCTTGCCACCGCCCTCATCTGTCTTGCGCAGTTACAGCCTTATCTGCAACCTTATTTGCAGCCTTAAGCTGGCAAACCCGGCATTCTACCAGCCTCGCAACCGCCACCGCCACTGTCGCTGTTGCTCGTTGGAAAATGTGATCGCGCCAGATAACACAAAGCCGCGCAAGCGCGGCTTATTCTGATGGGAGTGAGGGCGCTCAGTTCGTCGCGCCCAATGCCAGGGCGGCCGCGCGGGCTTGCTCCCCGTCCTGCTTGTCGGCTTCGCGCTGGGCCGCCGTCTTCATGGTCGGCCAGCCGATCATGTGCTGCTCGGCAATTTCCGCCAGGCCCGTGATCCAGCGCGGTGTTTCATTCAGGCAAGCGATGTAATGGAACTGCTCGCCACCGGCCGCTTCGAAATCGTGCTTCGCTTCCATGGCGATCTCTTCCAGAGTTTCCAGGCAATCGCTGGTAAAGCCCGGGCATAACAAATCCACCCGCTTCACGCCTTGCTGCGCCAGCGCCACCAGGGTCGGCGCCGTATAGGGCTGCAGCCACTCGGCCTTGCCGAAACGCGACTGGAAGGTCACCAGGTATTGATCTTTGCTCAGGTTTAACTTTTCCGCCAGCAAACGCGCCGTTTTCAGGCATTGGCAGTGGTACGGGTCGCCCAGCAGCAAGGTGCGCTTGGGTACGCCGTGAAAGCTCATCACCAGTTTCTCGGGCCGGCCATGGCTTTCCCAGTGGTTCAGCACAGAGTCGCGCAAGGCGTCGAGATAGGTATCGTGCTCGTGGTATTGCTTGATGAAACGCAACTCGGGCACATTGCGCACCGTGCCGTAATGGGCAAACACGGCATCGTAGATGGAGCCGGTAGTGGTGCCCGAATATTGCGGATAGGCGGGCAGGATGGCGATGCGCTCGCAGCCTTCGCGCTTCAGTTGCGCCAGCACCTCGGACAAGGAAGGCGAACCGTAGCGCATGGCCATGGCCACCGTGACGCCATCGTGGCCGCGCGCAGCCAGCGCGCCGGCCAGCAGCCTGGCCTGCTTTTGCGTATGCACTTTCAGGGGCGAACCTTCACGCGTCCAGATCGAGGCGTATTTCTTGGCCGACTGGCCAGAGCGAAACGGCAGAATGATCAGGTTCAGGATAAACCACCACACGGCGCGGGGAATCTCCACCACGCGCGGATCGGACAGGAATTGCTTCAGGTAACGCCGCACGGCCGACGACGTGGGCGCATCGGGCGTGCCCAGGTTCACCAGTACCACGGCGCTGCGGTCCATACTGCCATGCGTGTAAGGCGGTTCGGTTTGAAATGTCATGTAGGCTTTTCAAGGAATGGTGGTATTAGCCAGCCATTATAGTTGTTAGTACCGGGGTCAGACCCCCGGATGCGTTAGCGCTGAGCTTGACGTTAGCGGCATTGGGGGTCTGACCCCAGTCAAGTCGCCAGCAATTCACGCGCATGCTTGCGCGTGGTGGCGGTGATTTCCAGGCCGCCCAGCATGCGCGCCACTTCTTCCACGCGGGCCTTGGCGTCGAGCATGTCGATGCGCGAGGCGGTCTTGCCATTTTCCAGGGTGCTCTTTGCCACCTGGAAATGCTGGTTGGCCTGGCTGGCCACTTGCGGCAAATGGGTCACGCACAGCACTTGCCGTCCCTGCCCCAGGCGTTTCAGCAGCCGCCCCACCACTTCGGCCACGCCGCCGCCGATGCCGCTATCGACTTCATCGAAGATCAGGGTCGGCGTGGTAGTGGCATGCGAGGTGATCACGGAAATCGCCAGCGCGATACGCGCCAGTTCGCCGCCGGACGCCACTTTCGCCAAGGAACGGGGCGCCGTGCCCGCATGGCCGGCCACCAGGAATTCCACTTGTTCCAGGCCGTGGGCCGCCGGCTCGCACGGGTTCAGGGCAATTTCAAAACTGCCGCCTATCATGCTCAATTCCTGCATGGCGCGGGTCACGGCCTGCCCCAGTTCCAGCGCGGCCGCCTGGCGCGTGGCGGACAAGCGCTCGGCCACGATGCGGTATTCCGCCTCGATTTTCTTTTCCTGGCGCAACAGGCCTTCGATATCGCTGGCGTCGGCCAGGTGCTGCAACTTTTCCGACAGCTTGGCATGTTCGTCCGGCAATTCTTCAGGCTGCACCCGGAATTTACGGGCCGTGCTGTGCATCGCTTCCATGCGCGCATCGAGCTGATGCAGGCGGTCCGGGTCCAGTTCCACCCGGTCCAGATAATTGTTCAGCGCATACACGGATTCCTGCAACTGGATGCGCGACGATTCGATCAAATCGACGATCGGTTGCAATTCCGCATCGACGGACACCAGCTTGCCCAGTTTCTGGTTCAGCGACGACAGTTGCGAGACGATCGGATGGTCTTCCGATTCGGAAATAACGGACAAGGCTTCCTGCGCGCCTTCCAGCAAGCTGGCCGCATGCGACAGCCGGCTGTGTTCATTGGTGATCTCGGTCCATTCGCCGGGCTTGGCCGCCAGTTTTTCCAGCTCGCCCACTTGCCATTCCAGGCGCTCGCGCTCGTACAACACGTTAGCCGCATTGGTTTCGAACTCTTCACGCTGGCGCACCAGCGCGCGCCAGCGCTTGTGCAGCGCCGCCACCTGGCGCGCATCGTGTTCCGCGCCCGCTTCGCGCGCCGTGGCCTGGCCATCGAGCAAGGCCCGCTGGGCTTCGCTTTTCAGCAAGGACTGGTGCGCATGCTGACCGTGGATGTCGACCAGCATGTCGCCCAGTTCGCGCAATTGCGCTGCCGTGGCGGCGATGCCGTTGATATAGGCTTTCGAGCGGCCCGCATTGTCGATCACGCGGCGCAGCAAGGCGCCGCCATGGTCGTTGGCAAACTCATTGGCCACCAGCCAGGCTTGCGCCACTTCGCTGACGGAAAAATCGGCCGTGATATCGGCCTTGGCCGCCCCTTCGCGCACCACGCTGGCGTCGCCCCGGCCGCCCAGCGCCAGGGTCAGCGCATCGATCAGGATGGATTTACCGGCGCCCGTTTCGCCCGTCAGCACGCTGAAGCCTGCGGAGAATTCCAGTTCTATGGTATCGACAATGACAAAATCGCGGATGGACAGTGTATGGAGCATAGGCTTCAGTAATTAAGCGGCGGACCGCAGGTTGGCGTGGAAAAACTAGCTAAGCTTGCCCTCGCCCGACGGGTACTCGTTCCAGTGCAGTTTTTCACGCAGGGTGTGGTAATAACTCCACCCTTCGGGATGCAGGAAGGTAATCGCGTGCGGCGAACGGCGTATCAGGATGCGGTCTTGCTGGCTCAGGCTGGCGAAAGTCTGCATGTCGAAATTGACGCTGATATCGCGTCCGCGCACGATCTCGACCACGATCTGGCTGGAATCGGGCAGCACGATGGGCCGGTTCGACAAGGCATGCGGCGCGATCGGCACCAGCACGATGCCGCCCAGGGTCGGGTGCAGCAGCGGGCCGCCGGCCGACAGCGCATAGGCGGTCGAACCGGTCGGCGTGGCGATGATCAAGCCGTCCGAGCGCTGGTTGTACATGAAGTGCCCATCGACTTCGACCCGCAATTCCGCCATGCCGGCGCCCGTGCCGCGCGAAACGACCACATCATTGACGGCCAGGCCCACGTGGATGGCTTGCCCATCGCGCAGCACGCTGCCTTCTAACAAGGTGCGGCGCTCGGCCTTGAAACGGCCGCTGAGGATTTCCGCCAGCACCGGCAGCATGCGGTCGAGTGGAATATCGGTCATGAAACCCAGGCGGCCCTGATTGATGCCGATCAAGGGTACGTCGAATGGCGCCAGCTGGCGCGCAATGCCCAGCATGGTGCCATCGCCGCCCATGACGATGGCGCAATCGGCGGCGGCGCCGATCTCGGCCGCCGTCATCGCGCATACGCCCGTGAACACCAGGTGCGCGGCCGTCTCCGCTTCAAACACGACGCGGTGGCCCAGCCCCTGCAGAAAGTCGACGATGCTGCGCACGGAGTCGACGATGCCGTCGGTATTCTGGCGCACGACCAGGGCAATGGTCTTGGCGCCCTGGTTAAAGTTCGGCACTGCGTTGGACTCTGCGGCAGGCAGGTCCTTGGGCAAGTCAGCGTGTTTATCGACGGGCATAAAAGTCTCGGCAAATGAATTCGGTGGCAATACGCCCCAGGCTTGCACCCGCCAGCAATCAAAAACTGCTGTCAAAATACTGTATATATGAACAGTATAGTGCGATGGCGGCATGCCCGCAAGAGGCGTTCGGTAAGTCTTGCATGCAGTGTAATCGGGATGGCAGGACAGGAATAGCACAAAAGAAGCCGCCATGTGTGCGTCAACGCGCCGTCGGCCCTCGTTTGTGCTTGTAGACTGGCTGGCAATGGCGCGATGTGCTTCGTGCGCCCCCCACACTACAGGAGGCCATATGGTTGCCGAACATGCCGACCGCAAGATCAATACCGATGAAAAGGTCAAGAATGATGGCGCGCGCCGCTTGCCGCATGAGCGCGACGAATCGCCCGATGCGCAGCACCCGAAACAGCGCGGCGTGATGAAACAGGCTGCCAGCGACCTGGAACAGGGCCTGGTCGATACCGACCGCCGTGCCCAGCCTGGGGTAGAAAAAGTCAAGCCGGCGCCGCCACGGCAAGCCAGGCCCGAAGCCGGGTCCGATACCGATACCAAACCAGACTGAACACCAGGGAGCCACCATGCGACAGCTTGCTTACGTCCTGACATTGACGGCGCTGGCCAGCGCCAGCCTGGCCCATGGCCAAACCATGCCGCCCGGCTTTGGTCCCAACCCCGTCTTGCCGGCGCCCGAGAAACAACTGATTCCCACCGTAAACGTGGCGCCCGTGCAGCGCTGGCAAGGCAAGGCGCACCCCACGGTGGCGGCCGGCTTTGCCATCAGCGCCTATGCGAGCGGCCTCGACCATCCACGCTGGCTGTATGTCTTGCCGAATGGCGACGTGCTGGTGGCGGAAACCAATGCGCCGCCCAAGCCCGACGATAACAAGGGCATCAAGGGCGCCATCATGCAGATGCAGATGAAAAAGGCGGGCGCCGGCACCACCAGCGCCAACCGCATCACCCTGCTGCGCGGCCTCGATGCACATGGCGTGGCGCAATCGCGCACGGTCTTCCTGCAAAACTTGCAGTCGCCGTTCGGCATGGCGCTGGTGGGCAACGATTTATACATTGCCAATGCCGATGCGCTGGTGCGCTTCCCCTACCAGGCCGGGCAGACCAGCATCACGGCGCAGGGCACGAAAGTGATGGACTTGCCTGGCGGCCCCATCAACCATCACTGGACCAAGAACGTGGTGGCCAGTCCTGACGGCAAGTTCCTGTATGTCTCGGTGGGGTCGAACAGCAATGTAGGCGAGAATGGCATCGCGGCGGAACAGGGCCGCGCCGCCATCTGGCAATTCGAGCGCGCCACCGGCAAGGCGCGCCTGTATGCCAGCGGCTTGCGCAATCCGAACGGCATGGATTGGCAACCGTCGAGCAAGGTGCTGTGGACGGCCGTCAATGAACGCGATGAACTGGGTAACGAGCTGGTGCCGGACTACATGACGTCGGTCAAGGATGGCGCGTTTTATGGCTGGCCCTACAGCTATTACGGCCAGCATGTCGACACGCGCGTCAAGCCGCCACAGCCCGATATGGTGGCCAAGGCGATCGCGCCCGACTACGCGCTGGGGGCGCACACGGCGTCGCTGGGCCTGGCCTTTTATGACAGCAAGCTGTTCCCTGAGCGCTATCAGGGCGGCGCCTTTATCGGCCAGCACGGCTCCTGGAACCGCAAGCCGTTCAGCGGCTATAAAGTCATCTTCGTGCCGTTTGCCCAGGGCGTGCCGTCGGGACCGCCACAGGATTTCGTCAGCGGCTTTCTGGACGCCGATGGCCATGCGCAAGGCCGGCCCGTCGGCGTCGCCGTCGACAAGGCGGGCGCGCTGCTGGTGGCCGACGACGTGGGCAACGTGATTTGGCGCGTGGCGCCGGCAAAGTAAAAACAGTGTGACGCAACGAACGGAAGCGCAAGGGTGTGGCGCGCATGATGAACGTTCATACCACGCAAGGAGGACATCATGAAAAAAACAGGATCGGCCGTCTGGAGTGGCGGCCTTAAAGACGGCAAGGGGTTTATTTCCACCCAAAGCGGCGCACTCGACAATATTCCTTACGGCTTCAACACGCGTTTTGAAGACAAGCCCGGCAGCAACCCCGAAGAATTGATCGGTGCTGCCCATGCCGCCTGTTTCACCATGGCCTTGTCGGGCCAGCTGGGCGAAGCGGGCTTGCGCGCTTCAGCCCTGAAAACCACGGCCGATGTGACGCTGGAAAAAATCGATGACAGTTATGCGATCACGGCGGTGCACCTGACCTTGACGGCCAGCATACCGGGGGCGACGGATGCGGTTTTCCAGGACGCAGCGCTGCGGGCCAAGCTGGGCTGTCCGGTGTCCAAATTGCTGGCCACGCAAGTGACTTTGGACGCCCATCTGGAATAAATTCTATGCCGGCCTCAGCAGAATCGTCGCAAAACGCATAAAATCCTGCCATTCCCCTATCACCATCAAGGATTTACGATGCGTATTTTGCACACCATGTTGCGGGTCGGCGACCTGCAACGCTCTATCGATTTCTACACCAAGGTGCTGGGCATGAAGCTGCTGCGCACCAGCGACAATCCGGAATACCAGTACACGCTGGCCTTCGTCGGCTATGGCGCGAATCCAGACCACGCGGAACTGGAACTGACCTATAACTACGGCACCAGCAGCTACGACCTGGGCACGGCCTACGGCCATATTGCCATCTCGGCCGAAGATATCGTTGCCGCCTGCGACGCGGCGCGCGCCAATGGCGGCAATGTCACGCGCGAACCGGGCCCCGTAAAAGGCGGCAATACCGTGATCGCCTTCATCACCGATCCCGATGGCTACAAGATCGAATTGATCGAGCGCAAGTTCGACGGCCAGGGTGCAGGACTCTAATCGCGGACTCTGATCTCATTACGGCGTACGAAAAAAAACCAGCCCCGTTACCGGTGCTGGTTTTTTTATGCCTGCCGAATGAACTGGATTATCTGTCGAGCAGCGCGTTCACGGGCATCAGGTCCGTTTCCTTCAGGGTGCCAGCCGCCGACTTCAGGCGCAAGCCATTCATGATGGTGTCGTAGCGGGCTTTCGACAGGTCTTTTTGCGTCGAGAACAATTGTTTCTGCGCATTCAAGACGTCGATATTGATACGCACGCCCACTTGATAACCCAGCTGGTTCGATTCCAGCGCCGATTTGCTCGACACTTCCGCCGCTTCCAGCGCCTTCACTTGCGCCAGGCCACTGTTGACGCCCAGGTAAGCCTGGCGCGCATTTTGCGCAGCCGTGCGGCGCGCCGTTTCCAGGTCGTTGCGGGCCTTGTCTTCCAGCGCGATCGATTCGCGCACCTTGCTGGTGACGGCAAAACCGCTGAAGATCGGGATGCTCCACTGCACGCCGATGGCGTTGTTGTTGCTGCCGCCCGCCCCCGCCGTGGTGTAGGTGTGGCCTGTGTTGGCGATCAGGTCCAAGGTCGGGTAATGGCCGGCACGGTTGCGACCGATATCACGCTTGGCCGACTCCACGTTGAACTGGGCCGTGACGACACCATAGTTCTGCTCTTCGGCCGACGATACCCACGGCTCGACGGCGGCAGGCTCGGGCGCATTGAGCAGCACGCCGGTGCGCATTGGCGCCAGCGCCGGCGCCGTTGTGCCGATAATGGTTTGCAGGGCGCTGCGCTTGTTGGCCAGGTCATTGATGGCGGCAAACTCTTGCGCTACCACCAGGTCGTACGCCGCTTGCGCTTCGTGCGTGTCGGTAATGGTTTGCGTGCCGACTTCAAAATTGCGCTTGGCCGATGCCAGCTGTTCTGTCGTCGCGACTTTTTGCGCCTGGGTCGCGCCCAGATTATCTTGCGCGCTCAGCACGTCGAAATACGCTTGCGCCACGCGGGTGATCAAATCTTGTTGCACTTGCGCGAATTGCGCTTCGGCAATCGCCTGCGCCAGCTTGCTTTGCTGATAGGTTTCCCAACGGTCCCAGCGGAACAGCGGTTGCGCCAGGGTCAGGTTATACGTATTCGTGTGGACATTCACGGTCGGCATGGTGATCTGGTTCGGACCGATCTGCTCAATATTGCCGCGCGTATTGCTGCCCGAAGCGGAAATTTGCGGCAGCAAACCTGCCATGCCTTGCGGAACCCTTTCCATGCCGGCCGACAGGGCAGCGCGCGCGCTGGCGTACTGCGCGTCATTGGCCAAGGCCTGTTGGTATACCTGGATGAGATCGGCCGCGTGCGCATAGCTCGAGAAAAAAGCGCTGGTCATCAGCACGGCGATAAGGGGTTTCCGCATTGCATTTCTCCGTTGGAGTCGTCAAAAGTTGATCAAATCAAAAATTTGGTACTGCCTTGCGCCCGTCTGATTCTGGATAAATGCGGGCTGCAATCATCCACAGGCGTGCACGCAGTGCGCGCCTGGGATCACATCTTTACTACGCGTACTTAGTATTTGGACATGGCGCTGTCGACTTGCACAGCCCAGGCATGCATGCCGCCCGTCAAATTACTGATCTTGCCAAAACCATGGTGCTCCAGGAAGGCAGCGACATTCAGACTGCGGGCGCCGTGATGGCAGATGCAAACGATCTCGGCATCTTCATCGAGATCATCGATGCGCCCAGGAATCGACTGCATCGGCATCAAGGTAGCGCCGTCGAGCTGGCAAATCTCGAATTCCCATGGTTCGCGCACATCGAGCAGCAAGGGACGCGGGCGGGCGGGATCAGCCAGCCAGGCGGCCAGCTGTGGTGCACTCAAATGCTCCATCGCCGTCTCAGAACTGGAAGTGCGACGGCGCCACTGCCTGCAGCGGCGCAACATTGGTTTCAAATACCTTGCGCGTATCGTAAGCCTTGTCCGAGCTGCGGGTGATCAGGTGCGCCGACATGATCGGTGCTTCACCGATGATGGCCAGGATGCGGCCGCCCACTTTCACCTGTTGCAAGATCGCCTCAGGCAAGACTGCCAGCGCGCCGGACACCACGATCACATCGTAAGGTGCAGCCTTGCTCCAGCCCTGGGCGCCATCGCCCAGCTCGACGGTCACGTTCGTCACGCCGTTGGCGGCCAGGGTTTGCTCGGCCAGCGTTTTCAGTTGCGGCACGATTTCCACCGTCGTCACATGACGCGCCTTGTGCGCCAGCAACGCAGCCATGTAGCCGCTGCCGGTGCCGATTTCCAGCACGTTCTCGTGCTTCTTGACAGCAACTTCTTGCAAAATACGGGCTTCCAGCTTAGGCGTGAACATGCTTTCACCGCCGCTCAGAGGAATTTCGGTATCGATGAACGCCAGGTTCTTATAGGCTGCCGGCACGAAATCTTCACGCTTGACCACATTCAACAGCTCCAGTACGTCGAGGTCCAGTACGTCCCATGGACGGATTTGCTGTTCGATCATATTGAAGCGGGCTTGTTCGATATTCATCTTTAGACTCGGTAAGTGAAGTAATAATCCGCCATTTTATCGTTGAACTGGCTGAAAGCACATGGTAACGATAAAGATGGGGGATGGAGGAAATTTGCGACGATCTGCAGATTTGAGGGGGTGAACCTTGGAAAATGGGCAACTGAACGGTAGCGTTCCTCTGCCGGCCTCAGTTTTTTGCGGGCGGCTGCAGGTACAAACCGCGCAAACTGATATCAATAAAGGTATGCATATAGTCCACAGGATCGATATCCTTGGGGTCGCACGGCAGGAAGGAATGCGTCCACATCATCAGCATGGTCACCGGCGCACTGATGATGGCGCTGACGATCACCGGGTCGACCTGGCGGAACTCGCCGCGCGCGATGCCGCGCGTGATCACGCTGGTCAGTAAACCGTTGCCGCGCGTCACCACTTCTTCGTTGTAAAACTGTGCCAGTTCCGGGAAATTGTTGGCTTCGGCCATCATCAGCTTGGTCAAGCCGGCCAGGCGCGTGGCGCCAAACTGTTCCCACCACTGCATCAAAATGCTGCGCAACAAGTCCGCGCTGCTGCTTTCGGAAGTGGCCAGGCTGTCTTCCACTTCGCCGATCGCATGCACGATATTGTCGCGCACCACGGCCTTGAACAGCTCCTGCTTGTTTTCGAAATACAGATACAAGGTCCCCTTCGACACACCGGCCCGCTTCGCCACATCCTCCAGACGCGTCGACGCAAAGCCCCGTTCGACGAACAAATCGAGGGCGGCGGCGAGCAATTCCTGTGGGCGGGCATCCTTGCGCCGCTCCCAGCGGGGCTTGGTATCAATCTGGGCGTGCATGTCTGATCCGGGTAACTTACTTTCGAGTCATTAATGTTAGCCCTGTATACCAGGCAGGTCAAGCGCCAGTGGCCCCTTAGCCGCCAATCGAAACGTAAATGAATTGCCAATCTACAACATTGGCAACATTTGCCGCCATGCTCGCTTCACGATCCCCCAAACCAGTTATACCCCTGGTTTTCCCAGTAACCACCCGGATAGTCATTGGTCACGCTGATCGCCACGATATGCTTGGGGTTCTTGTAGCCGAGCTTGGTCGGAATGCGCAGCTTCAGCGGGAAGCCGTATTGCGGTGGCAGCAGCTGGCCGTCATAGGTCAACGTCAGCAAGGTTTGCGCATGCAGTGCGGTGGGCATGTCGATGCTGGTCCAGTAATTGTCGGCGCAATGCAGCGAGACGTACTTCGCGGTGAGGTCGGCGCCTGCCTGCTGCAGGAAGTCGGCGAAGCGCACGCCGCCCCAGTGGCCGATGGCGCTCCAGCCTTCGATGCAAATATGGCGCGTGATCTGGCTCGCCTGTGGCAGCGCGCCCAGTTCCGCCAGGGTCCAGGCGCGCTTGCCCTTGGCCAGCCCACTGACCTGCAGCCGATAGCTGGCGGGGTCGACCTCGGGAACCTCATCGATGCCATAAAACGCGTTGAAGGGAAACGGGCGCGTGATCATCGATTCGGGATACGTGGGCGCCATCTGCCGCGGATTGAACAGCAGGGCTTGCGCCTGGTCGTTAAAACCCGACATTGTGCGCAGCATCATGTTGATGGAGCTGTCCGTGGACAAATCGCAGCCGGACAGCAAGGACAAGCCGCCCAGGGTCAGCACCTGCTTGCCCAGCAGCCGGCGCGCGGGATTGCCCAGTTCCTTGCGCGCATCGCTGAGGATGGCGTCAGCGTGGGAAGACATCGGCAGTCTCTTTTTATGCAGCATCATGGCTAGCGTCCTCGCAACATCAATAACAGCGAGCGCGGCACCAGGGCGACCATGATCACATGCACGACAAAGAACCCCAGCAAGAGCCCCATTGCCAGGAAATGCACCACGCGCGCGTTGTCATAGCCGCCCATCAATGTGCGCAGCAGCGGCAATTGCACGGATTTCCATAGCACCAGGCCCGACACGACAAGCAGCGCCAGGTCGATAATGACAATCCAATAGGCAAGTTTCTGCAAGCAGTTGTAGCGGCCGGGATCTGCATGGCCCAGCCTGCCACGTAGCGCGGCGACGGCATCGCTTGCCAGTGACTGCAGGCTGAGCGGCAACAGTTTTCGCCGCAGCCGTCCGCTAGCGATATTCCATCCCAGGTAGACAAGCAAATTGGCGGTCAATATCCACATGACCGCAAAGTGCCATTGCAAGGCGCCGCCCAGCCAGCCGCCCAGAGT
This sequence comes from Janthinobacterium sp. Mn2066, assembly GCF_049319705.1. Taxonomy (NCBI): domain Bacteria; kingdom Pseudomonadati; phylum Pseudomonadota; class Betaproteobacteria; order Burkholderiales; family Oxalobacteraceae; genus Janthinobacterium; species Janthinobacterium sp. Mn2066. The sequence continues at coordinate 222,762 of NZ_JBMOUF010000003.1, read as the reverse complement.
CATGCCTGGAGGAAAATGGATCACTGGAAAAATCGGCGAGGCAGCATAGATTTGCCAGCCACTGCCGGCCATCAATGCGACAGCGCCGGCGTTGATCCAGTGCGTGATACGGACCCAGACGGGTTGAAGAGTGGCATGGCGCACGGCGGCCTCGCAATGACAATCAGAACTGCGGCGCCATGCCGTCTTTTTCGACGAACAACACTTGCGCTTCATACACGCCTTTCGCGCCTGCCGTGACCACGGCAAACATTTTTTTGCCGGCCATCAGGTCCGTTTTGCTGGCCGGAACCGGCGTCACCACGGGCACGTTTTTCGGCACGGTCACGGTGCTGCTGCCGCCCTTGTAGGACAGGTGCAATTCCTGGCCAGTGGCGCCGGTCACCATGGAGACGACATTGGCGTTGGTCATGGTGCTATTGGGACCGAAGTCATAGGCAAAATGCCCTTCGGCAGTGCCGCGCGCCGCTTCAGGGAAGACGATCAGCGACGTCGCCGTCAATTTGCCATCGCTGCCGGTGAGCGCCGGCGTGCCCACGTAAGAGCCGACCCTGGCGTCGGCCAGCCTGGCCGGCTTGAAGGCCGACACGCCGATATTCGGCTGGACATGGATAGCGACGGTGTCGCCGCTCTTGCGGTGGACGGTCAGCAGGTCGCCTTTGAAGGACACGATATCGCCACGGATGCGTTCCGGCTTGACGTCATGCGTTTGCGCAAACGACACGCTCGACAAGGCCATGGCGGCGCACAAGACGCCTAGTTTGTAATGAAACGACACGGGTTACTCCCTCTGGATAAATACGATTGAACTGCGATCAGTGTCTGCATGAACCATTCATGCGGCACGGAGGACTATACGAATTCGGCATGCGGGCGTATATTGTCCCGATCGACAATTACGGTATCGATCCTGCCATGCGGATTTTTATTCTTGCACTCGAGGGCGTGTTCGACACGGGCCTGGCCACCATGTTCGACAGCTTGAGCATGGCCAACGCCCTGGCGCAGGCAACGGGTATCGCGGCCGAGCCGTTCGACATCAGCGTGGTGGGCGTGCGGCCGGAAGTGCGCACGGCGCTAGGGATGCAGGTGCCCGTCCGCGCCATCGGCGATGCCGCTGCGCCGGACTGGATCATCTTGCCGGCGCTCAACCACATGAATGCCGAGGCGCTGGTGCCGGTACTCGGCCGTGACGATGTCATCGATGCCATGGCGGCCTTGCGCCGCTGGCACCGTGGCGGCGCCAGGGTTGCGGCGGCCTGCACCGGCACCTTCGTGCTGGCGGAAAGCGGCTTGCTCGACGGCCACGCCGCCACCACCACCTGGTGGTTGTCGGCCTTATTCCGGCAGCGCTACCCACGCGTCCACCTCGATGCCCATCGGATTGTCGTACCCAGCGGCAACGCGCTGACGGCAGGCGCTGCGCTCAGCCACCTTGACCTGGCTTTGTCCCTGATACGCAGCAGCAATCCCGAGCTGGCGACGCTGGTGGCCAAGTACCTGGTCTACGATACGCGGCTGTCGCAATCCGTGTATGCGATCTCGGACCATATCGCCCATGCGGACCCGCTGGTCGAGCGTTTCGACCGCTGGGTGCGCGAACACCTGGGCACGGCGATCTCGCTCGATACGGTCGCCGATGCCCTGGCGACCAGCAAGCGCACCCTGACGCGGCGCCTCAATGCCGTGTTCGGCAAGACCCCCGTCGAGTACATCCAGGACCTGCGGGTGGAACGTGCCGTGCATTTGCTCAAGACGAGCAAGCTGACCGTCGACCGCATCGCCGAGCAAGTCGGCTATGCCGACGGCGTGACCTTGCGCACCTTGCTGCGACGCAGGATAGGCAAGGGCATACGTGAGTTGCGGTCGTGATTCAGCCGCATTGATAACACGATGTAACTACTGATGATCCCCCGTCTGTATTTATTCCGCCGCCCCTCCGGCGTACAGTGAGCCTGTCCGATCAATATGGATCGGACCTCAGCGATCACTTACCTGGAGTTCATTATGTCCCAGCAGCAAAAAACCATCATCGTCACCGGTGCCTCGCAAGGCATCGGCGCAGGCGTCGTCGAAGCATTCCTGAACCGCGGCTACAACGTGGTGGCCACCTCGCGCAGCATCAGCCAGGGCGGCGCGTTCGTCCCATCGGACAGGCTGGCGCTGGTCGATGGCGACATTGCCGACGCCGCCACCGCAGCCAAGGTTGTCGACACCGCCGTGCAGAAATTCGGCGGCATTGACGGCCTGGTCAACAACGCCGGCATTTTTATCGCCAAGCCTTTCCTTGACTACACGCAGGACGATTTCAACGCGCTGGTACGCACCAACCTGGAAGGCTATCTGTACGTCAGCCAGCTGGTGATCAGGCAAATGCAGGTGCAGCAGCGTGGCGGCAGCATCGTCGGCATCAGCAGCACCCTGGTCGATGCGCCGAACACTGCGCTGACCGCCGCCGTGCCGATGATGACCAAGGGCGGCATGGACGCCGTCAGCCGCAGCCTGGCGTCGGAATTCGCCAAGGATGGCATCCGCGTCAACGTGGTCGCGCCAGGCTCGGTCGACACGCCGCTCTTGAAAGGCATACCGCACGACTTCCTGAAATCGCTGCACCCGCTGGGCACGATTTCCAGCGTGGCCGAGATTGCCGACGCAGTGCTCTACCTGACCGAAGCGAAGCAAGTCACGGGCGAAGTGCTGCGCGTGGACGGCGGCGCCCATAACGGCAAATGGTAATGCAGCGCTAACCCGGACCATAGACGGAGCCGATCATGAGCAGCAGCGCCAGCAGTACCCTGGCAAAAACGGACAGCGACAGTTACGCACAACGCAATGCCCGCTATTGGCGGCGCAACCTGGCGATCTGCGTGTTTGGTTCCTTTACTACCCTGGTCAGCCTGACGTTGCTGCTGCCCTTCCTGCCGATTTATGTGGAACAGCTGGGCGTGCATGGCAATGCCGCCATCGTCGAATGGTCGGGCATCGCCTTTGGCGCCACCTTCCTCGGCACCGGCCTCACGGCGCCGCTGTGGGGCTATCTGAGCGACCGCTACGGCCGCCGGCCCATGCTGATCCGCGCAGCCGTCGGCATGGCCTTGCTGATGCCCTTGATCGGCCTGGCGCACAATGTCTGGCAACTGGTGCTGCTGCGCCTGGCGGCAGGCTTGATCGGCGGCTACGCGTCTTCCGCCACGGTGCTGGTGGCCACGCAAACGCCGCGCGAGCAGGCCGGCTGGGCGCTGGGCATCCTGTCGACGGGCGCGCTGTCCGGCGGCTTGATTGGCCCGCTGATCGGCGGCTTGCTGCCGGGGCTGATCGGCATACGCCAGACTTTTTTCCTCGGCGGCGGCGTGATCGCCGTGGCGGCAGTGGTGACGATGCTGTTTGTCCGCGAAGACTTCCAGCCCGCGCCATCGACCGCAGCGCGGGCCGAACCGGTCAAGCTGGGCGGCGCGCTATGGCTGGCGGCTGCGCCGATGTTTGGCACCGCCATGCTGGTGCTGTTTTCAAATATGTCGATCGAACCGATCATTACCGTGTATTTACGCGAAATCGGCGTCGACCGCACCCAGGTAGTGCTGTGCGCCGGCGTGGTGATGGCCGCCTCGGCCTTCGGCAGCCTGCTGATGGCGGCGCGCCTGGGCCGCCTGGCCGACCGTATCGGCGGCGGCAAGGTGATTGTTTATTGCCTGCTGGCAGCGGGCGTCCTGCTGATACCGCAAGCATTCGTGACGCAATGGTGGCAACTGGTGGGCCTGCGTTTCCTGATGGGCATGGCGCTGGCCGGCTTGCTGCCGTCGATCGCCAAGGTCATCCGCCAGTCGGTGCCGGAAAAAGCGCTCGGCAAGGTACTCGGATATTCGCAATCGTCGCAATACGCGGGCCAGGTGCTCGGGCCCCTGCTCGGAGGCGCCCTGGGCGGCATGGCAGGCATGCGTTCGGTGTTTTTCCTGACCAGCGCACTGCTGCTGGCCGGCGCCGGCCTGAATTATCTGTTGCTGGACAAGCTGGCGTTGCGCGCCACCCCATAAACGAAAGAATGACTGCCATGGAAAACAAGAGTCACCATCATGCGCGCCGTACCTGGCTGATCACCGGCGTCAGTTCCGGCCTGGGCCTGGCGTTTGCCCAGGCTGCGCTGGCCGCTGGCCATACCGTGATCGGCACCGTGCGCAAGGAGGCCGATCGGGCCGGCTTCGAGCAGCTGGCAGAGAGACGCGCGCATGCCATCGTGCTCGACGTCAGCGACTTTGCGGCCATCGAACCGGCCGTGGCGCAAGCGGTGCAGGCTGTCGGCCCGATCGATGTGCTGGTCAACAATGCCGGCTATGGCCATGAAGGCACGCTTGAGGAGTCGCCGCTGGAAGATTTGCAGCGTCAATTCGAGGTCAACGTATTCGGTGCGGTGGCGATGATCAAGGCGGTGCTGCCGCCAATGCGCGAGCGCCGCAGCGGCTGCCTCGTCAACGTCACGTCGATGGCAGGCATTGCAGCGCTACCGGGCATTGCCTATTACAGCGGCAGCAAGTTTGCGCTGGAAGGCATCAGCGCATCGCTGGCGCAGGAAGTGGCGCCGTTCGGCGTGCGGGTGATCGCCATGGCGCCCGGCTCCTTCCGGACCGACTGGGCCGGGCGCTCGATGGTGCGGGCCCATCGCCACATCGCCGACTATGACGCCTTGTTCGATCCCATCCGCGACGCGCGCAAGGCCAAGAGCGGCGTGCAGGCCGGCTCCCCTGCCAGGGCGGCGCAAGTCTTGCTGCAGATCGTGGAAGAAGAACTGGCGCCGCGCCATCTGCTGCTCGGCAGCGACGCCCTGCAACTGGTGCGCGCGCGTATCAGTGCGCTGGCTGCCGAACTCGATCGGTGGGAAGCGGTGAGCTTGACGACCGATTATCTGTAACTGCTTTGAAAGAAATTGACCTGGGTAAAGTCCTTTTCAAGACCTTTCCTATCGTGCCCCTGTCATTATCAAGTTTGCATTATCATCCTTTATGATGTTGCCCGAAAGAATGCTTTCGGGGACCAGCAGCCATCGCGGCTGCCATTTGAAAGGATGAATGATGTACAAGACGATCAGCGAAATGTTGCGGCATTTCAAGGAAGCCGTGCCGTTCCGGCTGGTGCCGGCCGTGATTTCCACGGTGGTGCTGATAACCCTGTTGCTGCTGCCCACCCCGGATGGACTCACGCCCAAGGCCTGGTCGCTGGTGGCGATATTTCTCACCACTATCGTGGCGATTATTCTGAAAGTGATGCCGATCGGCGTGATGGCGATGATGGCCATCGTGATCGTGTCGCTGTCGCAAGTGACTTCAACGTCATCGAAGGGCGCCATCACGGATGCCCTGAGCAGTTTTTCCAATCCCCTGATCTGGCTGATCGTGGTGGCCATCCTGATTTCGCGGGGCTTGAAAAAAACGGGGCTGGGCAGCCGCATCGGCCTGATGTTCATTGCGCTGCTCGGCAAGCGCACCATCGGCATCGGTTATGGCCTGAGCATTTGCGAGCTGGTGCTGGCGCCGTTTACTCCTAGCAACACCGCGCGCGGCGGCGGCATCGTGCACCCGATCATGAAATCGATCGCCAACGCCTTCGATTCAGACCCGGCCAAGGGCACGCAGGGCAAGGTCGGCACCTACCTGGCGCTGGTCAACTACCACGCCAACCCCATTACCTCGGCCATGTTCCTGACAGCCACCGCGCCCAATCCGCTGGTAGTGGACTATGTCGCCAAGGTCAGCAACCAGAGTTTCCATCTGAGCTGGACCACCTGGGCCCTGTGTATGCTGCTGCCGGGCCTGGTGTGCCTGCTGGTGATGCCGTTAATCATCTATTGGCTGTCGCCGCCGGAACTGAAGGCCACGCCCAACGCCGTCGATTACGCGAAAAAGGAATTGGCACAGATGGGGCCGCTGTCGCCCTCGGAAAAAGTCATGCTGGGCACTTTCGGCCTGCTACTGGTGCTGTGGGCCAACGTGCCAGCCATGCTGTTCGGCCACGCCTTCTCGCTCGACCCGACAGTGGTCGCTTTCGTGGGCCTGTTCGTGCTGATCATCACGGGCACCATCGACTGGGACGACGTGCTGTCGGAAAAAAGCGCCTGGGACACCCTGGTGTGGTTTGGCGCGCTGGTGATGATGGCCGAGCAATTGAACAAGACGGGCGTGATCGCCTGGTTTTCGGCCGGCATGAAGGGCGCGATCGTGTCCAGCGGCATGGACTGGCTGCCGATTGCCGCGGTACTGGTGCTGGTGTTCGTGTTTTCCCACTATTTCTTTGCCAGCACCACCGCCCATATCAGCGCCATGCTGCTGGCCTTCCTGACGGTGGGCGCGCAGTTGATCCCGCCTGAATACATGGTGCCCTTCATGCTGATGATGACGGCCGGCTCGGCCATCATGATGACCCTGACCCATTACGCCACGGGCACCTCGCCCATCATCTTTGGCAGCGGTTTCGTGACCATGGGCGCCTGGTGGCGCGTGGGCTTCGTGATGTGCCTGGTCGAACTGCTGATCTTTGCCGTGGTCGGCACGGGCTGGTGGAAAGTGCTGGGATATTGGTAAAGTGAAAGCATCGCGAAAAACGGGCGGATCTGCACTTCAGCCCCCGTTTTTCGCAGTTCATCGCATTTCTGCCCAGCAGGCATATCAGCTTTGCTACATTCTCATCGACAGCTCGGCAGCCGCAGCGCGGCAGCCGGCTTTTTGACATTGAAGAGCAATAACAATCATAAATAAAGGATTTACCATGCGTACTTTGCTGGCCCTGTGCTGCGCCGCCGTCGCCCTGAGCGGCTGCATCATCATCACCCCCAACGATGGCGACATCCGCTATACCAGCGATGCAGGCAGCAGCACGGCAGGCAACCAGCAAACCATCCGCGACGAACGTCCCGTCAGCAGTGTCAACGGGCTCGACATCGACATGATGAGCCGCGCCGACCTCAGGATCGAAGTGCGCGTGGGTCCGGCGTCATCGCTGGCGATCGAGGCGGACAGTAATCTGCAGCCGCTGATCCATAGCGATATCAATGGCGATACCCTGCGCATCTGGAGCGATAAGAATTTGCGCAGCAACAATGGCATCACCATCGTTTACACCACGCCACAACTGAACAAGATCAGCGTTTCCGGCCCTGGCCGCCTGGTCGCCACCGGCTTGAATGGCCAGGACCTGAGCCTGGTACAACGCGGTTCACTGAAAAGCGAATTGTCAGGCAATGTCACGCACCTCGATATCGCCAATTACGGCTCGGGCACCATCAATGCAACGGCCCTGAACAGCGGCAATAGCGACGCCGTCGTCAATGGTTCCGGCCGCATCAACCTGGGCAATGTCCGTGGCGAGCGCGTCAATATAGCGGTGAACGGTTCGGGCAGCATCAGCGCCAGCGGCGCCGTGCAGCGCCTCGACGCCAACCTGAACGGTTCAGGCAATCTGAATCTGGCGACCCTGAACAGCGACACCGCCTACCTGGCCAGCAATGGTTCCGGCAACATCGACGCCACCAGCCTGAAGGAAGTCAACGCGCGCGCCGCCGGCTCGGGCCGCATCAGCGTGCATGGCAACCCGGCCAAGAGCACGGTGTCAGGCACCCGCGTCAGCATCGTGCGCTAAGCGCGCCTGGCCAGCACTTGCAAGCGCCAGTATGACTTTTCTCATTGCATGGTTGTTGCTCACGGCCATCTTCGTGGCCGTGAATGCCTGGGCGGCCCTGCACCGCCCCATGCGTTCTCTCTACATGCTGCCTTTCACCGCGCTGGTGTTTGCCACAGGCATCTACCAGTTAGCCGGCAGCCTGGGCCTGTTCAGCCGGCTGGCCCTGGCGCTGCTGGCCTTCTGCCTGGGCCTGTGGGGCACCGTGCACCTGTGTGCATTCTTCACCGAACGGCGCCACGCGCGCGCGCAAGGAAAAATACCGCGCTGACGGCCAGCCGGCACGGCTTGCTATACTGTCGGCCCTACACCTGCTTTCCTGATCATCCGAATGCCGTCATCCGCCCCCCTGGCGTGCCGCCCGTCCTGCGGCGCCTGCTGCACCGCGCCGTCCATCACCAGCCCGATTCCCGGCATGCCGAACGGCAAGCCGGCCGGCGTGCGCTGCGTGCAACTGGCCGATGACAACCGCTGCCTGATCTTCGGCCAGGCGGCGCGGCCGGCATTTTGTGGCGGTTTGCAACCATCCGCGGAAATGTGCGGCGACAGCCGCGAATATGCGGTGCACTGGCTGGGGGAACTGGAGCGGCTGACGGCGCCCGCCTGAGACTTCAAACGCTGTGCAGCATACTCTCCAGTACAAATTCAAGTTTGGCTACAGTAGTGTTGATGGCAGGAAGCACAGTCGCTTGCAAGCTGGCACAATCGATCTCGACTTGGATGCTTTGCGGCCGATGATTGCCGGGATACTTCCTCAGGGATAAACGTACGCTGGTGTCGGAGAGCCAATGATCAGCCTCCACCGACCAGCGCTGTTCGTCGAAGGCAAACAAGGCAGCATTGCGCTGCACGTCCCATAGCTGCGGGCTCAGCACCCACTGCGAATTGCCCGCTTCCCAGACACGCGCTTGCAACGCAAAACGCTGGTTGGGCGATGTCGATAATATTTCCATGGCTGCCATGATATGGCGAGGCGCCCGGCAAGAGACATGCGCTGGTGCGGCTGATCAGTCCCACTTTTCAGGGGACGCTTCCTTGCGCATGCGCTGGTATTCCATCAACAGCCCCACCGCGGTATAAGCCGCCAGTGCGATCAGGGAATCGCGCACGTCGCCCAGACCAAGCGTGCCATTGCGCTGCCAGTGCATGGTATTGAGTACCACCAGCAAGCCGGGCATGCCCCATCCACCTCGGCGGACGGCGCGAAACAACAAGGTTTTTGCGGTAGCGATATTCAAAAACATGATGCTCTCTCGATAGCAATTCCAATCTCACAACTCTAGCAGTAATTTATCTTCGTATGGAAATAGTTACATTCGGATCTCATCGCGCTTGACTCAATATGCACGTTTGCGTATATTTATCCTCATTAATGCACGTTTCTGACTAGCCATGACTTCTACCCTGCTCCTCAAACAACGCCAGACCCTGATCCAGCAACAGCTGCAAGCCGATGGCCGTGTGCTGGCGCTCGATCTGGCGCGCCAGCTCGATGTGTCGGAAGACACGATACGGCGCGACCTGCGCGAAATGGCCGCTGCCGGACTATGCCAGCGCGTGTATGGCGGCGCCCTGCCGCTGGCGCCCGATGGCGGCACCTTGAGCCAGCGCAAGCATGAATCGCCCGAACGCAAGGCCAGCCTGGCGCAGGCGGCCGTCTCGCTGGTGCGCGCGGGGCAGGTGCTGTTTATCGATGCGGGGTCGACCAATCTGGCAATTGCCAGCGCCTTGCCGCAGTTAGCGCTCACTATCATCACCAATGCGCCGTCAATTGCCATGGCCCTGATGGAGCGCACTGAGATCGAACTGATCATTGCAGGCGGCAGGGTCGACCGCCGCGCGGGCGCCAGCCTGGGTCCGCAAGCGCTGCGCACGGTTGAACGCATGCGGCCCGACCTGTGTTTCCTCGGCGCCTGCGGCGCCGACGTGGATGCGGGCGTGACGGCGTTCAACTACGACGAAGCCGAGTTCAAGCGCAGCATCGCCGGCGCCAGCAAGGCCGTGGTGGTGGCCGCCACCAGCGACAAGCTGGGCACGGCCGCGCCGTTTGGCGTGCTGGCCACCGGCCTGCTGCAGCATCTGGTGCTGGAAGCGGACGCCGATGCAGTGCACGCGGACGCGTTTGAACGGCTCGGCGTGCATGTTTTGCGCGCACGCAAATAATCTGCCAATCAATAATCTGCCAATACTCCCTAACCCTCTCACTGAAAAGCTCGTCATGCAACTCACCGGTACCCTGCAACAACGCGCCACGCGCCTGGTTTTCTTTGCGGCCGGCTTCGGCATGGCCGCCTGGGCTCCACTCGTGCCCTACGCCAAATCACGCCTGGGCCTCGATGAAGCCACCCTGGGCTTTTTATTGCTGTGCCTGGGCGGCGGCTCGCTGTGCGCGATGCCGTTTACGGGCGTGCTGGCGGCACGCTTTGGCTGCCGCAAAGTGATTCTCGCCGCTGGCTTGCTGTTCGTCGCGATCCTGCCGGGCCTGGCGTTGGCCAACAGCCCGCTGGAACTGGGCCTGGTATTGCTGCTGTTTGGCGCCGCCATGGGCACGTTCGACGTGGCCATCAATATCCAGGCCGTGATCATCGAGAAGGCCAATGGCGGCTCGATGATGTCGGGCTTCCATGCCTTGTTCAGCGTGGGCGGTTTCGCCGGCGCCGGCTTCATGGCCCTGCTGTTATGGCTGGGCCTGACGCCGGCCTGGTCCTGCGTGGTGATGATGGTGCTGCTGTGCGGCGTGCTGGCCGCTGCGCAAGCCCACCTGCTGCCGACGGTGTCGAACCCGGGCGAAAAAACGCCGCTGTTCGTGATGCCGCATGGCGCCGTGATCCTGATCGGCCTGATGTGCTTTATCGTCTTCCTGGCCGAAGGCGCCATCCTCGACTGGAGCGCCCTGTTCCTGACCACCACGCGCGGCGTAGCCGAAGCACAAGGCGGCCTGGGCTACGCTGCCTTCGCGATTGCCATGACACTGGGCCGTTTTACCGGCGACAAGGTAGTGCGCCGCTTTGGCGGAAAGCGGGTACTCACCTTCGGAGGACTGTGCGCGGCCAGCGGCTTCTTCCTGGCCGTGCTGGCGCCAGTTGCCAGCCTGGCCCTGGCCGGCTTCGTGCTGATCGGCCTGGGCGCCGCCAATATCGTGCCCATCCTGTTTACGGCGGCCGGCAGCCAGAAAGCCATGCCGGCCAGCCTGGCCGTGGCCGCCATCACCACCATCGGCTACGCAGGCATCCTGGCAGGTCCGGCCGTGATCGGTTTCGTGGCCCACGCCACCAGCCTGAACATTTCATTTGCCATGCTGGGCTGCGCCCTGCTGCTGGTCGCCGCCAGCGCGCGCCTGGTGGCAGCGTCCAAACAGGCTGCCTGATTCCTCCTTTCCCTGGCGGCGACGGTAAAAAACCGCGCCAGCCAGCGCCTGAACCACGACCGCGAGGCGCTCTCGTGGTAAGCTTCGACCCCGCGCCACATGCAAACGTTGCGCGGTGACCCCTCCTGTCATGTATACCCATTCAGTTCGGATAGTTCAGATATCGCCATGGCCTTGATCAATATGCCGTGGCCATGTCGGCCCGCTTTTGCGGGCAGAATAAGGCACTATGAATCAAGATCTTAACGAGCGCGCGCTGCATTTGCTGCAAACCGTTTTTGGCTACCCTGCTTTCCGTGGCCAGCAGGCCGACATTGTCGACCATGTCAGCCATGGCGGCGACGCGCTGGTACTGATGCCCACCGGCGGCGGCAAGTCGCTGTGCTACCAGATCCCCGCGCTGCTGCGCGATGGCGTCGGCGTGGTCGTCTCGCCGCTGATCGCCCTGATGCAGGACCAGGTCGACGCCTTGGCAGAGGTTGGCGTACGCGCCGCCTTCTTGAATTCCACCCAGACCTACGAAGAAGCCAGCCGCATCGAGCGCCTGGTGCGCACCGGCCAGATCGACGTGGTGTACGTGGCGCCCGAACGACTGATGACGCAGCGCTGCCTGGACCTGTTCCAGGCCTCGAAAATTTCCCTGTTCGCCATCGACGAGGCGCATTGCGTGGCCCAGTGGGGCCATGACTTCCGCCCGGAATACATCAAGCTGTCGGTGCTGCACGAGCAGTTCCCGGACGTGCCGCGCATCGCCCTGACAGCCACCGCCGATCCCCAGACGCGCGCCGAAATCGCCCTGCGTTTGCAACTGGACGACGCGCGCCAGTTCGTCTCTTCGTTCGACCGCCCGAATATCCGCTACCAGATCGTGGAAAAGGCCAACGGCCGCAAACAGCTGCTGGACTTTATCACCACCGAACACGCGGGCGACTGCGGCATCGTCTACTGTTTGTCGCGCAAAAAGGTAGAAGAGACGGCCGACTTCCTGAACGAAAACGGCATCCGCGCCCTGCCCTATCACGCCGGCATGGAGTACGCCAAGCGCAGCGCAAACCAGGCCCGCTTCCTGCGCGAAGAAAACATCGTCATGGTCGCCACCATCGCCTTCGGCATGGGCATCGACAAGCCCGACGTGCGCTTCGTGGCCCACCTGGACCTGCCAAAAAGCATCGAGGGCTATTACCAGGAAACGGGGCGCGCAGGCCGCGACGGCATGGCCGCCAATGCCTGGATGGCGTATGGCTTGCAGGACGTGGTGCTGCAGCGGCGCATGATCGATGAATCGGAAGCCGACGAAACCTTCAAGCGCGTGCTGGGCGTGAAACTCGACGCCATGCTGGGCCTGTGCGAAACCCTCAGCTGCCGCCGCATGCGGCTGCTCGAATATTTCGGCCAGCCCGCCACGCCCTGCGGTAATTGCGATACCTGCCTGGTGCCGCCCATCTCCTTCGATGGCACGGTGCCGGTGCAAAAACTGCTGTCGGCGATTTACCGGGTCGACCAGCGCTTTGCGGGCGGCCACGTGATCGACGTGCTGCGCGGCGTGGAGTCCGAGCGCATCAAGACCTGGCACCACGATTCCTTGTCCGTGTTCGGCATCGGCGCCGACCTGGGCGAAGCGGAATGGAAATCGATCCTGCGCCAGGCCATCGCGCTGGGCCTGGTCTCGGTCGACCATGAACAATACAGCTCGCTGAAACTGACGGACGCCTCGCGCCCCGTGCTCAAGGGCGGCCAGAAGGTGCAGCTGCGCCAGTACCAGAAACCCGTCAAGACCAGCAAGCGCAGCACCAGCGTGGCCAAGGGCTACGTGGAGACGGATTTGTCAGCCAGCGAACAGGCCATCTTCGACAAGCTGCGCTGGTGGAGGGTGGAGACGGCGCGCGCCCACAACGTGCCGGCGTATGTGATCTTTGTCGACGCCACCCTGCGCGAAATCGCCAAGGCCAAGCCCACCTCGCTGGAACAGATGCGCGGCGTGAGCGGCGTAGGCGAGAAAAAACTCGCTTCGTATGGCGACGAGATCGTCGCCATGATCATCGAACTGACCTGATCCCGGCTCCCCCTCAGGCCAGCAGCCATTGCCGGTAACGCCCTGCGGGTACGCCGGTGGCGGCGCGGAAGCGGTGGCTGAAATGGCTGGTGTCGGCGTAGCCGCAGGCGTCGGCCACCTGCTGCAGCGGCAAGCTGGTGGTTTTCAGCAGATGGCGTGCGCGGTCGATGCGGCGCTGGGCGATCCAGCTTGAGGGCGGCATGCCGAACGACACATGGAACATGCGCGCCAGGTGAAATTCGGACAGGCAGGCCACTTGCGCCAGCATCCCCAGGGTCAGCTTGCGCGCCAGTTCGGCCTCGATGAATTCGGCCAGGCGGCGGCGCACGGCCGGCGCCAGCCCGCCGCTGATGCGCGCCTGGCGCTGCGGCACGGCTTGCGAACGCAGTAATTCACTCAAGGTGTCATGCGTGACTTCATTGGCCCGCAACGCGGCATCCGGGCCATGCCACGGCATCTCGCTCAAGGCGCGGCACAGGCTGACGATGCGCGGATGCTCGAAATAGGTCCGGTCGGCCAGGGTCAGGCAGCGCGGTTCGCGGTCCAGCTCCACCACCGCGCGCCGCGTGAAATGCTCGGGCAAGAAATAAATATGCAACATGCGCACAGTGCCCCGCAATAGCCAGCGCGACTCATGCCAGTCAGGCAAGGCGCACAGCAGTTGCGGCGCACCGTGCGCGCCGGGTTCCTCGCGGCGTTCGGTGCCGTAGCCGCCCCCCAGGTAAAACGACAAGGTATGGTGGCCGGGCTGGATATACGCGGTTTGCGAGTGTTCGCTACAGCGATCCCATATCGCCATTGCAAGATTATCTCCGAGTAAAGCATAGCGTTCCAGCCGCGCCTCGGTCTGCGCCATGGTATGAAATACCTTGTGCGCAATATCGGCGGTGGGCGGGCTGCAGGCAGCTGGCATGGGTCGGGCGGACATCGTGTGATCGCAGAGTGATATTGGTACCGAAAAGCTTAACACGGCCGTATGCCAGGCGCCGGCCGGGCCGCAGAAGACCGCAAGCACAGACAATCGGCCGCCAGCGCCATCGGCCATGCTGTGGTTTTTCCCACCGGGTCGCCGAACATGAACCTCTTTCTTTACCTCCTCACCGTGCTGATATGGGGCACCACCTGGCTCGCCATCGCCTTCCAGCTCGGCGCGGTGCCGGCGCCGGTATCGGTCGCCTACCGCTTCTGGCTGGCGTCGGCGCTGCTGATGCTGATCCTGGCCGTACTGCGCAAGCCGCTGTGGCCGCCACGCCAGGCTTGGCGCTACCTGCTGGCGCAAGGCTTTGGCATGTTTTGCTGTAATTTCCTGTGCTCGTATTACGCCACCAAATGGGTGCCGAGCGGATTGGTGGCGGTCGTGTATTCCACTGCACCGATCTGGAGTGCGCTCAGCGGAAAAGTCTTCATGGGCCGCCAGATCCATCCGCAGATCATGCTTGGCGGGCTGTTGGGACTGGTTGGCATCGCCTTGCTGTCGTTGCCGCAAATGCGTGGCCACTGGCACGATGGCGGCATGCTGCTGGGCCTGGGGCTGGCATTGCTGGGCACGCTATTCTTTTCCACCGGCAGCCTGCTGTCGAGCCACATGCAAACGCTGGGCTTGACGCCGTGGATGACCAATGCATGGGCCATGCTGATCGGCGCCAGCATCGTCGGACTGGGCGCGCTGCTGCTCGGTATGCCGTTCACGCTGCCAGCCAATAGCCGCTACCTGGGCGCCCTGCTGTACCTCGCGCTACCTGGCTCGGTGATCGGCTTTACCGCCTACCTGCTGCTGGTCGGCCGCATCGGCCCGGACCGCGCCGCCTATTCGGCAGTGTTATTCCCGGTAGTGGCGCTGACGGTGTCGACCATCTTTGAAGGCTATGTCTGGACCCCGCCCGCTTTCGCGGGCCTGGCCCTGGTGATTATCGGCAACCTGCTGGCCTTCCTGCCAGGAAGACCAGCCCGCGCCCTGCAGACACCCGTTAAAACATGTGCATGATGCCGGCTGAAGTACCCGTCTGGCCGCGCTGGTTCAAGCGCGTGGTGCCGCCGGTGGCAAAGCCGCCATCAAACTTGTTGCGGTCGATTTCGGCGTACAGCACGGTGCGTTTCGACAGGTCGTAGCGCACGCCCAGCATGTACAGATCCTTCTTGCCGTCGCCGGCGGCCACCGTGGCGCTGGCCTTGCGGTTATGTACCTTGTTGCCATACCAGGCGCCCGTCACGTTGAAGCGCTCGCTGATCTTGTAGCTCAGGCCAGTCCAGCGCCAGGTCGCACGGTCGTCGCGGGGCACGATGGTGGCCTGTTTTTCATCGACATACCCGAGCGACAGCGTCACCGCTCCAAACGCATAGGCGCCACCCGCCGCGACGTGACTGTAATCCTTGTAGATAGGCGCGGCCGTGGTGCCGACGTTTTCCTTCGATGTCGTGTACGAGGCGCCCAGCTTCAGCGGGCCCCTGGCATACACGGCGCCGACGGCCTTGGCCGTGCCGCTGCTGCTGTCGCCCGCCACTTCGCCGGCCGCATACTCGGCGCGCACGGTGAATTCATTGAAACGGCCCGTGTATTGCACGTCATTGCTGTGGCGGATGCCAGCCGTCGACGACAGCGCGTAGGTGATGCTCGGGTAGCGGTAGACGAAGGGGTCGAAAGCGAGGATGGTTTTATACGCCACCGTGTATTGGCGGCCCAGGTCGATGGCGCCCCACGCGTTTTCCAGGCCGACGCGCGCCTCGCGCTGGAATAGCGCGCCGGTGGTGTTGTTCAGGGCCCCGGTGGCCGTATTAAAACCCGACTCCAGCAGGAAGTTGGCCTTCAGGCCACCGCCCAGGTCTTCCGTGCCCTTGAAGCCCAGCCGGTTGGAACGGAAGGTGCCGTTCGATCCCATCGTCACTACGCTGTCGCCAGCCTGGTTGACGTTGGTCTTGTTGCGCAGGCCGGCGTCGACCGAACCGTAAATCTCTACGTTCGATTGGGCCAGCACGAGGCCGGGCAAACCGCCCAGCAGGGCGATGCCGATGATTGCATGTTTCATGTTGTCTCCTGTGTTTTTATGGTGCTGCCGAGGGCCTATGGCTGGCCCTTTCGTGCAACGGTTTGTGACGCTTTATTTACGTGGATTGACTCTCGAAAAAAGGGATTGAGGAACGAAACCGGTCTTGATATGGCAGCCGCCGCCAAACTGCTGAGACTGTTTGACGCAGTCCGCCGCGATGCTGTCGGGCGTCGGCTTTTTGCCGTTGCCGATCCACGCCGACAAGCTGTCGAACACCGCCGCATACTCGGCGTCGGCCAGCTTGCTGTGATCGTGTTCATCGCTGAATACCTGCACCAGCTTGTCGCCATGGCCGGCCTGCCGCAGCAGATTGCGGTATTCGCTTTCATACTCGACCAGCGCCGTCGGATCATCGATCGCGTGCAGGCTGATGGCCGGTACATTCAAGGTGCCAGCCATGTCGGAATCCTGGGCCAGGTCCGCCACCGCCTGCGGGTCGGCGTCGAAACGCTGTACGCCGCGGTTGAGCGCCGCATCGTCATGCGAACCGTGGTACACCACGCCGCGGTTCGAGAAGGGATTGCGGCCGCCCAGCACGCGCTGGACCAGGTCCCGGAAGGTGAACGTGGCCCAGTTCAGGTGCGACACCAGGGTGCGCTCGGGAATCCGGATCACGCCCAGGATATCGTCCAGCTTGCGCTGCTGCTGCGCCGTGCGGCTGGCCGCCGGCAAGGCCACGCCCGTGCACTCGTTGACCCGCGCCGCCAGATCTTTCGATTTCAGCGTTGAATCAGCCGGCAGGCCCATCCACAGCGGGTATTGCGGCTCGTCCGGACGCGGGTGATTGCCGCAGTAATACTGGTAGACGGCGCGCAGATCGGCGCGGTGCAGGTAATTCAGGCTGCCACCGGCGAGCATGCCATTGGTCAGCACCATGCCGTCATACTGCTTGCCATACAGCTCGATGCCCTTGGCCGCCACATTGCCGCCCCACGACTGGCCGTGCAGGATGCTGCGCGCAGGCTGGCCAAAGCGCGCGACAAAAATCTGGCGCAGGTTTTCGGTATCCTCGGCCGCCATGCGCACGCCATAGCCGGGCCGGCGATAGGTGGAACCGGCCCAGGCATAACCCTGGCGCACGGTGACGGCAAAGCGCTGCAAGTCTTCGATATTGCTCTCTTGCGTGATGGCCGACAGGCGCGGTCCGCCATGGCTGTGCATGATCAGGGTGTGGTTCCACTGTTTCGGCATCGCGATCCAGTAAAAAGCGCCGTTCGCATCCTGCCCCTTGTAGCACTGCGCCACCGGGTCCAGGCCGGCCGGGCAGGAAGCCGCCGTTTGCGCCATGACGGCCGATGCGCTGACGCTCAGCGCCATGCCGAGTGCCATACCAAAAATTCGTTTCATGCAGGTCTCCGATAAGTCTTTGATAAACATGGTAGGGAGTTTTAAACCTAATGTAAAATATCTTGACTCATGCATTCCCATACTAAAAAAATATAACGATGGGGTATAACCCCAAGAGACCATCATGGAACTGAGACACTTGCGTTACTTCGTCGTCGTCGCCGAAGAGGGCCACTTCACGCGCGCGGCGGAACGGCTCGGCATGCAGCAGCCGCCTTTGAGCCTGCAGATACGCGCACTGGAAAACGAACTGGGTTTTGAGCTGTTCCGGCGCCATCCGAAAGGCGCCGAACTGACGGCCGGCGGCCATGCTTTCCTGAAGGAGGCGCACGCCACGCTCGACGGCTTGCAGCAAGGCGCGGCGCGGGCGGCACAAGCGGCGCGCGGCGCAGCCGGCAAGCTGTCGATCGGCTTTACCAGTTCTGCCGCGGCCCACCCTTTGATCCCGAAAATCGTGCGCGCCTACCGCGCCGCATGGCCCGATGTCAGCCTCGATTTCACTGAAGACAATGCGGCGCAATTGAGCGAGGCAGTGGCGGCCGGCAAAGTCAATGTGGCCTTCCTGCGCCTGCCCGTCAGCCGCCCGCCGGGCGTGCTGTTCGCCCATTTGCAGGAAGAGGAAATGCTGCTGGTACTGCCCATCGGCCATCCCGCGCTGCCACCCAAGCGCAGCAAGAATGCTCCGGCCGTGGCGCTGTCCTCGCTAAAAAATGAGCCATTCATCCTGGTGCGCCGGCACGGCGCGCCGGGCATGTATTCGAACCTGATGGATGCCTGCCTGCGGGCCGGTTTCACGCCATCAAAGGTGATCGAAGTCGAACGCATGCTGACCAATATCAGCCTGGTCGCGGCCGGCGCCGGCGTGTCCGCTGTACCAGCATCGATGAAGGGTTTTCATGCCGACAGCGTGGTGTATTGCCGCATCGCCGATGCCGGTCCCGGTCTCAGTGCACCGCTGACGCTGGCCAGCCGCGAACATGATATTTCACCGGCCGCGCGCCACTTCATGGACTTGACGCGGCGCGTGCTGGCCGGTGAAGCTGCATGAAGCTGGCGACGCTGCGCAGCCCGTTTTTCCAGATTCTTGCGGCGATTGCCTGCGGTATCCTGTTCGGCCTGTGGCAGCCGCCGCTGGCAGTTGCCATGCACCCATTGGGCACCTTTTTCATCACCATCATCAAGGTGATGGTGGTGCCGCTGATTTTCCTTACCGTCAGCGGCGGCGTCGCCGGCATCGGCAAACTGAAGCAACTGGGACGTATCGGCATCAAGGCGCTGCTCTATTTCGAAGCCTTGTCGGCCCTGTCGCTGATGACAGGCATCGGCGCCGCGCTGCTGCTGCGCCCCGGCGTGGGTTTCCATATCGATGCCGGCATGCCGGCGCATGCCGCGCAGCCGCCGGCACTGTCTTTTGCCATCGCCGACGCGCTCACGCACAGCCCCTTGCTGCAGGCGCTGATGCTGGCGCTGGCCTGCGGCACCGTGCTGGCGCTGCTGGGGCGGCGCGGCCAGGCTCCCGCTCAACTATGCGAACGGGCTGCCCAGGCCTTGCTGGCCGCGCTCAAAATCGTCCTCAAGGCAGCGCCGCTGGCAGCCTTCGGCGCAGTCTCCTGGTCGGTCGGAAAATACGGCCTGATGTCGGTCACGCCGTTGCTCAAACTGCTGGCCGCGCTATACCTGGCAACGGCCGTATTCGTGCTGCTGGTGTTGGGCGCCATCACGCACGCCTGCGGTTTTTCCGTACTGCGTTTTATCACCTACATCAAGGAAGAATTACTGATCGTGTTCGGCACCGCATCGTCGATCACGGCAATGGCGCCCCTGATGGAAAAAATGGCGCGCGCGGGATGCCCTGCGCCGGTGACCAGCCTGGTGATACCGGCCGGTTACTCCTTCAATCTGAACGGCAGCAATATCTACCTGGGCCTGGCGCTGGTCTTCCTGGCGCAAGCACTGGATATTTCACTCAGTCCGGCCCACTTGCTGTCCATCGTGGCGCTGGCGATGGTCACCTCCAAGGGCGCCAGCGGGGTCGCCGGTTCCGCCTTTGTCGCGCTGGCGGCGACCCTGGCTGCAGTGCCGGAAATTCCGGCGTCCAGCCTGCTGTTCATCGTCGGCATCGAACGTTTGCTGAAATGCCGGCCGCTGGCCAACCTGACTGGCAATGGCGTGGCCTGCCTGGCGATCGCCGCGTGGGACCGGCAACTGGACCGCCGCAAACTGCGCGCCTGCAGGCTGGCACGGACATAAAAAAACGGCGCCTGAACTACCTCAGGCGCCGTTCTCGCTTCGGACTACAGCGGAACTTACTTCGAGGCTACCGGCACGCCATCGGCGTCGAGCACCGTGACTTCGCCCCAGCCCAAGTCGCGCACGCCCGCTTCGATCTTGCGCAAGTCGCCGATCACTACCCACACCAGGTCGTCCGGCTGCACGAATTTGGCTGCCGCCTGCGCCAGCTGCGCTTCATTCAACTGGCGCACCTTGGCCGAGTAGCCAGCCCAGTGATCGTCCGGCAAGCCCAGGTTCACGCTGGTCAGGGCAGCCGATTCCAGCGCTCCCAAGGTTTCGAAGCGGCCCGCCAGGCGGGCGCTCATATTGCGCATGATGCTGTTGAACTCTTCGCCTTGCAGCGGACGCTCGCCAGCGACGCCGCGGATTTCCTTCGCCACTTCCTGCATTGCTTCACGCGTCTTGTCGGTCTGCACGGGAGCGAGCACCAAAAAGGCGCGCTGGCCGCGCAGATTGGTCAGCTGGCCGCTGGTGCCATAGCTCCAGTGCTTGTCCAGGCGCAGGTTGCGGTTCAGGCGCGAAGTCGCCATGCCACCAAAGTTTTGCATCACCGGTTCGATCGCCAGGTCTTCTGCCTGTCCCTGCACCTGCGACAGCTGTGCGGCGACGATGGTCGATTGTGGCGCATCGGGTTTGTCGATCAGGAACACGCGCTTGCCTGCCGTACGGCCAGGCGCGCTGGCCGGCTTGGCCGGTGCGCTGCCGCCCTGCCAGTTGCCGAACGACGCTTCCAGCGCCGGCATCAACTGCGCCAGGGTGGTGTCGCCGGTGACGATCACGGTGGCGCTGCCTGGCTTGAACCAGGTGGCGTGCCACTGGGCCACGTCGGCGCGCGTCAAGCCTTGCACAGTGCCGGCATAGCCGGAAGCGGGACGACCATAGGCCTGCTCCTTGCCATACAAAATGCCCGGTACGATGCGCATGGCCAGGCTGGTGGGCTGGGCCTTTTCCTGGCCGATCTGCGCCAGGCGGCGCTGCTTCTGCTGCGCAAACAACTCCTCGCCAAAGGCCGGATGCAGGGCGGCGTCCGCCATCAGGCCCAGCGACGGCGCCAGGTTGGCGGCCGTCGATTGCAGGCGCAGCAGGGACATGTCAGGCGTGGTGCCGGCGCTCAGGTTGGCGCCCAGCGATTCGAGCGCATCGGACAACTGGAAGGCGTTGCGCGTGCGCGTGCCCTTGTCGAGCATATCCATCGCCAGCGAAGCAGTGCCTGCCCTGGCGGCACTGTCAGAGGCGCTGCCGGCATCAAGCGCCAGGGTGACATTGACGATCGGCGCCGTGTGCCGCTGCAGCAGCACCACTTTCACGCCATTTTTCAGCTGCGCGTGCTCGATGGCGGGGAAAGCCACATCGGGCGGCGTGCCCAGGGCCGGCAGCAGCTTGCGGTCCAGCGTGGATTTTTCTGCGGCCAATGGTGCAAACGGCTTGACGGTCAGGGTATGGCTGTAAGCGTTGAGCCAGGCAGCGCCAGCGCGCCGCACCTGCTCGGGTGTGGCCTTGGAGCGCGCTTCCAGCTGGTCCAGATAGGCTTCCGGCGTGGCGCCGAAAGTGGCGTTCTCAGACAACAGGTTGGCACGGTGGCCCAGGCGCTCATTGGCCCGCGCGACAGCGGCAAAGCCGCTCGTCTTGGCACGCGCCAGTTCGTCCGCCGTTGGCCCCTCTTTCAGCAATTGCTGCAATACCTGATCCATCTCGCGCTCGACGTCAAGCGGCGCCACGCCCGGCTTGACGGTCACGATAATACTGAAGGTGCCGGCGATCTGGTTTTCATCGACACCCGCATTGACGGCCGTGGCCAGGCCTTTTTCAAATACCAGGCGGCGGTTCAGGCGCGCGCTTTTCGAGCCGGCCAGCACATCGGCGAACAGCGACAGGGCCGGAATCGACGGATCACCAAAGGCTGGCGCGTGGTAGCTGCGGTAGATGCGCGCCTGCGGCACGCGGTCTTCCATCTCGCTGCGGATATTGCTGTCCAGGCGGGGAATCCAGGTCTGCGTGCGCGGCAGCGGCGGACCCGGTGGAATCGCACCGAAGTACTGGTTCACCAGCGCCAGCGCGCGCTCGGGCGTGATGTCGCCAGCCAGCGAAATGACGGCGTTATTCGGGCCATAGAAGGTGCGGTACCACTGCTTGATATCGTCCAGCGAGGCTGCATTCAGGTCGTCCATGCTGCCGATGGTCGACCAGGAATACGGGTGCGAATACGGATACATCTGGGCGCTGATTTCTTGCCATACGCGCCCGTACGGCTGATTCTCGCCCTGGCGTTTTTCATTTTGCACTACGCCACGCTCGCGTTCGAGCATCTCTTTCGAAATGTAGTTGCCGAGGTAGCCCATGCGGTCCGATTCCAGGTACAAGGTGCGCTCCAGCGCCGAGACGGGGACGTCTTCATAGAAATTGGTGCGGTCGCCGTTGGTGGTGCCATTGCGGTTGTTCGCGCCCAGGTCATCCATCGCTTCGCGGAAGCCGTGCGGATAGTTTTCCGAACCGTTGAAGAAAAAGTGTTCAAACAGGTGCGCAAAGCCCGTCTTGCCGCGCTGCTCGTTGCGCGAACCGACGTGGTACCACAGGTTCACGGCCACTACCGGCACGCTGTGGTCTTCATGCACGATCAGGGTCAAGCCATTCTTGAGCACGAATTTCTGCTGCCTGATCTCGAAGGCGCTGCGCTGGAACGGCACATTGGCCGTCGCCACCGCACCGGGTTTGGCTGGCGCGGCTGGCGTGGCGGCGTGCAGGGGCGCGGCCATGTGCGCGAGCGCGGCCACGACGAAGGACAACAACAATTTCTGTTTCATTGAACACCTGAAAAATAGGACGATGGAAGGAGCCGGACTCGCGGCACAGGCAGGCGCTAGCCGCGAAGTGAAATATTTTGCCAGATTTTCCATGACAAACAATTATTTATTTCATTTAGGAAATTTTCTAATCAGTCATTAGTCCACTTTGCATTTGCGTCCAAAAACGGTACGATCCTGCGATGGAAACCAAATGGCTGGAAGACTTCATTTCACTCGCTGAAACGCATAATTTCAGCCGCTCGGCGGCCCTGCGCCATGTCACCCAGCCCGCTTTCTCGCGCCGCATCCAGTCGCTGGAAAACTGGCTCGGCATCGACCTGGTCGACCGCACTTCGTATCCCACGCGACTGACGCCAGCCGGCGCCGTGTTTTACGAGCAGGCACTGGAAATGCTGGGGCAGATCAACGGCGTGCGGGCGCTGTTGCGCGGCAAGCGCGCAGCCACGCAAACCAGCGTCGATTTCGCCGTGCCGCATACCCTGTCGCTGACCTTCATGCCGAAGTGGCTGACAGCGCTGGAACAAGGTTTTGCGCCGATCAACAGCCGCTTGATGGCCTTGAACGTGCACGATGCGGTGCTGCAGCTGGTCGATGGCGGCTGCGACCTGCTGCTGTGCTATCACCATCCGCGCCAGCCGGTGCAGCTCGATCCGGGCCGCTACGACATGCTGGTGATGGGCCGCGAGACCCTGCGCGCGTATGCCCGCTGCGGCCAGGACCGGGTGCCCGATTTCGTCTTGCCCGGCACCGCCAGGGATCCGTTGCCTTTTCTGTCGTACACCAGCAACGCCTACCTGGGACGCATGGTGGAATTGCTGGTGGCCGACGCCAAGACACCGCTATTTCTCGACACCTGCTACGAAACGGATATGGCCGAAGGCTTGAAGATGATGGCGCTGGAAGGGCGCGGCATCGCCTTCTTGCCCGAATCGGCCGTCATGCGCGACGTGAAGTACAAGCACCTGGCGCGTGCCGACGGCGGTGAGCCGGGATGGGAAATCGAACTGGAAATCCGCTTGTACCGCGAACGCCCATCCGGCCTGCGCCCCGGCAAGCCGATTGTGGAAAGCCTGTGGCAATACCTGGTGCAATCCCAGGAAGGCAAGCCGCGTCGCCGCAAGCCACGCCCAGTCACAGCATAAATCTGCAAGCCTCCATAACTATGCAATAAATGCATAACCGGATGCGCACAAAGCATTGGCCGGGGCATGAGGTGATCGCCTACGATGCGGTTCCGCTGCGCGCAGCCCTATCTTTGCTGCGCCTCTAACGTATTCGTATTGTCCAGGAGCTTATCAAGCATGACCAGCAAGCACGCACTTCCTTCCTACCTGAATCCTGAAGACCTGGGCCCATGGGGCGTCTACCTCGAGCAGATCGACCGCGTTACGCCTTACCTGGGCAACCTGTCGCGCTGGGTAGAAACGCTGAAGCGCCCGAAGCGCATCCTGACGGTCGACGTGCCTATCGAGCGCGATGACGGCACCATTGCCCACTACGAAGGCTACCGCGTGCAGCACAATCTGTCGCGCGGCCCCGGTAAAGGCGGCGTGCGCTTCCACCAGGACGTGACCCTGTCGGAAGTGATGGCCCTGTCGGCCTGGATGACGGTCAAGAATGCAGCAGTCAACGTGCCATACGGCGGCGCCAAAGGCGGTATCCGTGTCGATCCGAAGACCCTGTCGCGCGGCGAACTGCAGCGCCTGACCCGCCGCTACACGAGCGAGATCAGCATGATCATCGGCCCAAACAAGGATATCCCGGCGCCGGACGTCAACACCAATGAACAGGTCATGGCGTGGATGATGGACAGCTACGCCATGATCGGCGGCAATATGTCGACCGGCGTGGTGACTGGCAAACCAATTTCGCTGGGCGGCAGCCTGGGTCGCCGCGATGCGACCGGCCGTGGCGTGTACGTGGTCGGTTGCGATGCTGCCGCCAAGGTTGGCATGGCGATCGAAGGCGCGAAAGTGATCGTGCAAGGTTTCGGCAATGTGGGCGGCGTAGCTGCACGCATGTTCGCTGAAGCCGGCGCAAAGATCGTCGCCGTACAAGATCATAAAACTACCGTGGTGCACGCTGGTGGCCTGGACATCCCGCGTTTGCTGGCCCACGTGGCTGAAGCAGGCAGCGTTGAAGGCTTCCCTGGCGCCGAGGCATTCCTGCCACGCGAAGATTTCTGGGGCATCGACAGCGACATCCTGATTCCGGCCGCGCTGGAACAGCAGATCACCGCCGAGCGCGCACATAAAATCCGCGCCAAGATTATCCTGGAAGGCGCCAACGGCCCGACCCTGCCAGCTGCCGACGACATCCTGACCGAGCGTGGCGTACTGATCGTGCCAGACGTGCTGGCCAACGCCGGCGGCGTGACCGTCAGCTACTTCGAGTGGGCGCAAAACTTCTCGAGCTTCTTCTGGACCGAAGAAGAGATCAACAGCCGCCTGACCCGCATCATGCGCGAAGCGTTCGACGCGGTATGGCAAGTGTCGCAAGAGAAGAAAGTATCGATGCGCACCGCTACCTTCATCCTGGCCTGCACGCGCGTACTGCAGGCGCGCGAAGTGCGCGGCTTATATCCATAATGATGGCTTGAAAAACTGCCCAGGATATTTCAGATATCCTGGGACGCTTCAAAAAAAATCCCGCTCACGATATCGTGAGCGGGATTTTTTTATGCGCGCCTGATGTGCATCAAACGGCATAACCTTGCGGGTTCTGGTGCTGCCAGCGCCAGTGGTCGGCGCACATGTCATCGATATTCTTCTGTGCTTTCCAGCCCAGCAGTTCACGCGCCTGATCGGCCGAGGCGTAGCAGCTGGCAATATCGCCAGGGCGGCGCGGCACGATTTCGTAGGGTACGGTGCGGCCGCTGGCCGCCTCGAAGGCGCGCACGGTGTCGAGCACGCTGTAGCCATGGCCCGTGCCCAGATTGACGGTAAAACCACCGTCTTTGCTGAACAAGCGGTTCAAGGCGGCCACATGGCCCAGCGCCAGGTCGACCACGTGGATGTAGTCACGCACACCGGTGCCGTCCGGCGTCGGATAGTCGTTGCCAAACACGGCCAGGCGCTCGCGGCGGCCCACGGCTACCTGCGCGATGAAGGGCATCAGGTTGTTCGGGATGCCGGCAGGGTCTTCACCGATCAAACCGCTGGCATGTGCGCCCACAGGATTGAAGTAGCGCAATACGCCCATTTGCCATTGGGCATCGGCACGCACGAGATCGGCCAGGATCTGCTCGACCATCAGCTTGGAGCGGCCATACGGGTTGGTCACCGATAAGCGCGAGGTCTCCAGGATGGGCAAGGCTTCCGGGTCGCCATACACGGTCGCCGACGAACTGAAGACAAAACGCTTCACATTCGCAGCGGCCAGCACTTCCAGCAAGGCCACGGTACCCGTCACGTTGTTATCCATATACATCAATGGCTGCGCTACCGATTCACCGACCGCCTTCAGGCCAGCGAAATGGATCACCGCATCGATAGCATGCTCACGCAGCACCTGGGCCATGGCTGCGCGGTCGCGCACATCGGCTTCATAAAAAGGCATGCTCTTGCCGGCGATACGTTCGATGCGATTGACCGCTTCACGCGCACTGTTGCACAGATTGTCCACCGCAACGACATCATAGCCGGCCGCCAGCAATTCGACACAGGTATGCGAACCAATAAAACCGGACGCGCCGGTTACGAGTATCTTCTTGGGCATTATTTCAATCAATACAAAAAAATCAAGCTTAATCGAATTGCGCAGGCTTGCCAAGCAAGCAGGCTGCGATTGGAATCGTTACTTTTTGATGAATACCAGATCCCATACGCCGTGGCCCAGTTTCAGGCCGCGGTTTTCGAACTTGGTCAGCGGACGGTAGGCCGGCTGTGGCGCGTAGCCGTCGGCACTGTTTTGCAGCTGCGGCTCGGCGCTCAGCACTTCCAGCATCTGCACGGCGTAGTCTTCCCAGTCGGTAGCGCAATGCAGGTAGCCGCCTGGCGCCAAACGGTCGGTCAGCTGCTTGACGAACGGTGACTGGATCAGGCGGCGCTTGTTATGGCGCGCCTTGTGCCAGGGATCGGGGAAAAACACGTGGATGCCGGCCAGCGAGTTGGCAGGAATCATATGCGTGAGCACTTCCACGGCATCGTGCTGCAGCAGGCGCAGATTCGTCAGCGATTCCTCGCCGATCAGTTTCAGCAGGCTGCCCACGCCGGGCGTATGCACTTCCACGCCGATGAAATCCTTTTCCGGCATGGCCTTGGCGATATGCGCGGTCGTCGCGCCCATGCCAAAGCCGATTTCCAGGATCACGGGCGCCTTGCGGCCAAATACCTGTTCAAAATCCATCGATTCCTTGGCAAACGGCAGCAGGAATTGCGGCCCCAGCGTTTCAAGCGCGCGCGCCTGCGCCACGGACAAGCGCCCTGCGCGGGTAACGAAACTGCGGATGCGGTGTTCGGTCGGATCGTACATCATCGGCCGCACCGGGCCGTTTGCTGGGGTATCAGAAGACATGGAAATGAAGAAAACGTACAGGATAAGAAAAAGCCGTGCAGCGCGCCTCGGTAAACTGCCAGTGGTGCGCCATCGCGCGTACCAAGCTGGAGAGGCGCCGCACAGGCGCAGGCTGCATTATAACAGCCACATTATTGCGCCAGCCGCCTCGGTGCCTCCCGCAAAACCTGTTGCGCAGGTCCGGCCTTGTATTTTTTCGGCATGGTTTCATCCATGTCAACAGATTGTCATATACGCATTGTAATATCAGCTTGTTATTGTTTCCTCTGGGAATTATTTCGCCTGCTTTACGCCAGCGCTACAGGGCGCGGCACTTATACAGAAGATCATACAAAGGATATATGATGAACAAGACTTTCGCATCCCGCCGCTGCAATCTTCCCCGCTTGCTGAAAAACACCTTGGCGGCCCTCCCGCTATCGCTGCTGGCGCTGCACGCGATGGACGTGCGCGCGGATGAACTTCCACGCTGGGATACGGCCATCACGAAGTACAATGAAAAACAGGTGCGCAACTTCCATCCGGTATTCGATTTCGACTCGGATGGCTGCTATCCGGCGACCCCGTTCGACCGCAATGCGAATTTGCGCCAGAATCCGGGCCGCAACGCTACCGCCTCGCTGTCGGGCAACTGCCAATATAGCCACTGGGGCGTGTACGCCAACACGATACACCGTCAGTTGTGCAAGGCAACGGATGAAGGCGGTAACCAGGTCGAGCGTTGCGCACACCTTTACGAGCTGTACTTCGAGAAAGACCAGGCCGTCGGCTTGACCTTCCTGGGCGGCCACCGCCATGACGTGGAAACGGTCATCGTGTGGACCGGCAAGATCAATGGTCAGGGCGACTTTATCTCCCACACCAGCGTCAGCGCCCACGGCAAGTTCACCACCAGGCGGCTGGACGAGATCCTGAACCAGTGGGGACACCCGATGGTCGTCTACCACAAGGACGGCGCCGGCACCCACGCCTTCCGCTTCGCCAATGCCCAGGACAAAGCCAAAGTGGAATTCCTCGGCAACTGGGGCGAATTCTATGCACCCGACATCATCAGCCACTACAGCGCGCTGCCATCCTGGGACAACGATGAATGGACACGCTACCAGGCCAACCGCAACTACCGGCTGACCCTGGAAGGCTCCAACTTCGGCAGCGCCAGCTTCAAGACGCGCAATGACGGCGAAATCCTGAACAACGCCAACAGCGCGATCCCCCGCAACGACCCGTTCTGGCAAAATTTCTCGTTCTCGTTTGACGATGTGTGGGCGACGCGGGCGAAAGAATTCCAGGCCAATTATCCGCAGAATTATCAGCAGATCAGGGAGTAAACAGGCAGGGAAACGTCAGGAGACTGGAGCGGGTGAAGGGAATCGAACCCTCGTCGTAAGTTGGGTAAGGGGATGACCTCGCGGCCATCCCCTCCCCTAAGAACCGTACGTGCAAGTTTCCCTGCATACGGCTCAAGCAATCCATCAGTGCCACTATTTGAACATAGAGATACCGGCAGGACCGAGCTTCTCTCCAACGTGAAACTGCATATGGCAGTTCGGATGCAACAACGCCAGGTTGGTCAGCTTGTCCGATCCACGTTCAGATCGCTTGACGATATGGTGCAGATGCCATCCCGTCTCACGTGTAATCTTCTGTTCGCATACCGGGCATAAACCTTCCTGCCACCACCACAACCATCGCAGCTTGCGCCGCCCCTCCAGAGTCTTATCCATCCGCCATGCAAGCCGTTTGGAGAAGTAGTTATCATCCTTTGGGTCATATGGATTTGCTTCGCTGTTGATCTTGGCGTGAATCTACTTCGCATACCCACTCAAGACTGGCAGCAGCTTATCCTTGTCGGCGAAATACCAATCACGTCCTTTTACGCACCTGAAGTAGCGCTTCTTAATCCACTTCTTCCCCTTATTAGGGTGGCGTCTGCACGCCCAGCGCCACAACGCTTGCCAAATTTGATGGCCACATTTTGCAAACGTACGGGTTGAGTTTTGACTCCGATGATAGTTGGCCCATCCCCTGACAACTGGTGTGAGTTTTTCTATCACCTCAACCTGTGCTACACCCTGTCGTGTTCTCAGAAACTCCCGAATCTTGTCCAGGAACGCCTTCTGGTTTTTCTTGGAAGGTTGCACCAGCAGCCCTCTATCAAAATACCTGACGTCCCACCCGAGGAAATCGAAGCCATCGTTCACATGCGTAACTCCGGTTTTCCTCTCCGAAAGAACAAGCCCTCTGGTGGCAAGAATTTTTCCACCAAAGGTTTGACTACATCTTCCAACAACTCTTTCGAGCTGCCGGTAATAATGAAGTCATCCGCGTACCGCACCAGATTGACCTTCGCAGCCCTCGCTTCCCTCATAGTCCGAAACAAAGAGGTCAGTTCGTTTTGCAGCCCATGGAAGGTTAGGTTGGCCAACACTGGGGAAATGATGCCTCCCTGCGGAGTGCCGGCTTGCGTCGGGAATAATCTTCCCATCTCGACGAACCCTGCTTTCAGCCATTTTTGAAGAACGCCTTTGTCCATGCAGACATTGGCAATCAACCAGTCATGACTGATATTGTCGAAGCTGCCTTTGATATCCCCTTCGAGAATCCACTTCGGAGACACGTCACGGCTCAGTATATTTCGTACTTGGCCGATGGCATCCGCCGTCGATCGTTCCCGTCTAAAACCATATGAATGAGGATCGCCGACTGTTTCGGCTATGGGGTCCAGCGCTAACAGATGCAGCGCTTGCATAGCCCGATCACGCATGATGGGAATGCCCAAGGGGCGTCGTTCACCATTACTTTTCGGGATATAAATGCGACGTAGTGGCAGAGGCTTGTATCCTTGATACCAAGACTTTCTACCGCCTGCCATTTTCTGGGGTGCTCCAGGCCTGTTATCCACACCGGGAGTTTTTCGGCCACGATTCTCCGTTACCCTCCTCACAGCCAGAACTTTCGCTCCAGTGGATTTGGTCAGGAGTCTGTGCAGGGAGCGAACCGTCCGCCATTCACCTGCCTTTGCTGCCTTCGTAATGCCTGCTTGCAGCCTCGCGACAGTCTGATAAACCTTGATCCACGAAACGTCGTGCCAAGCTTTCCAGCCTGTGGAGGCAATATCACAATCGAGCTGACTTGCGTCCATATCAACCTCCGGTCGATTGGAGCGGGTGAAGGGGATCGAACCCTCGTCTTAGGTTTGGGAAACCTATGCTCTACCATTGAGCTACACCCGCGATCAGCGCATTTTACGCGGGTTGGCGACGACTTGGCAAACTTGCACCCATACCATCAGCGCACGATGGAAGCGTGCTCATGGTCATCAGAGGCCGCTGTATTGGACTGGCGTTCCAGGCGATGTGTTAACCTTGAACAACATATCCGTAAGAAAACATAAAATTTGCTTTAAGATAGAGTTGGATCATTGCTAATTTGCCTTATGAACTGTGTGACGCAGACTTACATGAAAAATGTTGTTACAATCGTGTACCAGTTTCATAAGTTTCAATTATTCCCTCTGTTCAACCAAAAAAGGATATTCCATGAAGAAAATTCTGATCGCTTCGGCAATCCTCTGCTTCGCTTCGGCACAAGCATTTGCTCAATCGGCTCCAGCTCCTGCCGCAGCTGCACCAGCAACTGGCACCGCCGCTGCAGGCGCAGCAGCTGGTACCACCGTTGCCGGCCTGAGCGTTAGCACCCTGATCGCTATCGGCGCTGCTGTAGCAGTGGTAGCAGGTGCTGCAAGCTCGGATTCGACCACCGCGCACGCTACCCCAAGCCATCATTAATCCTTAGCTGCCTTGGCAGCGACGGATAAGCCTGACGCCAGCTTGTTTACAAGCCTGACGTGAAGGTTTGATGAACGAAGAGAGTTCACTCTCACGTCCATGATAAAAGCCCCTTTTCAACTTATTGAAAAATGGGCTTTTATTTTTTAATGTGTGTAACGCATACTATTTTTCGTGTTTCTTGCGATGGTCTGATGAGAAACAATCGATCGTCCTTGTCAATTGCTAGTTGCGGTAGCACAGTTGCGCATGGCACCAAACAGGGGATCGATCACTTGACACTACCCCGTATCACAGACAGCATCAAAATTTCCTGGAGTTAGCTCGCAGGCAATATAGTCATTTTAGTATCACTGTTAACTGTATGTTGCTTTTTTGAGAGAAGTTCTCGTGCTCTGATGAAGATAACTACCAAGCAAATTACAATGTTCACCATCGTCACAAAAACACGCATTAAATCGCTTTTCAACGCTCATCTTTTTCAAATTAATAAATTTCGTTGTTAATTTTTAAAAATTTATCACTGCATTTTTTGTAAATTTGTTTTAATTTTCATATCGAATCATAGATGAATATTTCGCTAGTGCCAGTTATTCTTTGCGGCGGTTCCGGCACACGCTTGTGGCCTCTGTCCCGCGAAGCTTTCCCCAAACAATTTTTACGTTTGTCTGGCAAAGACAGCATGTTGCAGCAAACGCTACAGCGACTGACTGGTATTGCCGCACTTGCACCGGCCCTGCTCGTATGCAACGAATCGTCGCGTTTTATTGTTGCAGAACAACTGCGCGAAATCGGCATGAGCAATGCACGCATGCTGCTCGAACCAGTGCGCCGCAATACGGCGCCGGCCATCGCCACGGCAGCGTTGCAGGCGATGGAAAACGGCGACGATCCGGTATTGCTGGTATTGCCTTCAGACCATGTGATTCTGGATACGCCAGCGTTTCACCACGCTATCAGCCTGGCTCGTCATGCAGCAGAACAAGGAAAATTGCTCACTTTCGGTATTACGCCAACCGGACCTGAAACAGGCTATGGATATATCCGCGCAGAGGACGGTGAGGCTGGCCAGGTCCAGCGTATTATAGAGTTTGTTGAAAAACCGGCACTGGCGCTGGCTGAACAATACCTTGCCAGCGGCGATTACTTCTGGAACAGCGGCATGTTCCTGTTCCGCGCCAGCCGCTACCTGGAAGAGCTCGAACGCTTTCAGCCGGCTGTCGTCGCAGCCTGCCGTGATGCACTGGCAAAAGCAAAGAGCGACCTCGACTTCATCCGCCTGGATCACGATGCATATGCTGCCAGCCCTGACATCGCCGTCGACTACGCCGTCATGGAACGTACTGGCGACGCAGCGACTATAGCGCTGAACGCTGGCTGGAATGATATTGGTTCTTGGGCAGCCGTTTTCGATGTGGCAACAAAAGACGCCGATAACAATAGCGTCCAAGGCGATGTGTTACTGCAGGATTGCAACGATTGCCTGGTGCATGGCAACAGCCGTTTAGTGACCGCCATCGGCATGCGCAATACCGTCATCGTGGAAACCGCTGATGCTGTACTGGTCATGGATGCAGATCAGGCACAGCATACCAAGTCTCTCGTTGCACAGCTGATCAATCAAGAGCGCAATGAAGCCACCATGCACCGCGAAGTCTTCCGCCCATGGGGTTCGTACGACTCAATCGGCAATGGCGAGCGCTTCCAGGTCAAGCGCATCACCGTCAAACCAGGCGCCAAACTATCGCTGCAAATGCATCATCATCGCGCCGAGCATTGGATCGTCGTTTCGGGTACAGCCCAGATCACTAACGGCGACAAGGAATATCTGCTGACGGAAAACCAATCCACCTATATTCCCTTGGGCGTAGTGCACTCGCTGGCCAACCCTGGCAAAGTAGCACTGGAACTGATTGAAATTCAATCGGGCAGCTATCTGGGCGAGGACGATATCGTGCGGTTTGAAGACCGTTACGGTAGGGTTTAAGCAAGCGGCTAAGAGGTCTGGCTTTGCCAGCTCCCTTGGTTACATACTGAATGAAGTTTATAAGGTTTAGCAAGTCATCATGAAACCCGTCGAAGGCATTTTTGTACAAGAGGTCAAATGGTATTGCAGCAGCGTAGCAGAAAAGTATTTTCTGACGATTGCTGATGCAACGGCGCTATTCGCCGTATTCTGGCTAGCCGGAGCAGTAGCGCTGCATCGTAGTGAGTTGAACACCTGGGGCCTCGACAACTCACGTTTCCTGAGCTTTTTCCTGCTTTCGCTGGTGACCTTGGCCCTCTTCAAACTGAAGGGCCATCATGCCAAGCGCCGCCCCTACTCCAACGAAATCAGGGAGGTGCTCAAAATCGTGCTGATCATGGGCCTGATTGACGCCTCCCTGCTTTTCCTCGGCAAACGCAACTCTTCGCGTGCCGCACTCCTGATGACGTGGCTGCTGGCGCCTTGCTTTGTTCTGCTCTTGCGAGGCATGGTCAAATTCCTGCTATTGAAAGTGGGAGGCTGGATACGCCCGATGGTCATCATCGGTTGGGGCGACAATGCCTTGCAAACTGCACTTGCATTCGACGAAGAGGCATTGATGGGCTATCGTTTGATCGCTTTTTTGATTCCTGATGGACAGGAACGCTTCGAGCATCAATATCTGAACCGCAGTAAACAGGCCGTTCCCTGCATTTCTCTTGGGCCGGATCCTGAGTTAACGTTGAAAGCGCTGGGTGATCCCCATGCAGTAGTCGCCTTGGAACAAGGCGGCATCGATGCCTATCAAGGCATGATCCAGCAAGTGAGCCGACGCGTCGCCAACATGCAAGTGGTACCTGCCGTACGCGGCTTGCCACTCTATGGCATGGAGGTCAACCATTTCTTCACACACGAAGTGCTGCTGCTGACCATGCGCAATAACCTGGCGCGGCCGGGATTGCAACTAATCAAACGCTGCTTCGATTTGACGACATCCATTGCCGTGCTGATTGTCGGCTCTCCTGTGCTGCTGTGGATCGCTGCGAAAGTACTGGCATCAGGCCGCCCTATCTTCTACGGCCACAAGCGCGTAGGCCAGAATGGCAAGCATTTCCTGTGCTATAAATTCCGTACCATGGCCGTCAATGCTGACATACTGCTGAAAGAATTACTGGAACGCGATCCGCAGGCACGCGCCGAATGGGATCGTGATTTCAAACTGAAAAACGATCCCCGCATCACGTCTATCGGCCACTTCCTGCGCCGTACCAGCCTGGATGAATTACCACAGCTATGGAACGTGCTAAAAGGTGAAATGAGCCTGGTTGGGCCACGCCCGATTGTCGATGCCGAACTCGAACGTTATGGCAATCAGGTCGATTACTATCTGGAAGCAAAACCAGGCGTCACCGGTTTATGGCAAGTCAGCGGCCGAAATGACGTCAGCTACGATACCCGCGTCTATCTCGACGCCTGGTATGTCAAGAACTGGTCGCTGTTCAATGATATCGTTATCCTACTCAAAACGGTCAAGGTGATTTTCAAAAAAGACGGCGCCTATTAAGCATGACGATGTATGGCAGGAGAGCAGGTGTTCTGCAGACTCCTGCCGTAACATGCCAGCCATGCAGGCTGAACCAGCATCTGCCGATGAGTGTTACACACCGAAATACACATTTTGCAGCAACGTTGCCGGCTTCCAGAGTCCTGCGCGTGTATCTCCGTGGAATAATCCAAAAGCAAAAAGTGAATAACTGAGTGATTAATAAATTCCTTGCAAAAGCCAAACTGCTTAAACTAATACTGATGCGCGTCGTCGCAACAGGTTTGGCCCTCACCATCAGCATTGTCGTGGTGCGTGAGTTGCCTTTGGAACAGGTCGGACTATATTATCTTTACGTCACCTTGTCTTATCTGGCCAATGCGCTGATTTTCGTTGGTGCGGATTACAACCTGCAAAGACTGCTGCATGACCTGTCTGAAAAAAAATCCATCAATCTGCGCGAACTGTTCAAATATTTTTCATTGGTACTGATACCTGGCTTTCTGCTGGTATTTGCATTTGGCACGGCCTATATGTATGCGACCAGCGGAACCGGCCTGATCGTTGGTCTTGCCTGCGCATCGCTTGCCAGCATGACCTTCCTGTCCGCCTTGATGCGCAATCTCTTGCAATTGGCAGGCATGGCGACCAAATCGGCAATAGTCAATTTATTTGAACAGATGATGCGCTTGGGCATCACTATGCTGGTGATCAAGGCCGGATTTCATACGGGTGAGAGCATCATTGTTGCCAATTCGATTGGTGCGATGCTCGCGGCGGCATCGGGTCTCGGGCTGATCTACCACTTCACCACACGCGATAAAGGTGTCTACTTTTTCGGTTACACTAAACTCATCAAAAACATCATTCCCATCGGTTCGTCCGGCCTGATGAACTGGATGCAATTACAGGGTTATCGTCCCTATGTGAATTATGCCTTCCAGCGTCCGGACCTGATCGGCGCGGTATCCTTCCTGACCTCGCTGGGCAGCACGGCGGCCAACGCCTGCCTGGCGATTCTGGGACAGATCTGGATACCGAAGCAGTATGCCAGCCGTGGCGAGGCAACGCCGCGTTATTTCAAGATTGCCGTGGCCTGCATCATCGGCCTGGCGCTGGCATCGCTGCCGGCGGGCTGGGTCTTTCTGCATGCTACCAATCATCTCGATTTGATGCCCTATGTATTTTTGGTACCGGCTGGCGTCCTGGTCGAAGGCGGCAACACACTGATTGGCATTCATACCAATCATAGAAATGCGACCGGCCAGCCCTTGTGGATCATACCAATGGCGACCTTGGGGGGCATTATCGTTACCGCGCTTATCCTGATCTGCCCGATAGAGGCGAAAGCTTTGCCAATATTAATTGCTGCGGCCTTGATTTCTGGCCAACTCGCGATCCTGGCGATCATAGCCTCTCATAATATTTTCATCAAAAGGCGTCTTAGTGTTGAACAATAATATTACTGTATGCATTTTTGCTTACAATGAATCGGCGCGCGTCCTGCGATGCATCGACAATTTCAAAGATCTGTTCCCGATTATTGTTATCGATAATGACAGTACCGACGACATGCGCGAACGCCTGACAGCGGCCGGCCATCGTTATGTCACCATCAAGAATCCGGGATTCATCGAGACGCCCGATGTGATGGACAAGGTAGAGGCTGCGATTGATACCGACTACCTACTGATCGCTTCCGTCAGCGAATTCATACCGCTGGCACTGCTGCAACGTTATGCCAACGTCGCCAAAAACAATACGCACGACGTGGTGCGCGCATTCCGGGTCAGCGTCACTGCGGGGGAACCGATTCCGATCAGCGGCCAGCCGCGCAAGGGATTTCCGGGAGAATTACGCTTCTACAAAAAAGGCGCGGTCGACTATAGCGGCAATCAGGTACATGATCGCGGACGCATGGTGTGCGCTCCAGAAAGAGTGTTGAGCCTGGTGACCGACGAGTCCTGCCATTTCTATCAATTCCGCGACTATGATTGCGCTCGTACCGAGCGTACTCATGCCAACTACAATGACGTACTGGCAAAACAAAAATACGATGCGGGCACGCGCTTTTCATGGCTGAAAATGATTGCCCACTCCAGCAAACAGTTTTTGAACAGCTATGTCCGCTTTGGCAGCTGGCGCTTTGGCATGCTGGGGTTTCTGCATTCGTTCTATCGCTGGCACATGGAAATCGGCATCTGGCTGCGCATCTGGGAATGGGAGAACAATCTCTCGGGTCCTGGCGTCAAAGAGGCAAACAATACCCTGCGTACGCAATACGAAAAGAAACTTGCTGAAGAAAAGTTGGTGCTGAAATAAGTGTGCGCTTGCACGGCCTGACGATATCTCTCGCTCAGGCATTTTCAGGAATCACCAAAACGCCTGACACAACCGCAGAGAGCGGCAAGTCGTCGCGGCTGAGAACCGGAACCATGCAAATGCTCGCCGGGCGACTGGGACAGAAAGTACCGACACGCAGCAGAGGATGTCAGGCGCCATCAGCAGGGATAGTCACTCTGGCCGAATACCGACCAGCACGGTATCCCGACATATGTCATGCCAGGTGCATGCATCGCATGCACCATCGCCAGCTTAAAGCGATGGCTACACTGAGCTGCGCCGTTACGCATTAACTTGTTGCTGCAGGCTACTTCTTGCGCAGGCCTGCCTGGCGAGGCGACCAGGCCATCGACCTGCAGGCATTTTTTCTTGTCGCTTAGACTATATTGAAAAATTGACGGTAGCCATCTCTCATCCTGTAGAGGCAATCCTTGGTGAACCTTTGCACCGGTGGCTCAAGCTTCATGGCCACCAGCCACGACACCAATACCACGGCTATCATTGTGATGATCAATGCTGTCCAACGCCCCACACCGAATCTGACCATCCAGCCCATGGCAATACTTCCAGCCATTTGATGCAGCAGATAAATGGGAAACGTCATCAAACCCGCTGTCCTGGCGGCGCGTACTACTGCTTGCGGCAAGGTATGGAAATGGTGATTAAAACGAGCCGAATAGTATATGAATACGACCGAAAAAATCCATCGGATACAAGTCAGGTAAGCCGTGTAATCCATCACGGAATCCACATTCAGTGATCTGGAAGTCGCTATGATTTGCAGACAACCCGCAACAACGAAAATTGCAAACCACTTTGCATTTATATAGCCAGCATATTTCAGCTGATTCCACAACAGCACGCCAATCGAGAAAAAGATACCGTGATGCACCAGCAGCAACGCAAACATTTTTTTCCACCCATTTTTGTCAGGATGGCTGTCAATTACATCGTATTCCAGACAACGGACAGATACGTGGCAAACCAAAAATCGCACTGACGCAACCGACTACCAGAGAAAAATTCCTTATCCACGAAAACTTATTAATAAAACAACAGCATGAAAATCATGAAATAAAATCCCATTTCCATGCCCAGCGTCCAGTATCACGCGTCGATCATGGCGCCAAACGGGATAAACAATATCGCTCGCAAATAGCGCTGGATCAACTGAAATCCGCCATCTACCGTAAACAGGAAAAACAAAGTAATTGATGCGCAGATCCAGACGCACGGTCCCAACCGAATCACCCAGCTCACAAAGAATTCAAAATAGGAAGCGCGCTGTGCGGAAAAAGCAATAACAAAACCCGAGATGAAAAAAAATACCTGTACACCAATCCAGCCGAAATGTGAATAATCATAAATCTCGGGGAAGCCAGTTAATCCATGACTGACGCTTTTTGTTACCTTATTGGGATCGATTCCAGCCAGAAACCATAGTGATCCCACATCACTATTATCGCAGCGATGAACCGTAGAATATCTATCCCAATAATGTGCTTCGGATTAACCTGGCTTTCGCCTTTCATAATTTTCTTAAATCAATCTGGATACTGTGATTTTTCCGACCGGTGAAGAAATCTGTCGCTGCATCTTGACGATACAGATAAAAATTACTTCCGTGCGTTCAATATATTGGCGACATACCATTTATACGTTTCACGAAGTCCCGTTTCCAAATCGATCGATGCTTTCCAGCCCAACTGGTTGAGGCGAGTAACATCAAGTAATTTGCGCGGTGTGCCATCAGGCTTGCTTGCGTCAAATACGACGCGTCCCTGATAGCCTGTAACTCGGGCAATCGTTTCCGCCAGTTCACGTATCGTACAATCGATACCGGTACCGACGTTGATGTGACTTTGCATTGGCTGGGTTAGTGCTTTCAACGAAGCGCCATCCAGATTCATGACATGAATGCTGGCTGCCGCCATATCGTCGACATGCAGGAATTCGCGCATCGGCGTACCACTGCCCCATACCACCACCTCCTCATCCGCAGCGACTGTCGCTGCGTGAAAACGGCGCAGCAGCGCCGGAATCACATGGCTGTTTTCAGGGTGGAAATTGTCGTTTTGACCGTACAGATTCGTCGGCATGACCGAGCGATAATCACGGCCGTACTGACGATTGTAGCTTTCGCACAATTTAATACCAGCAATTTTCGCGATCGCATACGGCTCGTTCGTCGGCTCCAGTTCACCCGTCAGCAAGG
The DNA here is from genome assembly GCF_049319705.1 of Janthinobacterium sp. Mn2066. Classification (NCBI taxonomy): domain Bacteria; kingdom Pseudomonadati; phylum Pseudomonadota; class Betaproteobacteria; order Burkholderiales; family Oxalobacteraceae; genus Janthinobacterium; species Janthinobacterium sp. Mn2066. The sequence goes on along the minus strand of NZ_JBMOUF010000003.1, from coordinate 183,823 downwards.
CGCTTTCGGGCATGGGCTGGATGGCATTCTTGGGATAGATGCACGACGAACCCAAAAACAGCAACTGCTGAACACCATTGACGTGGGCCGCATTGATGATGTTCGATTGAATCACCAGATTTTCGTAGATGAAGTCGGCCGGGTAGGTATTATTGGCATGAATGCCGCCTACCTTGGCGGCGGCCAGATACACCTGGTCGAACTTGTTCTCTTCGAAAAATTTGGCCACCGCTGCCTGATTGGTCAGATCGAGTTCGCTACGGGTGGCCGTCACGATGCGATTGCGCGCATCTTTTTGCAGACCGCGCACAATCGCGCCGCCGACCATCCCGCGATGGCCCGCCACGAAAATATTCCTGATAGGGGTATCGCTCATCTTAACGCTCTACCGAAATCGATACGTCATGACCATGCATGTTCAGCAGGGCATGGCGCTTGGCCGCAATCAGATCATGCTGAACCATCTCGGCGCACATTTCTTGCGCGGTGATCTCCGGTACCCAACCCAGGATTTCCTTGGCCTTGGTCGGATCGCCCAACAGGGTTTCAACCTCGGTAGGACGGAAATAACGCGGATCGATTTCGACGATGATATCGCCGACTTTGACAGCCGGCGCATTGTCGCCTTCGACTTTGACGACGATGCCTTTTTCGTCGACGCCCTGGCCCTTGAATTCAATCGTGATGCCCAGCTCGGCGGCAGACCATTGGATAAACTCACGCACGCTGTACTGGACACCGGTGGCGATCACGAAATCTTCGGCGTGATCCTGCTGCAGCATCATCCATTGCATGCGCACATAATCCTTGGCATGCCCCCAGTCACGCAGCGCATCCATGTTACCCATGAACAGCACTTTCTCCAGACCCTGGGCGATATTGCTCATGCCGCGCGTGATTTTGCGTGTCACAAAGGTCTCACCGCGACGTGGCGACTCGTGGTTGAACAGGATACCGTTGCAAGCGTACATACCGTAGGCTTCGCGATAATTGACGGTGATCCAATATGCATACATTTTTGCCACGGCGTACGGGCTGCGCGGATAAAACGGGGTCGTTTCGCGTTGCGGGGTTTCCTGCACCAGGCCATACAACTCCGAAGTCGACGCCTGGTAGAAACGGGTCTTCTTTTCTAGACCCAGCAGGCGAATGGCTTCCAGCAGACGCAAGGTTCCCATGCCGTCCACATCGGCGGTATATTCCGGCGACTCGAAACTCACCGCAACATGGCTTTGCGCGCCAAGGTTGTAGACCTCATCTGGCTGAACTTCCTGCAGGATGCGGGTCAGATTGGACGAGTCCGACAAATCACCATAGTGCAGCTTGAAGCGGGAATTTTCAACATGCGGATCCTGGTAAATATGATCGATACGCTGGGTATTGAATTGCGACGCACGCCGCTTGATACCATGTACCTCATAACCTTTCTCAAGCAAAAATTCTGCCAAATAAGATCCATCTTGACCAGTTACTCCGGTAATTAAGGCTTTTTTCATTTTATTCAAACTCAATAAGGAAATTGAAAAATATTCAACGAATCAGAAATATATTCAATTATTTTTCAAAAATAACTGCATCAGCACCAATTATTCTCATATATCAGGAACGTTCAATACAGTGTGTATATCAAAACCATCAAGCAGCATGGCACTTCATGCTTCTTTCATTTTAATTTTTTTCAGCTGGTAAAACTTCTTTCAATTTCGATAGCAGCGAAGCATTATCGAGCCCGTGTTCGCGCATCAGATACGAATAGCTCCCGCATTTTTCCGAGAAGCGGTCTTGCATGCCATGGCGAATCACCCTGGCCCTGTCGCCGGATCCTGCGGCAACCAGTTCGGATACCAGGCCGCCAATACCGCCGCAAATGCTATGCTCTTCCAATACCACCAGGTTGTCCACTTGTGCCGCAAGCTCCAGCAATTGGGCCGTATTAAAAGGCTTGATGGCCGGCATGCTCCACACGGCGCAATCACCCAGTTGCTTGGCCAGTATCACTGCGGTGTTTACCATGGAACCAGTCGCAATAAACGCCGTGCTGTTGCCGCTGCCAGCGGCCACCGGCAACAAGTCGCCGATCGGCGCCGTTGGCACCGCCTTGTGCACGCCGCCGACATCCGACTTTCCAATACGAACGTAGACAGGCTCCTTGAACTGCAACGCGTGCTGCAGTGCATATGCCATCTCATACGCGTCGGACGGCGAGAGAATGGTGATGTTTGGCAATGGCCGCAACATCGCGATATCCTCGGTCGACTGATGGCTGCTGCCCAGGCTGCTGTAGACCACGCCAGCACCATCGCCGATAAACACGACGGGCAGGTTTTCATAGCAGACATCCATCTTGATCTGCTCAAGCACGCGCACTGGCACGAAGGCGCTCAGGCCATACACGATGGGCTTGAAGCCAGCCTTGGCCAAGCCAGCCGCCACGCCAACCATGTTTTGCTCGGCGATGCCGGCATTGATGAATTGTGCCGGGCAGCGCTGACGGAACTCATCGAAGAGCGCGTAGCCGTGATCTCCTGTCAACAGCAGGACCTTCGGATCGGCCGTGGCGGCATCGACAATGGCTTTTGAAAATGCAGATCTCATTTAACTTGCTCCAACTCGGTCATTGCGGCGCCAAATGTGTCTTCAGTGAGGCGGGTGTAATGCCAAATATTTTGATTTTCCATGAAGGAAACGCCTTTGCCTTTGACGGTCTTGGCGATAATCGCCTTCGGCGCGCCATTCTTGCTGGCTTTCAATTCGGTAAGCGCGTGCTCGAGCGCTGCCTCATCATGGCCGTCAAGCGTGATCGCCTCAAAACCAAACGCTTCGAATTTGGCTTGCAGGCTACCGAGCTGCATTACTTCCGCTGTTTTACCCATCGCCTGGAAGCCATTCTCATCGACGACCACGATCAAGTTGTCGAGCGCCCAGTGCTTGGCAAACAGCATAGCCTCCCACATCGGGCCTTCATTCATTTCACCGTCGCCGACCACCGCATAGCAGTACTGGTCGGTTTTGGCGAGCTTGGCGGCGAGCGCCATGCCGGTGCCAACCGACAGGCCATGGCCCAGCGATCCCGAGGTGACTTCACAACCTGGTATATGCGCATCGGACAAGCCTTTCAGGCGAGAACCGTCGCTGAAATAATTGTCCAGGTCGCTTTTCGGCAACCAGCCTTTTTCGTACAGGCAGGCATATTGCGCCATCACGCCATGGCCCTTGCTGAGCACCATGTAGTCTCGCTGCGCGGCTTGCGGGTCGTTGCCCGGATAACGTAAATGATTGCGGTACAGTACTGCCATGATCTCGATCAGCGAGAAGGCACAGCCGATATGCACGGTCGAGCCGGCATACGCCATCTTCAGCACTGTGGCGCGAAGTTTGGAAGAGTTAAATTCAGACATCATGAATTTCCGGATTAAGCACGGCTGGACAAGGATCGCGTCATCGTCCAGTCTGCGGTTTTACGAATGGCCGACGATAAATCGGTATGAACAATCAGGTTCAGCTCATTGCGTGCCTTGTCGACATCCGGAATGTAGCGCTGGACCGGCGCACCTGGCACCGGCGCGGCACTGACCGAATAACGCTCTTCGCCCAGCAAGACACGCGACACGGCCGCAGCCAGTTGCCGTATTGACAGTGCATCATCCGAACCGAGATTGTAGGCCTGACCGGAAGCACCATTGACCAGTATCGATAACAGCCAGATCACCATATCGGCGGCGTACAGGTAGGAACGATGGGCAGTACCATCACCACCAACCTTGATTTCCTGACCGGCCATGGCATCGCGAATGAAGTTTCCAGCAGCAAAATGCGCGTTCAGCGGCAGATAAGGCCCCAGCAAGGCGAAGACACGGGCGATGCGCGTTTCCATGTGGTGCTGGACACCAGCGCATTGCACCAGCCACTCGGCGACCCGCTTGCCCTGGCCATAAGCGGTGCCAGGCAGCAAAGTATCGGGCGCACCGACATAGTGTTCCGGTATATGCGTCATCGCGTCCGGCTGGCGGCCGTAGATGGCGCCTGAACTGGTCAGCAGATAGCGTCGGGCGCCGCAGCGGCGCGCCAGCTCCAGGGTTTCCCTGGTGCCGTTGACAATATCGTCAAACACCTGACGCGGATCGCTGCCGGCGTTGGCAACATCGGTCGCCGCATGCAGCACGATATCGATGGCATCATTGAGATGCGCCAGATCGGTCACGTCGCCTTGCACCAAGCGTACTGCCGGGTGCTGCGCCAGATGTGGCGCCTTGGCAATGAACGCCTCTGGACGGCGCGTCAACACATGCAAGCACAGATCGAGTTTGAATTGCTGATCAGCCCACAACAGCGTTTCCAGCAACCAGCAGCCGATAAAGCCGGTACCGCCGGTGATGAAGATGCGCTGCCCGGCCAATGCCCGCCACACCGACGGAGCGGTGTGGCGGGCAATCAGATCCAGATCGTCCGCAGCGACACCGGGCACATGCGTGCCACTTGCAGAGTATGCTTGAGACATTGCCTGGTGTCAGTTAGAAATTAACGCCGAAGAACTCTTCGATCTTGCTGATCGAGAAGTCCATCATTTCCTTGGTCAGGCCCGGGAAAACACCGATCCACAACGTATCGTGCATGATGCGGTCAGTATTGGTCAACTCGCCTGACACGCGGTAGTTACGGCCGATCATGTAAGGCTGGCGCGTCAGGTTACCAGCGAACAGCAAGCGGGTGCCGATCTTGTGTTGGTCCAGGAAGGTCAGCAGGCTGACGCGGTCGACGTTTGCTTCGGGACGGATGGTGATCGGGAAACCAAACCACGATGGATCAGAGTTCGGTGTCGCTTCCGGCAGGATCAGAAACTCTTCACAGTTTTTCAGACCCTCTTTCATGTAAGCAAAATTATCCTTGCGTGCTTGCACGAAACCTTCCGCACGGTTCAGCTGGGCAACACCGCATGCCGCTTGCATGTCCGTGATCTTCAGGTTGTAGCCCAGGTGGCTGTAGGTGTACTTGTGGTCGTAGCCTTCGGGCAGCGTACCGAGCTTGCAGCAGAAGCGCTGGCCACAGGTGTTGTCCTTGCCCGGTGCACAGTAGCAGTCACGGCCCCAGTCACGGAACGATTCGGCGATCGCTTTCAATTCAGGATTGTTGGTGAAGACGGCGCCGCCCTCGCCCATGGTGATGTGGTGTGCAGGGTAGAAACTCATGGTGCCGATATCGCCAAAGGTACCGCACATCTGACCGTTATACGTGGCGCCCAGAGCATCGCAGCAATCTTCCACCAACCACAGATTGTACTTTTTGCACAGCGCGACGATGACTTCCAGATTGAACGGATTGCCCAAGGTGTGGGCCAGCATGATGGCCTTGGTCTTGTCGGTAATGGCCGCTTCGATTTTCGAGGCATCGATATTGTAAGTACCCAGCTCGACGTCGACGAACACGGGAACCGCACCGAATTGCAGGATAGGATTAACGGTGGTGGGGAAGCCGGCAGCCACACCGATGACTTCGTCGCCGGGCTGGATGGCGCGTGCGCCCAGTTTTGGCGAGGTCAGCGCGGAAAAAGCAACCAGGTTGGCCGACGAGCCGGAGTTGACGGTGATCAGGAATTCGACACCGATAAACTTGGCCAGGCGCTTTTCGAATTCGTCATTAAAGCGACCGGTGGTCAGCCAGGCGTCCAGCGAGGCTTCGACCATCAGCTCCATTTCAGGTGCGCCCACGACTTTGCCCGCAGGAGGAATCACCGTCACGCCAGGTTCGAATGCTTTTGGTACACTGGCCAGCGCGCCGTATTGTGCCACCAGGGCAGCGATCTGGTCGCGGATTTGTTGTTGTGTCAATTGCTCGCTCATGATGCAGCTTTCAGTTAAGTATTTTGATAAGTAGTGATTTGTGCCAATGTAAAGGCACGCATATCGGCACCCTGGTCGCAGGCCTTATGCCACTCGACGATCTTGGCGATGGTCTGGCCAATATCCCAGCGCGGATGCCAGCCCAGCTGGCCACGGGCTTTCGAACAATCGAGCTTCAGATAGGTCGCCTCATGTGGATGATTCTGCCCGTCCAGCGACCAGGAGGCGCCCGCGCCCCACTCCTGCGTCATGCGTTCGATAATCCATTCGACCGGTTTGGCGTCGATGTCGTGCGGGCCGAAATTCCAGCCTTCGGCGTGCACCGGACCTTCGGTGTACAGTTTTTCAGCCAAGGTCAGGTAACCGCTCAACGGTTCCAGCACGTGCTGCCACGGCCTGATTGAGTGTGGGTTGCGGATCATCACCGGCTGGCCGGCACCAATGGCGCGCAGCATGTCGGGAATCAGGCGATCCAGTGCCCAGTCGCCGCCGCCGATAACGTTACCGGCGCGGCCACTGCCCAAGGCGATGCCGTGTTCGGCATATTTTTCGGCATTGAAAAACGAGCTGCGATAGCCGGCCGTGACCAGTTCCGCACAGCCCTTGCTGTTACTGTAGGGATCATAGCCGCCCATGGCCTCGTTTTCACGATAGCCCCATGGCCACTCGCGGTTTTCATAGCATTTGTCGCTAGTGACATTCACCACCGAGCGCACGCCAGGCGTAGCACGCACGGCTTCCAGCAGATTGACCACACCCATGACGTTGGTCGCGTAGGTTTCCACCGGATTGACATAGGAATAACGTACCAGCGGCTGGGCCGCCATATGGATCACGATTTCAGGGCGAGCTTCGGCCATCGCGCGCTGAAGCGCCACGCCATCGCGCACATCGCCGATGACCGAATGCATGCCGCCCGCCACACCAGCCACCTCAAACAAACTGGGCGTCGTAGGCGCTTCCAACGCATAGCCGGTCACTTCGGCGCCCAACTGCTGCAACCACAAACTGAGCCAGCCGCCCTTGAACCCCGTATGCCCCGTCAGGAAAACCCGCTTGCCTTGCCAGAATGCTGCATTCATGCTCAGGCTTTCCAAGGCGCGTTACCGGACTGCCACATTTCTTCCAACTGCACCTTGTCGCGCAGGGTATCCATCGGCTGCCAGAAGCCGCGGTGGAAAAACGCGTCCAACTGTCCTTCGGCGGCCAGGCGTTCAAGCGGCTGCTTTTCCCAGGTCGTGCTGTCGTCTGCGATGTAATCGATGACTTTGGGCGACAGGACAAAATAGCCACCATTGATCCAGGCGCCATCGCCTTGCGGTTTTTCCTGAAAGCTGTTGATCTTCTGGCCATCAAGCACCAAGGCGCCAAAGCGGCCAGGCGGCTGGGTTGCCGTCAGCGTCGCCAGTTTGCCGTGCGCCTTGTGGAAGGCGATCGATTCGGTGATATTGACGTCGCTGACGCCGTCGCCATAGGTGAAGCAGAATGCTTCTTCACCTTCCAGATATTGCTTGACACGCTTCAGGCGGCCTCCAGTCAGGGTATTGTCGCCGGTATCAACCAGCGTGACTTTCCAGGGTTCCGCACTGCGCGCGTGCACTTCCATCTGGTTATTTTGCATGTCAAACGTCACGTCCGACGTGTGCAGAAAATAGTTGGCAAAGTATTCTTTGATAACATAGCCTTTATAACCGCAGCAAATGATGAAGTCATTTACGCCATGGGCAGAATACGTCTTCATGATATGCCACAGAATTGGCTTGCCGCCAATTTCCACCATAGGTTTTGGCTTGGTTGACGTTTCTTCACTAATTCGTGTACCGAGACCACCAGCTAAAATCACTGCCTTCATTTCACACAACCTTAAAATTTAATGTATGCCAAAAATAGCGAGATTAATAAATTGAAATATTTCGAAGACTATTTTCATGCACATGAAATCTCGAATTCAAGAAATTTTGGAACTGCAACGCCTGTTTTTGAGTTTCTTTTTCAGAAAAAAAATGATTCAAAATTTCCACCCACAATATAATGCCATTTTCGCACATCCTGCATCCCATCAATCCAGCCGAACCGTCGACTGCTGGACAAATATAATCGGTCAAGCGCAACCGAAAACAACAGATGAAGAGCGTGTCATAAAATATAAGATTGACACGCTGTGCTGCTATACTCCAGCATGAAACTATAAAATTTCCACTCAGTAATACAAGTCAGTGGATTTCAACTGCATTCAGCATCAGCAAGAACAATGCGTCTCGCATCAATAATACGGTTTTCGCACGATATGGCGTTGCAGATCGATTTCCTCTACCAGTATGGGAGCATTAGCTCGATTAGCTAACGTCAATTCGCCGTGTGCTGGTCGAAAAAAAAGGCGCCTGCGACAGTCTGCGCTTCTTTCACTTCGCTATGACTGACGATGAGTTCAAGGGGGAGTTGACAATATTGCTTATAAATATAGCCGTCCCCCACGTTTACCATTTATAGTGCGAAGCGCTCATGCAAGCGCTCACCCTTCTCTATATCACGAGATTTTAGCATTGTTTTCTTGTACAACTGCTCAACTTGTTAAGGCTTCACCACAGTCAGCAAGGCTTTTGTAGAGAGATAAATCGAAACGGGCAGCCAGGCTCCGAACCGGGCAGCATGTGCAAGCTGAGTGGCATCCTCCCGGCCGGCCAGCCAACCTTGCAAGATGCCGCCCGGATGATACACGGGCGGCGCCGGACGGCTGTTGTTTTATTCAGTCAAACGCACCGATGGCAAGAGGCCCCGCATCCGCGCGGCCTCGATATTCTTGACTGGCCAGCACGGCGCCATCTTCAACGCCACACATCGACACAAAAATGACAATATTAACGAATGAATAAATGATCAGCCTGCGGCAGCTTCACGAACCTGCACAGGCAATTCCTGTACACCATTTTTTCGATACACTGCCAGGTGCGATTGAATGAAAATTTCGAACGAAAATAGTTCTTTCAGTCTTTCATTTCCACGCTCACCCATTTCCCTGCACGCAGGGTCCTCCAGAAGCCTGTCGATGTTTTTTGCCAATTGTCCGACATTTTCATTATCTGATAACAAACCACACACACCATCTTCGACCACCTCCGGGATAGCCTGCGTCTTGGTCGATAATATTGGCAAGTGATAATTCATCGCCTCAAGAAAAACCAGGCCAAACGATTCCCAGCGGCTAGGCATCAGGTACACATCGGCCGCAGCATAAAACTCGGCAATTTCTGACTGCCAGCCCAGCCATACGATACGATCTTCGATGCCCAACGATGCGGCTTGCTTGTGCAACTCGTCGCGCAGTTCGCCATCGCCACACACCAGCACCTTGAATGGCTTGCCGGACTTGACTGCCGCCACCGCATCAAGCATGACATCCACGCCTTTTTGACGCTCGAGACGACCGCAGAACAGAAATACGGTGTCACCATCCTTCAATCCCAGTCGGCTGCGCACATTTTGCCTTTGCGCCACCTTTTCGCTACCTGGAGTACGCAAGGGCAAGGAGTTGTAAATGACCACTGCCTTGGCAGAATTAATCAACCGGATTCTTTTGCCATACTCAACCATATATTTAGATGGCGAAATATAGGTATCCGTCACCAGGTCAAGAAACTTCTCGATCAACCAGTAGACCCACTTCTGCGGCACCGGCGTGAATTCATCGGCACCATAGGCATGGATAGTATGCAGTACCTTGACATCGGTTCCTGACAGAAATGCGCCAAGCCTGCCCATGAATCCGCCAAGGCTGGTGTGCGTATGCACCACTTTGTATTTTCCTGTGCGCAATAATGCTCTTACCTGTAGCACATTCTTGAACAAGTTCACGGGATTAAAGGAAGGCCGCTTTAAGAAGTGATGCACATCTTCAAAGCCACTTTCAACCTCCTTGTCTTGCGAGACACCCGATGGGTAGAACAATATCTCTCGCGATACGGATTTTATGCCATTCGACAGAGCGGAAATATATTTTCCCGAACCGCCCAGACTTTTTGAGGTAACAAATAAGATAGTCACAACGCGTATTCCATAAATTAAAAAAAATTACCAGATTAATGAGCGAATTGTTTTTCGAATTTTCTCTTCAGCACTCTCTTCACCGCTGCGCACATTGGTACTTCCACATACTTGTAAAAAACAACAGCGCTCACCAATACAAAAAACAATGAAACAAAGTAAATAACGACCAGAGAAATACTATCAAGGTAGCCTCTGCTATAGGCGAAGCGGAATATGCCGTATACAAATGGATGAATCAGATAGAGCGAGTAGGATGAATCACCAATCAAGGTAAACAACTTGATATTTCGCACCTTTCCAATTGTATCCATACCGGCAAGAGCGAACACCAGGATCGCCGCAGGGATACCGGCACAAATAACCCGGCCGAACTTTTCATAGTAACCAAGCATAACGATGAACATCACTATGGCGATCAATACCAGTACTGAATGCGCGAACATGCCAAGGTTGATTTTTTTTTGCGTATACAAATGCGCAATCAATACTCCCACGAAAAATTCAAGGATGATCGGGCTGGAAAAAAAAGTAACCAGTGCGATATCATCGTTAACTCTTAAAATCAGATTTGCTCCGACAACGAAAGAAGAAAGAAAAAGAAACAGTTTGAGTACCAGATTTTTTTTTACAGACAAAAACAGCATGAAGGAAATATAAAAAAACCACTCATACATCAATGTCCATCCAATCGCATATATAGGAAAAATACTGGTGGTTGAATTTGGTGCCCAATGCGGAAAAAACAGCAGGCTCAATAAAAAATGTGTAACCGTAAAATCGGCTGTTTTGAAGACGCCAGGAAAAAATACAAGAACAAATCCCAGTAGACAGGTCATGACCCAGTAAGTTGGCACTACACGTGAAACACGATTGATCAGGTACTGTCTGGGTGATGGATTATGTCGCGTAGACAGATAAAGTACAAAGCCACTGATGACGAAAAATAAGTCCACCCCCATCCCCCCCCACCAGGAAGTGAAATCACCCAGTACTATTTCATAGAAATGGCAATGAACCACCATTAGCGATGCCAACGCTCTGAGATACTGGATTGAATTGAATTTCTGCTTGATCATAAATATTTATACTTGTTCCAGGAAATCAGCACCAGCTAGCTTTGTACGTTTATACAGTTCTGGCCTCGGGTGCATGGGCTACCTCCACTCCCCAGGTTTTCCACCCAAGCATGCGCAAAAGTATTAGTGCGATGATGAACATCTGGATTGGTGCTTCGTTAAGATAACCCACGATGAAACCTGAAAAATATGTATAGATAGCGAGAATATAAATCACCGCTGCATTCCCATCCTTGGTACCTCTGAAAAAATATCCATAGCTGATACTCAAAATCCCGCCGAAGAAAATTCCACCAATAATCGGGCCAAAATCACCCAGATAAAGCACAAATTCGGCGAGATATCCGAAATTGATACTGACACCGATGGTCTTCAGATCCGGATATGTCAGGTTGGTCAGATATGTTGAAAAGATCGGCGGCTTTTCAGCATAAAACAGCCTCGGCACTGGCTGCAGTAATGCATCGAATATCTTCCAGGTATCCATATAGATCCTTGAAAAATAGGATCCGAGTACCTGATTATCAAAATAATCATATCTGTTATAAACAATCTTCAAAGGATCGGCCATGATATTTTCCACAAATAATTTATATATCTGTGGAATATCTGCGGTGCCGAACATCAACTGCTCACGGATTATGGTGTACAGCGGAGTAAATACCAGCAAGGCAACAAATACGAATACAGTTGAAAATCGAATAATTCTGACAGAATATCTTATATTCAGAAACAATAATCCGGCCATAAAAAAATAGACAAACAATGAAGCAAATCCAGTGGTAAAACAAAAAACAATAATAACCGCCATAAAGACATGGTCGATCAGGCTGGATTTTTTAAGATATACCTTGTTAAAATATGTGATACCTTTGAATTTAAAAAAGAACAAGAATGTCAGAAAAAAATAAGCAGCTCCACCGCCTTGGATCGCCTGCCGAAAACCCAGAGGATTGGAAAACGGGTTGCCTACCGATAAAAATCCGATTAATATCAGAACTCCGATCAGGGAAAACAGGAAATAATTTAGTCTTTTTTCCAGCTTCTCATCAAAAATAAAAATTCTTTTCTTGTAAGAGTTCTTAATTTCTTGAGGACCAGCCTTAAATTTGCTAGCAACCCAAAGACGGTGAAAGAAATATGTCGATAGAGCAAAAAAGAGGGACACGATAGTATCGTTGAACCATATTTCCCAATGCAGAGGCAATTCATTAGTGGCATAGCGATAATAAAATTTACCATACACAAAAAATGACGTGAACGCTAAATACGTAAACCACGGCGAAGACGTTCTCAGCCAAAGAAAATATTTGTCTTTGAAATTCATAATTCTTTTAATATTATTTATTCATTTCAGGAGTCTTGTGGCTATTTTTATTTCGCAAAAAAAGCACTCAACTTGAACATGATTATTTTCATATGCACGTACATGTCATAGAAAGCATCGCCACTTATTTTGTTTTTCTTTCTCGCAGCCAGCATCTCGTTGAGCAAAACAATCTTGGTTTTTGGCGTTCTGGAAAGACCTTCGTTCCCCATGGAAACATGATATTGCTCACAGAATCCAATCACCGACTGCTTGCTTAACCGCAGCACGAATTCATAGTCTCCGGCGATGCGAAACTCGGGGCTGAACTTGCCAAGATCCCTGAACGTCGACATTTTGTGCAGCGAGCCACAGTGCGTAAAAGGCATCTTCTTGCGCAGGCTACCCACAATATCGGCGATAGGATAATTTTCCAATTCGACAAATTTTCCTTCGCCGTCAACCAAGTTGATGCGTGGGTAAACCAGTCCCAGATTTGCGTCCGCTCCCGCAAGGGCAAGGCCACGCGCCAGACTATCCTTGTCCGAAAAATAGTCGTCAGAACCGATAAATGTCACCCAGTCATTGCTCACTTTCTCCAGCCCCTTATTCCAGGCATCGTAGACGCCGCGGTCCGGCTCGGAAATAAAATAGGAAATCTTGTCCATAAATCGATCGATGATCAACTGCGTACCATCAGTCGAACCACCATCGATGACGATGACTTCAGGGCGATATGTCTGTTCAAATATGCTGCAAAGGCATTTTTCCAATGTCTTTGCGCTGTTGTAAGTGGCAATTATTACTGTGCAGCTGGGCGTGTTCAATTAATTTTCCTTGGTATTATGGGAAGAGCTTGCCAATACGCCAGATCAGGCTTCCCTCATGCCGTTCCGACGATTATATGAATCTATCAAACGCTTGCCGAGAGATATTCCTGTTTTTTCTATATGCTTTTCAGTAATAGTCGCAACAAAATATGTCAGCGCAACCACTATCAAAAAAGACAATACTAACGTCAAATCCGGATTCATTACTTTATTCAATTTTTTTGAAATCACAGGAATAGCGCCCCAGGCAAAAATAAAGTGGAATATATACATGGAAAAAGATCGAATTCCAATTTTCGACAGGAGATAATTACTGGAATTTATTTTCCTCAAGAACAGTACAAGGAACGAGAAAGAAATACCAGAAATGGTCGGCACAATGGCACGCATCAAAAAATTATCTAGATTGAGAACATATAAAGCCAATGCTGAAAAAGCGAGCCATAAAGCAACCAGATAAACAGACGAGACTCTTGCTTCTTTTTCTTTTCCGTTTCTACAGAAAAAATAGGTCAATATCCCCAAAAGAAACGTGGGGATCTGGTTGACAATATTAAAGTAGAAGAAATCACTCTTATCTAGTCCAATCGACGTATATCTGCTTGCGAGCAACTGAAAGATGATATTGACGAAAAAAGCGAACATGATTACAGCAACTACTTTTTTTAAACTTCCGACCATGCCACTCTTCAAGAATGCGAACAGGAACGGGAAAATCAAATAAAAAGCCATTTCTGTACCAATTGACCAACCTCCAGGAACGATATTATTGTTTGCGGACGGCACAAAGCCGTGAATCAAAAGGAGATTGGCCATGACATTAAAAAATGTATATGGCTCGAATGAAGAAACAGTGCCTTCAAGGTAAAATTTCTTCAGGGTGAAAAATAAAAAATAAACAAAGCTGGCGACGTAATAGAGCGGGGCAATCCTGAAAAAACGTCTTATATAAAAAAATAGCAATGGCTTGCTGTCGTTCGAACGCGCTTCAGAGGAAAGGCTGAGCGTATATGCCGAGGCTACAAAAAACAATTGCACGCCAAACTGGCCATATTGAGAGACAACCGAGGTATAAAAGCTCAACCCCGGGATGGCTTGCGCAGTATGTACAAAAATGACCATCAAAATGGCAAAACCACGCGCCACATTCATATAGTCAAGTCGTTGAGCGGGAATACTCATTCAGGCATGCTCTGTCAAATTGGGTTGAAGGGTCATTGATCAAGATATAAAAACAAATTACCGCAGATATCCGCGGTAATTTTTTATCATGACGATTGTGGTAGAGCTTTATTTGGATTTCAAACTGTCAGACAATTTCCTCAGGCGCCTGGACTGCGCCGGGTTTGCCTTCATCCTTCGGAAAAATTCCCTGGCAAGTATCCAGAAGGTCGTAATTATGCCAACAAACAAAATGGTACTGACAACAATGACACCCCGATTGGGCTTGGACTTCTTGTCCGGCACTATCGCCGCATCAAGCACCTGAATGATCGAACCATCCTTTGCCTCATCGATTTTTGCAATTTCAAATTGCTTTGACATCAATTCAAATATTGTCTCCGCATATTTGACATCGCGAACTCGACGAACGTATTCCAATCCTGCTTCCGGCAGACGGCCAGAGCCGACCAGCATGTCACCCGAATCCCGATTCAGACCCGATTCCATCTTCTTCAACTGCTCTTTCAAACTGACCAATTCCTGACGTGCTCGAACATATTCGGGATTGGATCCGGTAGCAAACGTCTGCATCGCGTTCAACGCTACTTCCTTGGCTGCGATTTGGGCGCGCAACTCGGCCGATGATTTGATCAAGGCCTCAGCCTGTCCATTCAACTGAATCAGACCAGATTTTTCCTGCGTTTCCTTCAGTTTTACTTCGGAGTCAACCAATAGTTGCTTGGCCTGAATCAATTGCTTTTCGAAAAAGAGACGGCGCCGCGAAGCTTCGGTGATCGCCAAAGTTTGCGTCAATTTCTGAAGTTCTTCAACG
Source organism: Janthinobacterium sp. Mn2066 (assembly GCF_049319705.1). Taxonomy (NCBI): domain Bacteria; kingdom Pseudomonadati; phylum Pseudomonadota; class Betaproteobacteria; order Burkholderiales; family Oxalobacteraceae; genus Janthinobacterium; species Janthinobacterium sp. Mn2066. Next base: position 168,734 of record NZ_JBMOUF010000003.1, on the reverse strand, counting down.
TAGGCGTTGGCCAAGGCAGCGGCGCGCTTTGCATCCTTGTCCTTGACCTCAATAACGATGATGCCTTCCTTGCCAGAACCGATGGTACTGGAACTGAGCAACTGCAATCGGGTATCCGTCAGCGTCTTGGTGTCATATACCGACTGCAACTTGAAGCGCTGAATAATATTGTCACTCACGGTTCGGCTATTAAGCATGCCAACATACAGATCGCTTGGATTTTTCAGCAAAGAACTGCCGGACATGCCACCAAGCGCGCTCAGCTGTCCAAGGATTGCAGACGAACCTGATTGCGATTGCTGTGGCGGCAGCACTGACGCAGTACCACTGTAAATATTCGGCATCAAAAAGGATAAAGCACCAACGATGATACCGGCCATCAGTGGTATACCAATAATATAAAATTTTTTCCGAGCAATGATCGCCAATAAATCCAGTGCATTTATTTCTTCATCGTCATGCGTGGTATCTTCGACCATGACACCGGGGCGTACTGCCTTATCTTCCATTGTTTTATCCATGCATGTAATTAAAACTATATCTTCACGATTCATAATGCCCGACAAAACCATCACAAACCAGTACCACAGCGATAGTTGTAGAACTGCGCCATATCCATGGGAAGCAGCCCTCATCATCTATACCGCTGCGTGTAGCTCTGTCAGAATTTTTATATATTCAGGAATTAATCCTTGAGCACTTTCAATCCAGCGGCACCCAAACCAAACTGATAGAAAATAGCAGTCCAATCCTTCAAGCTCTGCATAAACGTGCTGCGCTCAATTTTTTCCGGCACCACCACTGTGTCGCCTGGATTGAGCGCCGTGCCACCGATACCGCTGAACCAACCCGTCCCTTGTCCGCTTTGCGCCGTGCCGTCCGCACGGATTATGTACATTTCGGATTTGTCCGCATTGGAAGTAGCACCGCCAGCTTGCTGTACATAATCGTTCACCGTACGTTGTGGTCGGTAAACAAAGGCGTTTTGCTGGAAAACCGAGCCTAGCACATCCACCGTACCAGGGCGCCGTGGGATCAGGATGGAATCACCATCTTGCAGCGGTATATCTGGAAGGTTTTTTACTTGCGTTTCAACACCAGGCAAATCAAGGACGATGCGGCCTTCGGCCTTGATGCTCCGCAGTTTTTGCACGATGCGGCGCTGCTGCTCGGCTTCAACCGTAGTCTTGGCGGCGCTGTCCTTGTCACCGGCAGCCGCTATGCGCTGAGTCGCATTCGATTCCAGATCGCGCTCAAAACGATCTGCCACCTGATCCAATTTGATTTGCTGGGCACGACGTACCGATTCACGCGTCAATTGTGTGGCGTACAGATAGCCATTTTCATTAGCCCCACCGACACGCGCGATCAGCTCGCGCAAGGTTTCGCCTTTTTTCAGCAAGAAAATCCCGCTTTGTTTTGCCTCGCCGGCTACGCGTACGTATTCATTCTGGATCTGTGCCTGGACCGGCACCGCACCGGGTGCAAATACCCGCAGGATGTCGGTAGGGTTGACGACGATACCGGCCAGCTTGCTACTGGAAATACCGCCATCGGCTACCAGTTCAAGTATTGTTTTATATTGATTGTCAACGCTCTTTTCAACAATCACCTGCTTGGTTTCTGCGGCCGAATCAAACCCGCCGGACCAGTTCACGACATCCGCCAGGCTGGCCTTGCCTTTCAATTCAAAAATGGCGGGTTGCTTCACACTGCCAGTCAGCGCTACCAACGGGCCAACTTCAGGGATGTAGATTACGTCGCCGTCACGCAGTGTAACGTCGTGACTCTTGTCACCTTTGACCAACATGTCATACAGATCGAATGTAGTTACCGTTTCCTTGCCACGCTTGAGCTGGATATTGCGCATGCTACCAGTGGCGTCCGGGCCGCCCGAAGTAAACAAGGCATTGAGCAAGGTACTCATGGAATTGAGGGTATACGTACCCGGGCTTACCGCATGACCAACCACATACACTTGTACCGCGCGCGTTTGCGCGATGCTGGCAGTCAGATCAAAGTTGGTGTAGATTTTGCTGATCGCCTTCTTCAAATAGCCCTGCAAGTCCTTGTATTGCACCCCGCTGACCTTGATGGAGCCGACGCGGGGAATGAAAATTGCACCGCTGCGGTCAACCGTTGCGCTGACGTCGATATCGACCATACCCCAGCCGCGCACCTGCAATTCATCGCCAGTGCCGATCACATATTCCTGATTCACCTGCACGCCATCGAGCGGCGAAAAAGTGGATGGCACATCACTAAACAAATCTTTACCGAAGATACTCAACTTTTTACCGGTCACGCCATCGACATACTCTTCGAATGCGCCAACGGATGCATCAGCAACGCTACGTTTGCTGGCGGTATTGGATAGGGAAGGTTTTGCCTGGCGAGACTCACTACGGCCACTGCGAATGCTGGGCAAGCCCCCGCCTCCCTGGTCATTTGCTTGTGCACGCGACAGGTCCGTACGAGGGATGTCACCCACGCCAAAATCCTGCGCTACTGCAAAGGAAGAGCCGGCGCCCAGCAGGCACGCTGAGAAGATCACGTGTTTCACGAGAGCCGGGGAAGTACGAAATTGCTTTTTCATGCTATTTTTGTCCGAATCAATGAATTTGTATAAGTAGAGGGAACACCAGGCGCATCTAGTATTTGGACTGCCAGGTCACGCTGACTTCTTTGGGGCCCGGGTTAATCGACAGGCCCGACTTGCTCTGATCACGTTGCGCATTCCACAGCCAGCTACCCATCGCATACCCCACCAAGCCACCTGCGACCGTGTCGGACACCCAATGCTTGCGGCCGAATACGCGACCGGCCGAGCCTACCGCTGCCACACTGTACAGCCAGGGAGCATCATATTCCTTGGCAAACGGCGTCACGGCGGCAAAGGCGATCGCCGAATGGGTCGAAGGAAAAGAGGCATCCGAACGGGATTTTCCGCTACCCACGCTGCTCCACGGACCGCGATCCTCATCAGGACGAGCCCGGCCAATCGCATATTTCCCTACCAATGCCAGGCCAGTTGCCGCAGCCACGGACTGCATGGAAATCAAGCCGGTATTCTGCATCCTGTCGTCACCGAGCGCGATAGCGGCGCCGGCCGCACCCACCAGTGCATATGGCATGGCTTTACCGAGCTTGTCCCAGTTACGGAAGGAACTGGAATTTTCATGCTTCTTGACGAAACGGTCGACTGGCTTGTCAACAAGTGCGGAAGCCACCGCCACGCCACCGATCAGCGCCGTCGCCTTCAGCCAGTCAGGCGGTGTCGGCATCGCCGAGGACGATTGCTCCAGGCGCGCGCGCATGGCTGGCCATGGGCTGACGAAGGGACGATCCGGTGGATTCACGGCAGGCAGATTCTGCTCATCAGGGCGCTCGGCAAAATTGCCCAGGCCATCGTAGCTATGCATATCGGCGCGTGGACGCTCGAACATGTCGTACAGGTCGCCAGGCGAAGCCACCATCTGGCCCACGTCGCGCGTCCATGGCGAAAGAGCAAAGCCGGCCGTCGATTGCGTATCCATCGGCAGCATGCTGTTCAACGGTATGGACAGGAACACGCCGCGGTCCTGATACGGTTGGGCTGGCGTACCCGGACTCGTGATGTCGTTGCCATTCGTATGCGTATACCAGGCGCCAACCTCGATGCCGGACTGAAAACGGCGCTTGAATTCCATGCGCACACCGTTGTCTTTTGCCAGAAAACGACCAACACGTGCCGTCACGGTGATATCGTGTGGCAAGCGATAATGCAGCGAGCCTATCGCCGTCACCGTTTTATAGTCACGGGAATCGAGCAAACCCTTGAAGCCGCGCTGCTGCAAGGCATCGATAGCCAGGTCGGCAGCCCAGCGGCTGTCTTTGGGCAGATACAGGACCTGGCCACCGGCGCCGCGGAACATGTCTTCATACAAACCAGCCGACAAACGCGTATACACGCGTTCGGCAGGATTATCATACTTATTCAGCAAAACGCGGCTCAGCGAGAAACGGCTACCGCGCAAGTACTCCGCCACATCGCTGCGCACGTGTGGCAACTCGCTGTTGGAAGGCTGCTTCACGCCCGACACAGTTTCCATCAACTGCAGGCTGGCGGCGCTGTTGAAGTACCAACCATCGCCAAGACGGCGGTCATAATTGGCCACGGCGGAAATCGAATAGCGGAAGGCGCCGCTCGGGTCATTGAAAAAGAAGCCTACCTTCGGCGCGATCTTGAAGCGGTTCGCCTCGCGGTCCAGCGATTTGACCTGGACCACATCACCGTCTACACCGAGACCGACGGCCAGCTTGCCGTCATTGTTCGCCGCATTAACTGCTTCGGCTGCCTTGACCACCACCGGCACAGGTATCTCAGCGGCTTGGCTGGCCGGCGCCGTCGCCAGGACGGGCGATACGGGAGCAGCGGCCGCTATGACTGGCGCAGCGGCGGAAACAGTGGCGGGAGCGGTGGCAACGGCAGGTTTGGACGCCGCTGGCTTATCGAGGAACTCTTGTAGCCAACCTTGTTGCTCATCGCGGATGACATCGCTCTTTTCCGGATAACGCAAGAGCACGACATCAAGAAACGCCTGGCGGTCGATCTTGCCGGCCAAATAATCGTTCAATTTCGGCAGGTCAAAAAACTCGTAGGTGGCGATAGGCTGGTCCAGCTTGGTGTACGTGATGCGCAGCGTCGTCACGCCCTTCGGCGTGAAAGCAACAGCGGTACGCGCCGCACGGCCCACGGCGCGGCCAAGATTCGAGATGCGGCTATTCGTCAGAGTCAGCGCCAGCGTATTGCCCTCTTGCTCAACGCGGATATTTTTATAATCCTGTTTCACCAAGGCGTTGACCAGGTCGGCGCCATAGCCAGCATCGCGGTGCCATTCTTCCTTGCTGGGCAGCGGTGGCGGATTTTTGTCATCGACAAAGTAAGCAGGCTCAAACACCTTCGGAATAAATTCGCGCTCGCCAAAGGGAATGCTGACCGAGGCATTCACGCTGAATTGGTCACGGCTGCGAGCTGCTTGCACGGCAAGCCAGCCCCAACGGTATTCGATACCAAGCGCAGGTCCCTTATGGCGTGCAGCAGCGCCAGTACTACGTGCAGAATAATCTCGGTAATAATTGGTCGTGTCATATTCGGCAACCATCGACCAGCGCGGCAAACTCGCTGGCGTCCAACGTGCACCGGCAAATAGCCCGTCCGGGCGCTTGCGGGCATAACCGAGGCTCGCTTCGATATTCTTGCTCTCACCAAAAGTTTTAGTAGCCACGACATACTGGCCTTTGAACAGTTCGGTACCGAACAAGTCCGTCATGCCTACAGCAACCGATGGCAGCCAATCCGTCTCTGTCCACAAGCGCAACTTTCCATCGAGTACTTTATCCTTATAGCGGCCATAGCCTTTGCCATAGTCAGGATCGCCATTATTGCCAAATGCAGGAATGCCCGTAATCGATACATACCGTCCAGTGACCTGCAAGAATGGCAGAATGCTCGAGGTTACCCACGTCTGTCCATATGGGCTGTTATAGCTATACCCCACGCTGAAAGTACCGTCAGTTTCCACCACGGCGCTGGGCATATTGATATAGCCGGATTGCCCACCCTGATTGGGTGTGGCCGCCATCGCGCTGGGCGCTCCAAGGATCAGACATCCACACCAGGTAGTTTTAATTGATTTTCTGAGTACGCTTAACAAATCTGACTACCTAAAATATCCTGTACCTGGAATTCCTGATAATGCCTAGAAAACAACCAGCGCAAGGGAAGCTGAAAAACGGAAAAAGGCCAACCTTGGGGCATCCAACATTGCCGCGCTTCGGTTCGCCACTAGAAATCTGACATGTTTTGGCGGCTAAATCCAGTCAGCCACACTTTCAAAATTTTATGTCGCAAGATTTTAACATTCTTCTCTTATGACAAATACGTAACTTGTTTCGCAAACACTACAAACACCAAACAAGACGCATTTCAATCGGAAAAATTATATATTTTACAACATTCTATTTCAAACTGCCAAACACCTTGCCAATAATCTTGCTGCCATACGAGAGCGGATCGCGGCGGATGGCTTTTTCTTCTTCGCCTATCATCAGGTACAAACCATCGAGCGCGCGGTCGGTGACATAGCCTTCCACCGTCGCTTGCTGCTGCGGCACCAGCCCGGTCTTGCCGATCTGGCTCATGGTGCTGTTGTATTTGCTGGACAAGCCAGACTTGTCGGTCACCGATTTAACAATCGGCAGGAATTTGACGGCCAACGGCGCGGCCGTCTTTTGCCGGAAAAAGTCAGTCACCGAGGTGTCGCCGCCAGACAGGATATTCTTGGCGTCGGTAACGCTCATCGACTTGACCGCGTCGATCAGCAAGGGCTTGGCCATCGGCACGGCCGATTCCGCAGCACGGTTCATCGACACCACCAGGTCATCCAGCTGCTGTCCGCGCCCTGTCATTTTCAACAAGGGCCTGGCCTGTTCCAGCACGCCTGGCAACTTGATCTTGACCTTGTCATTATTCAAAAAGCCATTTTCCACACCCAGCTTGGCGACGGCAGCGGCCGAACCGGCATCGAGCGCCGCCTTCAAGCCATTGCTGGCGTCCTGATTGCTCAAGGCGGCCAAGGGATTGGCGGCGATGGCAGGCGTTGCCCACAAAACGAGCATGCATGACAAGGGCGCAAGCAGGCCAAGGCGAGAGTTCGGGCGCATATTCTTCCTTTGTTGAAGGTGATTGAACAGATGGCGATTGAACAGACAAAACATCTTCGCCTGAAACATTAGCACATCAAAACTTCCGTACTGCAGCATTTTTTGGGCGCCTGCTCCAAGGACACACCGCCCGGGTGCGGGGAATGGAATATACAACAAACTCTGTTGTATTCACGCACGAAAGAATCCGGCAAAAAAGTTGCCTTCTAGACATTATTTTGCAGCAATGCTAGATATCCAAGGCTGCCAGCCGCTGGCGCGCCTGCGCCAGATCCGTCTCACGCATGCGCGCCGCCGTCTGCAGCACGGCTTTTTCTGCGCCGGCCACGCCGGCGGCGGCGGCCATCGACAGCCATAAGTACGCCTGCTGCAGATCGAGCGGCGCGCCCTGGCCGCTGGCGGCCATCAATCCCAGGTTGAACTGGGCGCGCGCATGGCCCTGCTGCGCGGCCAGCGCATACCACGCGCAGGCCGCCACATAATCCTGCGGCACGTCCTGGCCATTGTCATGCCGCAGGCCCAGCGCGAACTGCGCCAGGCTGTGGCCTTGCGCGGCGGCCCGGCGATAACAGGCACAGGCCTGCACGCTGTCGGGTGCCGGACCATCGTCGCGGTCATGCAGCACGCCCTGCATATACTGTGCCGGCGCATAATCCTGTTCGGCCGCGCGCCGGTACCAGTCCAGCGCCAGGCGCAAATCCTGCGGCACGCCCTGCCCGTTTTCATGGCGCAGACCCAGGTCGAACTGGGCACGTACATGGCCCTGGTCCGCCGCCTTGCGGTACCAGAACACGGCTTCCTGTTCATTGGCCGGCACGCCCTGCCCCTGCGCGTGCAGGTGCGCCAGCTGGTATTGGGCGGCCGGGAAACCCTGCTCGGCCGCCTGGCGGTAAAACACCAGCGCCTGCGCGTAATCCTGCGCGCCATGCTCGTGATGCAGGCCCAGGTTATGCTGCGCGGCAGCGTGGCCCTGGGCCGCCGCCTTGGCGTACCAACTGAGTGCTGCCTGCTTGTCGCCAGGGACGCCGCGGCCATTGTCATGGATCAGCCCCAGGTTGAATTGCGAGCTGGCGTGGCCCTGCTCGGCCGCGCGCCGGTACCATGCGATGGCGAGACGGTAGTCTTGCGGCAGCACCTCGCCATTTTCATAGCGCAGGGCCAGGTTGAACTGGGCTGGCGCATATCCCTGCTCGGCCGCCTTGCGCAGCCAGCCGCTGGCCTGCTGCCGGTCTTGCGGCACGCCCTGGCCATTGTCATAGCGTAGCCCCAGGTTGAACTGGGCCCGCGCATACCCCTGCTCGGCCGCCTTGCGATACCAATTGATGGCTTGCACGAAATCCTGCGGCACGCCCTTGCCGTTGTCATACATCATGCCGAGATTGTTTTGCGCGCCCGCGTCACCCTGCTCGGCCGCCCGGCTGAACCAGCGCATGGCCTGGCTACTGTCTTGCGGCACGCCCTGGCCCTTGGCATATAGCCAGCCCAGGTTGTACTGGGCCGCCGCATACCCCTGTTCGGCCGCTTTCAGGTACCAGTGCGCGGCCTGCGTGAAGTCCTGCGCCACGCCCTGCCCTTTCTGGCACATCACGCCCAGGTTGTACTGCGCGTGCTCCAGGCCTTGCGCAGCCGCCAGGCCATACCAGTGCAGGGCCTTTGCATAGCTTTGCCCAATACCCTGGCCGTTGAAATACATGAAGCCCAGGCTGTGCTGGGCATTCGCGTGGCCCTTCTCGGCCAGGCCTTTCAGGCGCAGATAATCGGCCGTGTAACTCGCCTCGGTCGCGTCCATGCGTCAGGCTTCGATGGCCAGCGGCCGCGGCGCAGGGTTCAGCGCATCGGCGATCAGGCGATCCTGTTCTTCCAGCACGGCGATGAAACTCGATAGCGAAATCGGCCGATGGTACAGATAACCCTGCATCGTGGTGCAGCCCTTGTCCTGCAGATAGCGCGCCTGGCCTTCCGTTTCCACTCCCTCGGCAATCAGGTGCAAACCCAGCCCGCGTGCGATCGAGATGATGGCCAGGATGACCGGATAGTGTCCGTTCTCGTCGTGAATTTCCTTCACAAACGACTGGTCGATCTTGATCGTGTGGATGGGGAAGCGGTGCAGGTAGGACAGCGAGGAATAACCGGTGCCGAAATCGTCGATGGCCACCGACACGCCCAGCTGGCACAACTTGTTCAGTTGCTCGATCGCGTACTGCGGATTGCGGATGCAGATGTTTTCCGTGATTTCCACTTCGATCTTTTCCGGCGCGATGCCATACCGCGTCAGCGCGCCGCGCATCTTCTCGAAAAAGTCGCCGCGGTCCAGGTATTGCGGCGACAGGTTCAGCGACAGGCGCACCGATTCTCCACCGGCCGCATTCCACTGCAGCAGGTCGCGGCACAGGGCGCCCAGCATCCAGTCCGAGATCGGCAGCATCAAGCCATTGTCTTCGGCGAATGGCAGGAATTCGCCGGCCGTGAGCAGGCCGCGCTGCGGGTGATTCCAGCGCATCAGGCCTTCCGCTCCGACGATGCGGCCCGTCGTCACATCCACCTGCGGCTGGTAATACATCTCCAGCTGGTTCAGCTCCAGCGCCTTGCGCAGGCTTTGCTCCAGCGCGATCTTCTGGTGCGATACATCGAGCATGGATTCGTGATAAAAACTGTGGCCATTCTTGCCCAATGCCTTGACCTGGTACATGGCGATGTCCGCATGGCGCAGCAATTCGTCGATGGTTTCGCCATCGCCCGGATAGATGGCGATGCCGATCGAGGCCGAGATGTGCACCTGGTTGCCATCGAGGTCGAATGGCTGGTGCAGGCATTCGAGGAATTTGTCGGCGATGGTGCGCGCATCCTGGCGGTCGCGCAATTCGGGCAGCACGATGGTGAATTCGTCGCCACCCTGGCGCGCCAGCGTGTCGCCACGGCGCAGACAATCCTTCAGCCTCAAGGCAACCTGCTGCAGCAGTTCGTCGCCCTTCACGTGGCCCAGGGTATCGTTGACCAGTTTGAAGCGATCCAGGTCGATGAACATCACGGCCAGTTCCGTCAGCTTGCGGCGCGCCTGAATCACGGCCAGGCCCAGGCGGTCCTTGAACAGCATGCGGTTCGGCAGGTCGGTCAGGATATCGTGGTAGGCCTGGTAAGAGATGACTTCTTCGGCGCGCTTGCGGTCGGTAATGTCGCGCGCCACGCCATAGGTGCCGAAATACTCCTGCTTGCGCGTCTCGTGTTCGGCGCCATGCACGCCGATCGAGGTCAGCGGAATCGTCATCAGGGTATTGTTGAAGGTGCGGTCGCTGCCGCCGCCGCTATGGCACTTCAGGCGCAGTTCGACATTGCGCGAAGCGCGGTCGTCCAGGCGCCGCTCGTTGAAGGCATAGCGCGCGCGCTCCTGGTCTTCATCGTGCACCAGGATCGAATAATGGCTGCCGATCAGCTCTTCGCGGCTGAAGCCCAGGATCTGCTGCACCCGGTCATTGATGAAGGTGATGCGTCCTTCATGGTTCAGGGTATAGATGATGTCGGGCGAGCTGTCGACCAGGTAGCGGTACATCTTTTCCGAGGTTTCCAGCTGCGAGGCGATACGCGCGTTTTCCAGCGCCAGCTTGCGCTTTTGCAGCGCGTTTTCCACCGTTTTCAGCAGCTCCTCGTGGCTGTAGGGCTTGCGCAAATAATCGTAAGCCCCCCGCTTCAAGGCGCCGATGGCCGCCTCGATGCCGACGTCGCCGCTCATCACGATCACATCACCTTCGATGCCGCGCCGGTTGATATGGTCCATGATTTCATGACCGCTCATGTCGGGCAGGCGCAAGTCCAGCAGGATCAGGTCGAACCGCAGTTTCGACAGCTGCGCCAGCGCCTCGCTGCCGCAGGTGGCCGTGTGCAGCAGATAACCGCGGTCCTTCAGCAATTCATGCAGGGACGCGAGCAGCCGGGGCTCATCGTCGACCAGCAGGATACGCGGGCAATTCTCAAGGTCGAACGGGGTAGCAGAGGAGTTCATGGACGTTACGAAAACAGGGCGGTGTTACCGAGTGCTGGCACGGCAGCGGCAGCAGTGCCTGGATAGGCAATGACACCGGTCTGCGCCAGTGGCAGCAGGATTTCAAACGAGGTACCGGACTTGCTGCTGCGGCAGCCGATGACACCATGCAAACGGGTGACCAGTTCATGCACGATGGACAAGCCCAAACCATGGTGCGCGCCTTCCTTGTTGCTGCGCACGGGAGAAAACAGGTTGGCCAGCACCTCGGGCGCGAGGCCGCTGCCGTTATCGCTCACGCACAGCTCCAGGTACAGGCGCCGGTCGCGGTTGACGTGGCCGCGGTTGCGCACCTCGATGCGCCCTCCCTCGGGCAGCGCCTCGATGGCATTCTTGAGCAGGTTGAGCAGGATCTGCTTGAGCGTGTCGGCGTCCGCCTCGACGTCGCAAGGTGCATCGTGCATATGCGTCAGCACCTCGATTTTCGCCGGCAGGAAATCGGTAGTGCGGAACAAGCGCAGCACATCGTCGACCACGCGCGCGCAATTGGTCACGCCGCCTGCCGCCACGGGCTGCAGGTCCGCCAGGCCGTGGATCAAATGGCCAACGCGGTCGATCTCTTCGTTCAGGATCGCCATCTCGCCCACCACCGGCTCCTGTTTCGCCAGCTTGTTATCGAGTACGCCCAAATAATTCTTGATGATCGAGAGCGGGTTATTGACTTCATGCACCACGCGACGCGACGCTTCGCGGTATTCCTCGGCCACGTGATCGAGCTGGCGCCGCGCATGGCCGCGTGCACTGACGGCCGCTTCCAGCGCGCTGGCCGCCTGGTTGCCATAGGCGCGCAAAAACCCTTCGCGCTTCTGGTTGGCGGGAATCTGCCAGGCAGCCACGCCGCCGATCAACACGCCCAGGCTGCGCTGGCCCGACACCAAAGGCAGGCACGCCAGGCTGTCGGTACCGAGAATGCGGAACAGCTGCTCCTCGACGATGCCCAGCCCCGGCATATCGCGCTTCAGGAAGGTCAAACGGCATTCCAGCGCCGACGCGGCCAGCGGACCGCCGTTCGCCAGCGGCACTGAAAAGCCGGCCAGGCGCTGCTGCTGTTCGCCAGCCGTCACGCCCACCAGTGCATGGCCGGTGGCGTTTTCCAGCAAGATGACGGTGGTCTCGAAATCGAACAGGATGCGCGCCGAGCGCGTAATCGCCTCGAACAGGCTGGTCTCGCCCTGCTGGCGGGCGAAGGTCTGGCCCACTTCGGACACCAGCACCATATTGCGCACGTCTTCGGACAGGCGCTGCTGCACCGGGTCGACCGGTGGCGGCGCATAGGCGGGCGGCGTGACGATGTCGTCGGCGCCGTCCAGGTCGATGCCCAGGTGCTGTGCCGCCTGTTCTACCTGGCGCGCGGCGCTGCTGGCAATCGCGCCCAGCACCTCTTCCTCGACGCCGCACAACTGGCGCGCCAGCATGATCGATTCGGTATCGTCGGCATGGCAGCACAGCAGGTGCGCCAGGCGCACGATGCGGATCAAAGGATGGCTGGCCTCCAGTCGCGCCAGCGGTTCATGGTGATACAGCACGCTGTCGGCCAGGAAGGAATCGAGGCGCCAGCGTTCGATCAGCCAGGCGCCCGCTTCGGCATGCGTGATTTGCAAGGTACGCTGCTCCACCGCGCACAGGGCGGCATCGTCGCGCGCCGTGAAATTGTAGGCATACTCCTTGGGCGCCGTGGCCAGCAGCGCTAATCGGCCTACATTGTGCAGCAGGCCCGCCAGGTACGCTTCCTCGGCCTGCGGGTAAGCCATGGCCTTGGCGATCGCGCGCGCCATGACGGCGGCCGACAGCGAACTTTTCCAGAAAGCGCGCAGATCGGTGCTGCCGGAATGGGGAAAGCTGTTAAAGGTCTGGAATACCGATTCGCTGATCACCAGGGTCTTGATCATGTCGGTGCCCAACGAGACCAGAGACTGTTCCAGGCTGATGCTGCGGCCATGGCGGTGGTAGGCCGAACTGTTGGCCACGCCCAGGATCTTGCTGGTCATGCCAGCGTCCTTGGCGATCAGGGCGGCCAGTTCGGGCATGCCGGCATCGTCGGCCTGCAGGTGAGCGATCAGTTTGATGAGGATCTGCGGCATGGCCGGCAGACGGGCAATCAGCAGGCGATTGCGTATATCTTGATCGGATTGATGCATCGTATCAGGCATTGCCGGTTCAAAAAGGAAGAGCGCTCAGCTGCGAAGCGCGGCCACGTTCAGGGGAATCCTCCACTCCTGCTTGCCAAAAATATACCGCCCGAGAGGATGCCGTAAAAAAGCCATAGTATCATTAAGCGTCGCAAATTACTTGCAATATAGAAAACCAAGTTGAAATAAATCCACCCTTATCCAACAAAACCTTTAGCGTTTGACGGAGCCCAGCAAGCGGTGGCGGAAGCGGCGCGAAATCAGCCATAAGGCCAGGGCCAGGCCGGTAAACGCCAGCTGGCCCGACGCCAGCCACAGCACGGAACCGGACAGCAGCGGCGAGATGACGCCGGCCACCACCGCCCCCAGCAGGGTGCTGGCAAACGACTGGCACGACGCCACCGTGCCGCGGATGTGCGGGAACAGGTCGAGCGCCAGCAAGGTCGCGCCCGGCCCCACCAGCGACATGCCGAAGGTGTAGAAGAACAGCGGCAGCACCGTCCATGGCAAGGCCGGCGGCAAGCACAGATGGAAGACCACGTTGACGCTGGACGCGCACAAGAGGAAGGCAAAGCCGATGCCGATCTGGCGCGCGAACGTGATCTTGCCGGCGATGCGGTTGGCCGCCAGCGCCCCCAGGAAGATGCCGCTCACGCAGGGAATGAACATCCAGCCAAATTGGGGTGGCGCCAGGTTCAGCTGCTTGGGCAGCATTTCCGGCGCGGCCGTGATGAACAGGAACAGGCCGGCGAAATTGAGGGCCACGATGCCGGCCTTGATGTGGAACAGGGGCGAGCGCAGGATCTCGCCGTAGCTCGACACCAGGAAACGCGGATTGAACGGCTGGCGCTTTTCCGCGGGCAGCGTCTCGGGCAGGCGCCAGTAGCAGAACGCCAGCAAGATCACCGTGTAACACGCCAGGAACAGGAAAATCGTACGCCAGTCGAACCAGACCACGATCCAGCCGCCCAGCACGGGGGCGACGGCGGGGGCGATGGAAAAGATCATCGTCACCAGCGACAGCAAACGCGCCGCCGCCGTATCGGCATACAGGTCGCGGATGATGGCGCGGCTGATTACCACGCCCGCACCGGCCGAAACGCCTTGCAGGATGCGGAAGAACCACAGGTAATGCACGGTATGGGCCGAGGCGCAGCCGAGCGAACCGATGGCAAACATCACCAGCGAGACGAGGATCACGTTGCGCCGGCCGAAGGTGTCGGAGATCGCACCATGCCACAGCACCATGCCGGCAAAGGCCAGCATGTAGAACGTCAGCGACTGCTGCACTTCCAGCGGCGACGCCTGCAAGGTGCTCTGGATATTGCTGAACGCGGGCAGGTAGGTATCGATCGACAATGGCCCCAGCATCGACAGGCCGGCCAGCATCGTCGCCAGCGCCCCCCGGCTCAGTGGCGCCATATGGCTGGGAGTCGGAGGCGGCACCGGCGTGACCGGATCTGGCGGCACATTGGCCGGCGGGGTGGGAAACATGGACTATCCAAAGTGACGCGCGGACCAGGATAGGCCGGCGCGGTTTTGCTGCATTGAGACTACAAATTTCTGAGCTTTTAAAACACCTGAGAAAACCGTAGCGAGCGGAAGGGAGAGGTAGCCGAGAAGCGCAACCGTACTTTGGTACGGTGAGCATCGCAGGCTGCCTATCCCGACGCGCAGCAGGTTTAATCAGCTATTTTTTGGTTTGGCTTCTTCGCGGCGGTTATACCCTGCGACCATATCGAAGCGGAACAAACGGCATTCCAGCGCGCCGTTGAAGAATGGCGTCTTGCGTGCTTCCTTCAAACGCAGCAGCTTGGGCAGGCCCAGGTCGGCCGTGAACAGGAACACGGTCCAGCCGGCGAAACGCTGTTTCAGGGTGGTGCCCATGGCCGAATAGAACGAGGTCGACAATTCGTCTTCCGGAATGGTGCTGTCGCCGCGCACGCCGATACGCTCGCCATACGGCGGGTTGGTCAGCATGATGCCGGCCACGTCGCTCGGCGGCTTGACTTCCTGCGCTTCGATCTGCTTGAGCGGCACCTCGAAACGCACGCCGGCGCAACGCAGGTTGTGGCGCGTCATGGCCACCATATCGCCCGAAATATCGCTGCCGAAAATCGTCGGTTCCGCCGGCAAAGGGTTGGCCTTGATGGCGTTTTTCATGGCGTTCCACGGCGCCGGATCGAAATCGTGGAAGTTTTCAAAGGCGAACTGGCGCGCGGCGCCCGGCGGAATGCCCTGCACCATTTGCGCCGCTTCGGCCAGGATGGTGCCGGAACCGCACATCGGGTCGAACAACACCATGCCCGGCTTCCAGCCCGACACGCGCAGCAAGCCGGCCGCCAGGTTCTCGCGCAGCGGCGCATCGCCCGTTTCTTCACGCCAGCCGCGCTTGAACAGCGCTTCGCCCGAGGTGTCGAGGTAGACGGTAAAGGTGTGCGCGTCGAGGAAGCCGACAATGCGCATGTCCGGCGTCTTGGTGTTGACAGATGGACGCTCGTTGAACTGGTCGCGGAAGCGGTCGCAGATCGCATCCTTGATCTTCAGAGTGGTGAACTCCAGGCTGCGCAGCGGCGATTTGACGGCCGTGACATCGACGCGGATCGTGTGATGCACGCCGAACCAGTCTTCCCACGGCTGCGCCAGGGTCAGGTCATAAATATCGTTTTCCGTCTTGTAGCCGGAATGGGCCATGCGCATCAGCACGCGTGAAGCGATACGCGAATGCAGGTTGATGCGGTAGGCGTCGAGCAGGTCGCCCGAGCAATGCACGCCGCCCGGTACCTGGTTATGTACCTTCAGGGTCGTGCTGTCCTGGGCGATCTCGCCCAGTTCTTCGGCCAGCGCCGCTTCCATGCCGCGCGGGCATGGGCAAAAATATGAAGCCATGGTTGGTGTACCCTTTATCCATTGTGTTGAGCGCCCGCTAGATTACAGGCGCTGCTTACTACGTTAAAAAAATGCATTAAAAAACTGCTCTTATTTACTGTCTGCCAGCGCGCGTTCGACAAAATCGAGGCGGTCCTGGCCCCAGTAGCCTTCGTCATCGACGATGTACCACGGCGAGCCGAAGACACTGGCGGCGGTAGCCGCTTCGGTGTTGGCGTCGTACTCGGCCTGCACGCTGGCGGTGGCCGAGGTTTTCAGCAGCTGGCGGCCGTCGTAGCCGGCATCCGTGGCGATCTGCACCAGGGTGTCTTCATCGCCGATATTGCGCTCTTCGGCCCACAGGCCGCGCATGATGGCCTGCGCCAGCGCCAACGAGGCATCCACGCCATGCGCCAGGCGCGTGGCGATGATCAGCTTGGCCGATGCTTCCGGCGATACCGGGAAAAACTTCGGCTGCACGTTCAACGGCACGTTCAGAAACGCCGACCAGCGCGCCAGCTCGGCCAGGCGATAGGCCTGGCGCTGCGGCGCGCGCTTGGCCAGCGGCAAGCCGCCCGACACGCTGAAGACCTTGCCCAGGTCGAAGGGGCGCACATCGATTTGCGCGCCGGTCCTGGCGGCGATTTCGATCAGGCGCGCATGCCCCAGATAGGTCCACGGCGAATGGGGCGCAAAAAAATACTGCACTGTCTTGTTCTGGCTGACACTCATATTATCTCTCTTAAAAAGGCTTGACCACGACCAGCACGACCACCGCCAGCAGCATCACCACCGGTACCTCGTTGAAGTAGCGGAACCAGGTATGGCTGCGTTTGTTGAGACCTTTTTCAAACTTGCGCAGGATGGCGCCGCAAGCATGGTGATAACCGATCAACAGCACCACGAAGGTCAGCTTGGCGTGCATCCAGCCCGGCATCTTGAAGCCGCCTTCGGCGCCGCCATACAGCATCCACAGCAGGATCAGGCCAAACACCATCGCCGGCAACATCAGCAGGGACATGAAACGATACAGCTTGCGCGCCATCAGCAGCAGGCGTTCGGTGGCCACCGTTTCGGTTTCCATCGCCAGGTTCACGAAGATACGCGGCAGGTAAAACAGGCCCGCAAACCAGGACATCACAAAAATGATGTGCAGCGCTTTAATCCAGAGAAAGAGCATGGAGGTTCCAGTGTCAGAGGTGTCGAAAGGAGTGACGGGCCGGCTGGCCCGTCTGGAGTATCTTATTTGCGTACCTTGTTTGCGTACCTTATTTGCGTACTTCGCCATGGCCGAAGACCACGTATTTGAGCGAGGTCAGGCCCTCCAGTCCGACCGGGCCGCGTGCGTGCAGCTTGTCGTTCGAGATGCCGATTTCGGCGCCCAGGCCATATTCGAAACCGTCGGCAAAACGCGTCGAGGCGTTCACCATCACGGAGGCAGAATCGACTTCGCGCAGGAAGCGCAGCGCATCGCTGTAGTCTTCCGTGATAATCGATTCCGTATGCTTCGACGAATACTGGTTGATATGGTCCATCGCTTCATCGATGCCATCGACCACCTTCACCGACAGGATAGCCGCCAGGTACTCGGTCGACCAGTCTTCCTCGGTGGCGGCCACCAGGTGCGGGTAGCCGGCCAGGATCGCATGGCTTTCAGGATCAGCGCGCAGCTCGACCTGCTTCGTCAAGTACAGTTCGGCCAGCTGCGGCAGCACTTGCGGCGCGATGGCGCGCGCCACCAGCAGGGTTTCCATGGTGTTGCAGGTGCCATAGCGGTGGCACTTGGCGTTAAAGCCTATGTCTACAGCTTTCTTCAGGTCGGCCTTCGCATCGATATAGACGTGGCAAATGCCGTCCAGGTGCTTGATCATCGGTACGGTGGCCTCCTGCATCAGGCGCGCGATCAGGCCCTTGCCGCCGCGCGGCACGATCACGTCCACGTATTGCGGCATGGTGATCAAGGCGCCCACGGCGGCGCGGTCGGTAGTGTCGATCACTTGCACGGCATCGGCCGGCAGGCCGGCGCCCAGCAAACCTTCCTGTACCAGTCTGGCCAGGGCGCGGTTGCAATGGATGGCTTCCGAGCCGCCGCGCAAAATGGTCGCATTACCGCTCTTGATGCACAGGCCGGCCGCGTCCACCGTCACGTTGGGGCGCGCTTCATAGATGATGCCGATGACACCCAGTGGCACACGCATCTGGCCCACCTGGATACCCGTCGGGCGGTATTTCATGTTCGAGATTTCACCGATCGGGTCGGCCAGCGCAGCGATCTGCGTCAAGCCTTCGACCATGGTGGCAATCGCCGCGTCGGACAGGGTCAGGCGGTCCAGCATGGCCAGCGCCAGGCCGGCGGCGGCAGCCGCATCGAGGTCGCGCTGGTTGGCCTCGCGCAGCAGGCCGGCATCGCGCACGATAGCGGCGGCGATCAGGGTCAGGGCGCGGTTGCGCGTGGCGCTGTCGGCGCGGGCCATGGCGCGCGAAGCGGCGCGGGCACGCGTGCCGACGTCCTGCATATACTGATTGATGTCCATGCTCTTATCCACGCTCTTGTCTGTTTTATTATAAAAATCTAACCCCGCGCGACCCGCAGCGCCAGTTGCAGCATGGCGTCCCAGGCGTCGCCCGCGTGCCCCTTGGCGCGCAAACCCTTGATCATCTTGTCAACCTGCGCCGCTTCCTGCAGCGCCGCGTCGAGCACGGGCAGTGAAATGCGCCGCAGTGCCGGCTCCATCATCCGCTCGCGCGGGCCCCAGATACGGTATTCCTTCAGTAGTGCCCCCAGCGGACGCCCCTGCGCCATCCCCGCCTTCAATTTTAACAGCGTGCGGATTTCTTCGGAGACCGCCCACAAGACCAGCGGCAAGGCTTCGCCTTCGCCCTTGAGACCTTCAAGCATGCGCACCAGGCGCGCCGGATCACCGGCCAGCATGGCTTCGGACAGCTTGAAGACATCGTAGCGGGCCACGTTCAGCACCGCGTCCTGCACTTGTTCGTACGTCAGCTTGCCCGCGTCATGCAGCAAGCCCAGTTTCTGGATTTCCTGGTGCGCCGCCAGCAGATTGCCTTCCACGCGGTCGGCAATAAAATCGATGCTGGCGCGTTCGGCGCTCTGCCCCTGGGCCGCCAGGCGCTGGCCTATCCAGGCCGGCAACTGCGCCCTTTCCACATTGGGAATCTCGATATACACGGCTGCCTGCTGCAGGCTGGCCACCCAGGCCGCCTTCTGCGTTGCCCAGTCCAGCTTGGGCAAGGTAATCAGGGTCAGGTTGTCGGGACTGAGATTTTTCGCATAGCTTTGCAGGGCCGCGCCGCCATCCTTGCCCGGCTTGCCGGTCGGGATGCGCAATTCAATCAGCTTCTTGTCTCCAAACAAAGACAGTTCCTGGTTGGCGGCCAGCAGCTCACCCCATTTGAAGCTGCGTTCCACCGTCAGCACGTCGCGTTCGGAATAACCTTGCGCGCGCGCGGCGCGGCGGATCTTGTCGGCCGCTTCCAGCGCCAGCAAGTGCTCGTCGCTGGTGATCACATACAGTTGCGCCAGCGGCTTGCCTACATGTCCGTCCAGCGCTTCTATCCGCAATTGCATGCTGTTCCCGTTCCGCTTACTTCTGCTCGGCCGGCACGGCAGGCGTCACCGGCGTGACAGGCGCCAGCGGCGCTACCGACATGGCCGGCAGCACCGGCTTGATCGCAGCCAGGCGGCGCATGATCTGTTGCACCATGTCGTTGCGCATATCGCGGTACAGGCCCGCTTCTTCCGTTTCCTGGGCCAGCAGCTGCGCTGAATTGAAATTGATCGGACGAACCAGGCTGATGGTCGTTGGGCCCAGCAACTGGTTCCCCGCCTTGTCGGTCACGCGGAAGACGATCGAGTAGCCAAGCTGGTACTGGCTGACCTGGCCTGAACTGCCCAGTGTCAAAATGGTCTTCGTACGATTCTTCTCCGGATCGTTGATCACCTCGAACTCGGCGTCTGCCGCATCCTTGGTATCGACGATTTCCGTGCTGCCGACAGCGCGGATATAACGCTTCAAGTCGATCGCCAGCGGCGACGAATCAGGCAGCGAGATATGCATGGTCGCGAACGGCAGCATGAAGCTGCCATTCGTGCCGCGCAGATGAAAACCGCAAGCCGACAGCAGGACGGCCAGGCCCAGCGCCAGCATGGCGCGCCATGCACGCCCGCCCAACAACGATACGGAAGAAGAAGTCGTCATAGTGTTACACCACGATGCTGATTAACTTGCCAGGCACGACGATCACTTTCTTCGGCGTGGTCTCGATGTACTTCTGCACACTTTCACATGCCAGCGCGGCCGCCTCGATGCTGGCTTTATCTGCATCCTTGGCCACCGTGATGGAACCGCGCAGCTTGCCGTTCACCTGGATCATCATTTCGATCTCGGCCTGTTCCAACGCAGCCGGATCGACTTGCGGCCAGGCAGCGTTGAGCAGGTCGCCGTGTACGCCAGCGTAACCCAGTTCTTGCCACAGCACGTGGGTGATGTGCGGTGCGACAGGGTTCAGCAGGCGCAGGAAGATCGAATAGCCTTCGGCGATCAGCGCGTTCGACTGTGCGCTGTCGTCCAGCTTGGCCGATTCCAGCGTATTGAGCATCTTCATGCAAGCCGACACCACGGTGTTGTACTGAATGCGCTTCAAGTCGTAATCGGCTTGCTGCAGGATCTTGTGCAATTCGCGGCGCAGGTTTTTCTGCACCTCGCCCGTGGCGGCGGCAGGGCCGGCGGCCAGCGCTGCCTGGATCGTGGCCGACTTGGCATAGCCGAAGTTCCACACGCGGCGCAGGAAGCGGTTGGCGCCTTCGACGCCGCTGCCCGACCATTCCAGCGTCTGTTCCGGCGGCGACGCGAACATGGTAAACAGACGGGCCGTGTCGGCGCCATACTGTTCGATCTGCGCTTGCGGGTCGATGCCGTTGTTTTTCGACTTCGACATTTTTTCCGTGCCGCCGATTTCCACCGGCTGGCCATCGGCCACCAGGATCGCGCTTTGCGGGCGGCCCTTGTCATCCAAAGCCAGGCGCACGTCGTCCGGATTGAACCAGGTAGTCTTGCCGGCAGCGTCCTTGCGGAAGTAGGTTTCGTTCAGCACCATGCCTTGCGTCAGCAGGTTCACAAAAGGCTCGTCGAACTTGACCAGGCCGAAGTCGCGCATGATCTTGGTCCAGAAACGCGCATACAGCAAGTGCATGACGGCGTGTTCGATGCCGCCGATGTACTGGTCCATCGGCATCCAGTAATCATTGCGCTCGTCGACCATGGACTCGCTCGCGCCTGGCGAGGTATAGCGCATGTAGTACCACGACGAATCGACGAAAGTATCCATGGTGTCGGTTTCGCGGCGCGCAGGCTTGCCGCACTGCGGGCAGTCGCACTGCAGGAAGGCTTCATATTTGTTCAGCGGATTGCCCGTGCCGTCCGGCACGCAGTCTTCCGGCAGCACCACCGGCAAGTCTTTTTCCGGCACCGGCACCACGCCGCAGTCGGCGCAATGAATCATCGGGATCGGCGTGCCCCAGTAGCGCTGGCGCGAAATGCCCCAGTCGCGCAGGCGGAAGGTGGTTTTCTTTTCGCCCAGGCCCAGTTCAGCCAGGTCGGCGGCCACCGCGTCCACAGCGGACGCGAAATGCAGGCCGTCGTATTTGCCGGAAGCGATGCAGACACCATCCTTCTCGCCATACCATTCCTGCCAGGCGTCCGTCGAGAACTCCTTGCCCTTGATCTCGATCACTTGCTTGATCGGCAAATCGTATTTCTTGGCGAAGCCGAAATCGCGTTCGTCATGCGCCGGCACGCCCATCACGGCGCCGTCGCCATAGGTGATCAGCACGTAATTGCCGACCCAGACTTCGACTTGCGCGCCGCTCAAAGGATGGGTGACGAACAGGCCGGTCGGCATGCCCTTCTTCTCCATCGTCGCCATGTCCGCTTCGATCACGGAGCCCAGTTTGCACTCGGCGTTGAAGGAGGCCAATTCGGCATTCGTTTGCGCGGCGTGGATCGCCAGCGGGTGCTCGGCCGCGACGGCGCAGAAGGTCACGCCCATCACGGTGTCGGGACGGGTGGTAAACACATACAGCTTGCCGTCGCCGATTAGCGAGCCGGCGGCATCCTTGATCTGGTGCGGGAAAGCGAAGCGCACGCCGGTCGACTTGCCGATCCAGTTGGTTTGCATGGTGCGCACGCGCTCGGGCCAGCCCGGCAGCTTGTCATCGACATAGGCCAGCAGCTCTTCCGCGTAATCGGTGATGCGCGCGTAGTACATCGGGATTTCGCGCTTTTCGATCAGCGCGCCCGAACGCCAGCCGCGGCCATCGACCACTTGTTCATTGGCCAGCACGGTCTGGTCGATCGGGTCCCAGTTCACGGTGCCGGTCTTTTTGTAGATGATGCCTTTTTCCAGCATCTTCAGGAACATCCACTGGTTCCATTTGTAGTATTCAGGCTTGCAGGCGGTCATTTCGCGCGACCAGTCGATGGCCAGGCCCATCGATTCCATCTGCTGCTTCATGTGGGCGATATTCGAATACGTCCATTGCGCAGGCGGCACGTTATTGGCCATGGCCGCGTTTTCCGCCGGCATGCCAAACGCATCCCAGCCCATCGGCATGAGCACGTTGTAGCCGTTCATGCGCAGGTAGCGGTACATCACATCATTGATCGTATAGTTGCGCACGTGACCCATGTGCAGCTTGCCCGAAGGGTAAGGTAGCATCGAGCAGGCAAAGTACTTGCCTTTTGGGAAACGCGGGTCGTGTTCGACGGCTTTGTAGGCGTCGATCGCCTTCCAGTGCGATTGGGCGGCTTGTTCGACGTCGGCGGGACTATATTTATCTTGCATGATGTGCGGCCAATAGTGAATATGAACCGAGCATTATACTGGTTGTCGCCGCCCGATAGCGCGGCGCGCCGCCTGCCCGGCCTGGCATATTTTTGCAACTCCCCAGTAAACACCAAGCATCGCTCCTGGCCAGCAGTGTGTAATATGCAGCAATCTTATTCTTTGCATCAATCCCGGCCATGATTGTCTACCAGGAATATCCGCCACTTCCCGCCTTGCGGCCGTGGCTGGCCTGCGTCTGGACCTGTCGCGTGCAGGCCAGCGCCACGCCGCTCACGCACCAGGTCTTGCCCGACAATTGCATCGACATCCTGTGCCAGGACCAGCAGGAATCGAGCTTTGCCGTCGGCATGATGACGGCGCCAATCCACGTTGTCAGCCAGGGCCTGGTGCAGACGGTGGCCGCCCGCTTCAAGCCGGGTGCGGCGGCGCGCTTCTTTGCCCTGCCCCTGTGCGAGCTGAACGACGGACGCACTGATTTACAGTCACTGTGGGGTCGCGGCCTGGCAACGCGCCTGGCGGATGCACTGTGGAGCGACCCGCTCGACGATGTCCAGCGAATTGCTATTTTGCAAGATCATCTGCTGCTGCGCCTGCGTTCTGGACCGCCACCGGCTCCAGCTGGCCTGACAGGCCACGCCATCGCACTGATCGAGCGTACCCAGGGCAGGCTGCGCGTCGACAGCCTGGCGGAACAATTGCACGTCTCGCGCCAGCACCTGGCCCTGCAATTCCGGCACAAGGTCGGCATCAGCCCCAAGCTGTTTGCCCGCATCTGCCGCTTTCGCGCCACCAACGCCGCCTTGCAGCGCGTGCAGGGCGCGCCGGACTGGGCGCAGCTTGCCCTGGAGCATGGTTATTTTGACCAGTCGCACCTGATCCACGACTTCCAGGATTTCGCGCACAGCGCGCCCGAAACCTGGCTGGCCGGCAAGCAACTTTGACTATCTTCCATTTTTACAATCACGCCAGGCGTACCGGTGGCATGATGGCGTCACTCACACACCTACAGGAGCAGAACATGATCAAGGGCTTGCGCACCGTCACCTATCCCGTCCCCGACCTGGAGCAAGGCAAGGCCTGGTACAGCCAGGTGTTTCATATGCAACCGTATTTCGACCAGCCGTTTTATGTGGGCTTTGCCATCGCCGGCTTCGAGCTGGGCCTGCTGCCGGGCGGCACACCGGGCACGCAAGGCAGCGTGACGTACTGGGGCGTGGAGGGTATCGAGGCGGAAACCGAGCGGCTGATTGGCCTGGGCGCCACCCTGCACCACCCGATCACGGACGTGGGCGACGGCATCCGCACGGTGGAATTGCTCGATCCCTTCGGTAACCAGATCGGCCTGATCGATAACCCGCATTTCGACACTTCCAAGGTGATTTAAGCGGCCTCGCCTTGCAGCCACAGCCGAAATTGCTGCAAGGCCAGCTTTTCATGCGCCGCTTCCGGCGTAATCAGATAATAAGCGCGCTTGCCCCGCAGCGGGCGGTCGCAGACGATCAGCAACTCGCCGCGCGCCAGTTCCGTTTCCACCAGCATACGCGGCAGCAAGGCCACGCCCTGGCCTTGCGCCGCCGCCATCGACAGCATGGAAAACAATTCATAGCGGGCGCCGTAGCGGGCCAGCGCGCCATCGACCTGCATGGCGTCGAACCACTGGCGCCAGGCGCCGGGCCGCGTGCTTTGCTGCAATAAAGTCAATTCCAATAAATCCTGCGGCTGCCAGCTGCTGCGCTGCGCCAGCAAACGGGGGCTGGCGACAGGCACGATATCTTCATGCATCAGCAAGGTGGCGCGCGTACCCGGCCAGCGCGCCAGTTGCTCGGGCGTGCCCGCATACAGGGCGGCATCGTATTCCGTATCGGCAAACATGAATGGTTTCGTGTAGGCGTCGATATGCACGATGATATCGGGCTGCTGCGCGGCCAGGCCGGGCAGGCGCGGCATCAGCCAGCGGGTGGCGAAAGTGGGCACTGACGCCAGCTGCAAGGCCCCGCCACCGCCCTGGCGCGCCATGGTGTCCAGGGTATCGCGCTCCAGGCCATCGAGGCGGGCCGCGATCTGGCGCGCATACGAGGCGCCTGCTGGTGTCAGCAGCACGCCATGGCGCGTGCGCTGGAACAATTGCACGCCCAAAAAACTTTCCAGCGATGAAATCTGGCGCGAGACGGCGCTTTGCGTCAGCGACAATTCGCGCGCCGCATGGGTATAGCTTTGGTGGCGGGCAGCGGCCTCGAAACAATGCAAGGCTTGCAACATGGGGATTTTGCGCGACATGGCGATGACCGTCAAAGAAAACGCCAGTATGCCGCAAGATATGCGTCAGACGCATGTCTGGGTGCGAAAAAATCGTTTGCCTCGGGCACGATGAAAATCTACCATGAGCCACATTCAATCTTGCGCCGGCCATCCTCGGCGCTCACCTGCGAGGCCCGTGATGAGCAAAGCTGTATTCGACTGGAATTCCCCCCTGCTGCTGGACGAACAACTGACGAGCGACGAGCGCGCCGTGCACGATGCCGCGCGTGAATATTGCCAAGGCAGCCTGGCGCCGCGCGTGCTCGAATCGTTCCGCCACGGCCGCACCGACGCCGCCATCTTCCGCGAAATGGGCGCACTGGGCTTGCTGGGCACGACGATACCGGAACAATACGGCGGCGCCGGCCTGAACTATGTCTGCTACGGCCTGGCCGCACGCGAAGTCGAGCGCGTCGATTCGGGCTACCGCTCGATGATGAGCGTGCAATCGTCCCTGGTGATGGTGCCCATCAATGCTTTCGGCAATGAAGCCACCAAACAAAAATACCTGCCGAAACTGGCGACCGGCGAATTCATCGGCTGCTTCGGCTTGACGGAACCGAACCACGGCTCCGATCCGGGCAGCATGGTGACGCGTGCGCGCAAGGTGCCGGGCGGCTATAGCTTGTCGGGCGCCAAGATGTGGATCACCAACAGCCCGATCGCCGATGTGTTCGTGGTGTGGGCCAAGGATGACGAAGGCGCGATCCGCGGTTTCGTGCTGGAAAAAGGCTGGAAGGGCTTGTCCGCGCCGGAAATCCACGGCAAGGTGGGTTTGCGCACCAGTATCACCGGCGAAATCGTGATGGATGAAGTGTTTTGCCCTGAAGAAAACGCCTTCCCCGACGTGCGCGGCTTGAAAGGCCC
The DNA here is from genome assembly GCF_049319705.1 of Janthinobacterium sp. Mn2066. Classification (NCBI taxonomy): domain Bacteria; kingdom Pseudomonadati; phylum Pseudomonadota; class Betaproteobacteria; order Burkholderiales; family Oxalobacteraceae; genus Janthinobacterium; species Janthinobacterium sp. Mn2066. Next base: position 142,964 of record NZ_JBMOUF010000003.1, on the reverse strand, counting down.
GTTCACTTGCCTCAACAGCGCCCGCTACGGCATCGCCTGGGGCGCGCTGGGCGCCGCCGAAGACTGCTACGTCAAGGCACGCCAGTACACGATGGACCGCCAGCAATTCGGCCGCCCGCTGGCCGCAAATCAGCTGATCCAGAAGAAACTGGCCGACATGCTGACGGAAATCACGATGGGCTTGCAAGGCTGCTTGCGCCTGGGCCGCATGAAAGATGAAGGCTCGGCTGCCGTGGAAATCACCTCGATCATGAAACGCAACAGCTGTGGCAAGGCGCTCGATATTGCCCGCATGGCGCGCGACATGATGGGTGGCAACGGTATTTCCGACGAATTCGGCGTGATCCGCCACCTGGTCAACCTGGAAGTGGTCAACACCTACGAAGGCACGCACGACGTGCACGCGCTGATCATCGGCCGCGCCATCACCGGCATCGCCGCCTTCAACTGATGTCTGGCCTCGCTTCTACCCTGCGGCCAGCGCCGCTTACAGGTTTACGCGTGCTGGACCTGTCGCGCGTGCTGGCCGGGCCGTGGGCCGGGCAATTGCTGGCCGACCTGGGCGCCGATGTCGTCAAAGTCGAGCAACCGGGCCGCGGCGATGATACGCGCACCTGGGGCCCGCCCTATCTGCAAGATGCAGACGGCCGCGACACCGCCGAGGCCGCCTATTTCCAGTGCGCCAACCGCAACAAACGTTCCTTGTGCATCGACCTGGCCGCGCCCGAAGGGCAGGCGCTGGTGCGCAAGCTGGCGGCCGAGGCCGACGTGCTGCTGGAAAATTTCAAGCTGGGCGGCTTGAAGCAATATGGCCTCGATGCAGCCAGCTTGCTGGAACTCAACCCGCGCCTGGTGTATTGCTCGATCACCGGATTTGGCCAGGATGGGCCGTACGCGGCGCGCGCCGGCTATGACTTTTTGATCCAGGGCATGGGCGGCTTGATGAGCATCACGGGCGTGCCCGATGGCCAGCCGGGCGCCGGGCCGCAAAAAGTGGGCGTGGCGCAAACCGATATCATGACGGGCCTGTATGCCACCGTGGCCGTGCAGGCGGCGCTGGCCGAACGCGCGCGTTCAGGCCTGGGCCAGCATATCGACCTGGCCTTGCTCGACGTGCAAGTGGCGGCGCTGGGCAACCAGGCCGCCAACTATTTGTGCGGCGGCAAGGTGCCGCAGCGCATGGGCAACGCGCATCCGAATATCGTGCCCTACCAGGACTTCCCGACGGCCGATGGCGACATGATTCTGGCGATCGGCAACGATGGCCAGTTTGCGCGCTTTTGCGCCATCGCCGGCCACCCGGAATGGGCCCAGGATGAGCGCTTCGCCACCAACCCGCAGCGCGTGGCGCACCGCGCCATCCTGATTCCCATGTTGCGCCAGACTACCGTCATGCGCACCACGGCGGAATGGATCACCGCGTTTGAAGCGGCAGCCGTGCCTTGCGGCCCCGTCAACCGCATCGACCAGGTATTTGCAGACCCGCAAGTGATCGCGCGCGGCTTGAAAGTGGAGATGCCGCATCCGACGGCAGGCAAGGTGGCGCTGGTGGCCAATCCCGTGCGCCTGTCCGCCTCGCCCGTGCAATACCAGCGGCCGCCACCGTTGCTGGGCCAGCATACGGACGAAGTGCTGCAGCAATGGCTGGGCTTGGATGACAAGGAAATCGACGGCTTGCGCGAGCGCAAGGTCGTCTAAAGCAAAACGCGGAACAGCCGAAACTGTCCCGCGTTTTTTTATTTCAGCACCAGTTTCAGCGCCGGCTTTTCGCCGTAATCTTCATAACGCTCATTGATGCCGGCCACGCAGAAGGTGATTTCTTCCAGTAAATCAGGCACTTGCGCTTGCATGCTTGCCCCATCCTGTACCACGATGTCCAGCACTTCATTGGGCTTCAGACGGAACTTCGTCATGTTTTCATCATCGCGCAGATAGCTGAGGCAATCGACCCAGGCGTCGATAGTATTGCCATAGAACTCGGGGAAGCCGAAAACCTGCACGCATTGTGCGTGAAAGCGGGCTTCGTCGGTGATGTCTTTTCCATTCAGTACGACTGTAGGCATAGCAATTCTTTTCTTTCTATCAAAGGGGCGGCGCCGGATCGGTGACAAATCCGAGCCGGTGCAACCCGTGGGACTGGGCGGCGGCCATCAGCTGGGCCACCGCTTCATAGCGGGTATGCTTATCGATGCGCAATTGCAACTGCGGCGGCGTGGCCTGCCGCGCCGCCTGCGCCAGGCGCGCCTCCAGCATGGTCGAAGTCACCGCCTGATTATTCCAGAACAGACGCCCGTCTGCATCGAGCGCCAGCGTGACCGTCTCGCCGGGCGCCGCTGCCGCATTGACATTGGCTTGTGGCAATTCCAGCTGCAGCGCTTGCGTGAACACGGGCGCGGCCAGGATAAAAATCACCAGCAAGACCAGCATCACATCGACCATGGGCGTGACATTGATGTCAACCATCGCGGGGTTCTGGTATCGCCCCTGCTGGAAAGCGCCGAACGCCATCATGCCTCCTTGTGCTGCATGTGCACGAGCGCATATGCATGCAGATCATGCGCAAAGGCATCGAGTTCGGCCAGGGTCAGGCGGTTGATCCGGTTCAGGCCGTTATAGGCCAGCACGGCAGGGATGGCCACCAGCAAGCCGGCCGCCGTCATGATCAAGGCTTCGCCGACCGGGCCCGCCAATTGCTCCACCCGCAAGGCGCCCCCCTGCGACACGGTCGCCAGCGCATGATAAATGCCCCAGACCGTCCCCAGCAAACCGACAAACGGCGCCGTGGCGCCGATCGACGCCAGGGGGGTCAAGCCCCATTCCAGGCGCACGGTGGCATGCTGTATGGCATCGCGCAACAAGCGCGTCAATTGATCGGCAAGCGGCAAGCTGGCGTCCAGCGATGCCTTGCCTTGCCGGGCCTGGGCCTGGACTTGCGCCAAGGGCAGATAAATGCGCTCGGTATCGCCCAGCGCCAGCACGGCCAGGCCATCGTCCAGCCTGGGCGCTGCCCAAAAATAAGGCAGATGGCGGGCGCCGCGCCGTATATGCCAGGCGGAGACACCCTTGCTCAGCATCAGATACCAGCTCAGCAGGGACATGGCCAGCAGGACATACGCCACACAGTGACTGGCGGCGTCACCCTGGTTCCAGTATTGCGCCAGGCTCAAGTGATTCACTGTGCCTGGCGCCATGATCGCTAGTCCTAGTTTTTCAGCGCCAGCACATCTTGCATGTCGAACAGGCCGGTCGGCTTGTCGGCCAGGAAACGCGCGGCGCGCAGGGCGCCGTGCGCGTAGGTAACGCGGCTGCTCGATTTATGGCTGATCTCGATGCGTTCGCCAATGCCGGCAAACAGCACCGTATGGTCGCCCACGATATCGCCGCCACGGATGGTGGCAAAGCCGATCGTCGATGGATCGCGCTCGCCCGTCACGCCTTCACGGCCATAGACGGCGCATTCCTTCAGGTCGCGGCCCAGCGCGCCAGCCACCACTTCGCCCATTTGCAGGGCAGTGCCCGACGGTGCATCGACCTTGTGACGGTGATGGGCTTCGACGATTTCAATGTCGTAGCCTTCAGACAAGCTTTTCGCGGCCAGTTCCAGCAGTTTCAAGGTGACGTTAACACCCACGCTCATGTTCGGCGCGAACATGATGGCGGTTTTTTCGGCGGCGGCGGCAATCGCTGCCTTGCCTGCCGCATCGAAACCGGTGGTGCCGATGATCATCTTGATACCATGTTCGGCGCAGTAGGCCAGATGCTGCAACGTGCCTTCCGGGCGCGTGAAATCGATCAGGTAATCGGCGTTGGCCAGGCCCTTGGCCAGATCCGATTCGATCAGCACGCCAGCAGGTTTGCCCAGGAAGGCAGCGGCGTCCTGGCCTACGGCTGGCGAGGCGGCGATATCGAGCGCGCCGGCCAGCACGGCGTCGGGCGCATTGCCCACCGCTTCGATCAGGATATGGCCCATGCGGCCACTGGCGCCGGCGATTGCAATTTTCAATTGAGTCATGTTGTTTCTCTTGCTGCTACTTATTTGGTGGGCTCAGCGGCCGGCGTCGCCGCAGGTGCAGGGGCTGCTTCCGGCGCCGGTGCAGGGGCCGGCACTGCATCAGGCTTGCTCACTGGAATACCAGGTGCGGCATCGGCTGGCACCGGCACGGCGCTAGGCGCCACGGGCGACGGCGCGACGGCGGCCGGCGCATCGGCCTTGGCGACCTTGGCGAACGGCGATGGGCCAGCGATACGGTCGATGTATTCTTTCTCGGTCGGCAAATTGCCGCCTTCGAAGCGCGCTACCTTGCCATCCTTGTCAAAGTACACGACCACGCGGCTGCTGGTGGTTTCGCCATTGCCCTTGGCCAGGCGGAAAGGGTAATCCCAGCGGTCGGCATGGAAGATATCGGTCAGCAGCGAAGTGCCGAGGATGAAGCGGACCTGGTCGCGCGTCATGCCGACCTTCAGCTGCGCCAGCATTTCTTCAGAAACAAAGTTGCCTTGCTGAATCACTGGGCGGTAGGGCGAGAAAAACCACATGAATTTCTGCAGCGGCGTAATGGTGGTTGTTTGCGCGCCACTATCAGGCACGACTTCCTTGCCTTCCTTGAGGGTAACAGCAGGCTTTTCGCCCAGAATGCCACGGCTGGCACAGCCAGACATTGTCAATGCAACACAGACCATGCCTGCCACGACTGGTGCTCGAAATGAAATACGGTGCCAGGGAGATGGCAATACAGCCGGTGTTACGCGCATAAATGACCTCAATTTGATGAACAAAACGCCAGGAGTGACCGGCCCGCCAAAAAATGCATATTTTGGCACTCCCCGCTAAAACGCTATATGATAAAGCACCTGACCCACATACGAGCAACAAACATGAGTAACAATCCTAGTGATCTCAAGGCAAGCGGCCTGAAAGCGACCCTGCCAAGGCTGAAGATACTCGATATCTTCCAGAGTAGCCCGGTACGCCACCTGACAGCAGAAGACGTCTACAAGATTCTGCTGGCCGACAATATGGATGTCGGTTTGGCAACTGTCTACCGTGTCCTGACCCAGTTCGAACAGGCTGGCTTGCTTAACCGCAACCATTTTGAAACCGGCAAGGCGATTTTCGAGCTCAACGAAGGTTCCCACCACGACCACCTGGTCTGTCTGGACTGTGGCCGCGTGGAAGAATTCTTCGACGAAGAAATCGAAATCCGCCAGCAAAAAGTCGCCGAAGAGCGCGGCTTTAAAATCGCCGAACATGCTTTGGCCATTTACGGCAACTGCATCAAGACGGCTTGCCCCCATAAAGCAGCCTGACGCATGCCGGCCGTTCCCGCAAGGGCGCGGCCGGCGCAGTACTGATCTCGCTCAATGATGGCTAAGCGCGTTGGATAACAGCTTGGCCGTGATATCGACAATCGGAATCACCCGTTCATACGCCATGCGCGTCGGGCCGATCACGCCCAGGGTGCCCACGATCTTGCCGTTGACTTCATACGGCGCCGTCACCACGCTCATTTCATCCATCGGCACCAGGTTCGATTCGCCGCCGATAAAAATCTGCACGCCCGTCGCCTTGCTCGATACGTCCAGCAACTGCATCAAGCCCGTCTTTTGCTCGAACATATCGAACATCTGGCGCAGCGAATGCATGTTCGATGACAGATCGCTCACGCTGAGCAAGTTGCGCTCGCCCGAGATCACCATGTCATCGCTATGGTCGGCCATCACTTCACTGCCCGCCTCGACGGCCGCCTGCATCAGGCAGCCCATGTCGTCGCGCAACTGGCGCAACTCGCTTTGCAGGCGCACGCGCACCATGTCGAACGACAGGCCGCCATAATTCTGGTTGATATAGTTGGCCGATTGCACCAGTTGCGCCGGCGTATAGTCCGCCTCCGTCAACAGCAGGCGGTTTTGCACGTCGCCGCCCGGCCCGACGATGACGAGCAGGATGCGTTTTTCGGACAAGCGCAAAAATTCTATCTGCTGGAACACCGATTCACGGCGCGGGCTGAGCACCACGCCGGCAAATTGCGACAGCGACGACAACATCTGCGCCGCATTGGCGATGGTTTTTTGCGGCGTCTGCAATTGCAGGCGCGACTCCACCAGATGTTCGTCCAGGTGCTTGACGGTCAGCAAAGTGTCGACAAAGATGCGATAGCCGCGCGGCGTGGGAATGCGGCCGGCCGAGGTATGCGGGCTGGACACATAGCCGAGCTCTTCCAGATCCGCCATGATATTGCGGATGGTCGCCGGCGACAGATCCAGGCCGGAAATCTTCGACAAGGCGCGCGAACCGACCGGCAGGCCGTCGGCGATGTATCGCTCGACCAGGGCTTTCAGCAGTGTTTGGGCACGGTTATCGAGTTGCATGATGTTGTTTATTTAAACAATGTTCTGGTACGCAAGGGCAGCTTGATGCGCCCTGAAGTAGCTATTATGCACGTTCGCCCGGCCTGCGGTCATCAATCTTCCAATTGCCCCTGTAGCCAGAACAGCAATTCGTCAAAGTTGGCGCAAATCGCGTCGGGCTGCACCCCGGCGGCCAGATGGGCGTCGCTACCGCGGCGATTCATCCAGACGGCGCGCATGCCGGCATTCTGGGCACCCGTGACATCGAAATACAGATCGTCCCCCACATACACGGCCTCGTGCGGCGCCACACCCAGCGCTTCACAGCCCGCCAGGAAGATCGTGGCGTCGGGCTTGGGCACGCCAAAGTCGGCGGCGGCGATCGATATCCTGAAATGCTGCGCCAGGCCGATAATATCAAGATCGGCATTGCCGTTCGAGATGGAACCGACCAGCAAACGCTGCTGCAGCCAGGCCAGGCCAGGCAACACGTCGTCATAGGGCGTGACCTGGTTGCGGGCAGCCATGAAATGCCGGAGCGCCGCCTCGATCAAGGCCGGATCTTCACCGGCCGCCGCGAAGGCCGAGCGCAAGCCGGCGCGCCGCACCTCGATCAGATTGCCATGCAGCTGCGGCTGCGCCTCCAGCAAGACCAGCCGCTGCTGGCGCATGGCCTCGATGGAAAATTGCTGCGCCACCTTGGGCGCGTGGGCAGTCAGCCAATCGTGTAGCACGACTTCCGCCGCCGCGATCACGGGCGCGATGGGCCACAGCGTATCATCGAGGTCGAACAGGATGGCCTTCGGCGGTACGACAGTTTTTTTATTAGCAACGGACATCAGATATCGAATCATTCACAAAAAGTGCCGCACGCAATCGCACGGCTTATGGTTATTGTCGCATTGATCGGGGCTGACGGCATGCTTGCGTGCTTGACAAATGGGGGTGAAATCGGCAGCCACACACGCTTTGACGCGAAAAATTGTTACAGGGAGATACAAGGCGAGATCAATCGGCTTGCCAGATAGACTAAAATAGGCGCCATTCCAATACGGCGCCAGCGTCCGTGTTGCGCTACCCTACTTAATTCGTTTTGGAGAATGTATGAAAAATTTGTACCTGCGCTCGATGCTGGCGGCGGCTTGCGCCGTCACTCTGGCAGCCTGTGGCGGCGGCGGCGGCAATCTGTATCTGACCGGCAGCGTCACCGGCCTGGCAAAAGATGGACTGATTCTCCAGAATGGCAGCGAATCGCTGCCGATTACCTCGGGTTCCACCACTTTCACCTTTAACACCCTGCTCAATACCGACGACAGCTATAACATCACCATCAAGCAGCAGCCTACGGGCGCCGTTTGCACGGTCATCGATGGCAGCGGCAAGGCATCGGCGTATAGCGTCGGCCTGGCCAGCATCAGTTGCCTCACCAACCAATATACCCTGGGCGGCACCATCACCGGCCTGACCGCCGATGGCCTGGTGCTGGTCAACGGCTCCGGCAAGAGCAGCCCGCTGGCCGGCAGCACCACCTTTGTCTTTGGCAGCACCGTCGGCGATGGTTCCCCGTACAACGTGAACGTGCTGACCAATCCACCGGGACTGACTTGCACTATCAGCAACCCAGTCGGCACCATGGGTTCAAGCAACAACACCAGTCTCGTGGTTGGCTGCACGCCGAATTAAGCCTGGCACTGGCATCCTTATTTAATTGGAGAAATACATGAAGTCATTCAGCCTGCGCCCTTACATTGCGCTGCTCATTACCGTCGGCCTCGCCGCTTGCGGCGGCAAAGCGACCTACGACGTCAGCGGTACGATTACCGGCTTGAGCAACAGCGGCCTGGTGCTGGCCAACGGCAGCGATACGCTCAGCGTGCCTGCCGGCGCCACCACCTTCACCTTTGCCAACAAGATCGATTACGGCGCATCCTATAACATCGTGGTGCAAACCCCGCCTGCGCACATGAATTGCACCGTTTCAGGCGGTTCGGACACGGCTGGCCACTACGTCAGCATCCAGGCCATCGTCAATTGCCAGCAAAATACCTATACCGTGGGTGGCACGATCACCGGCCTGACCGTCGATGGCCTGGTACTGTCCAACGGCAGCAATAGCAGCCCGCTGACCGTATCGAAAAATCCAGGCGCCGATCCGCTGGCCTTTACCATGCCAACCGCGGTGGCCGATGGCACCTCGTTCGGTATCAGCGTCACCACCAGCCCGGCCGGCCTGGTGTGCTCGGTATTGACGGATCCAGCAACCGGCTTGTCCACCGGCGTGGGCATCATGGGTTCGGCAGCAGTCACGTCCGTCAAGATTGCCTGCAACCCGGCAAGCTAATGCAAGGAGCAAGGGGCAGCACAGGCGCTGCCCCTTACATCACCAAAATAGATAACTGATATTTGAAAGATAAATTGGAGTTATATGTGGCAATGCAACATAATGCATCTGTCTCCTCCAACTCTTCCAAGAATTGGATTTAGCCCGCTTTTACCAGCGGGCTTTTTTTTGCCTGAAATAATCAGGACTGCTTCACATCAGGCTTGAGCATGTGCACGATGCTGGAAAAATCCTGCTGCGCATAACCGGACTGGGCGTGCATCTGATACAACTGGCGCACCAGACCGCCCAAGGGAGTCGCCGCATTGACGGACAAGGCCGACTGCTGGGCCAGCCCCAGGTCTTTCAGCATCAGCGCCGTGCCGAAGCCGCCGCTGTAATTGCGCGAAGCGGGCGTGCCGTCCATCACGCCAGGCCAGGGGTTGTACACTTCCAGGGTCCAGTTGCGGCCCGAACTCTTGGCCATGATGTCGGACAACACTTTCGGATCGAGGCCATGCGCCACGCCCAGGTTCAAGGCTTCGGACGTGCCTGCCATCAAAATTCCCAGCAGCATGTTGTTGCAAATCTTCGCCACCTGCCCTGCACCGGCCTCGCCCGCGTGGAAAATGTTCTTGCCCATTTTTTCCAGCAAAGGCCGCGCCTGCTGCAAGGCCGCTTCCGGTCCGCCGACGATAAACGTCAGGGTGCCGGCCGCCGCGCCCGCCGTGCCGCCCGACACGGGCGCGTCGAGCATGGCAAAACCGCGCTTGGCGGCTGCTTCCGACACCTGGCGCGCCACGTCGGCAGCGATGGTGCTGCAATCGATCAGCAAGGCGCCGGGCCTGGCGCTATCGAGTACACCGCCCTCGGCCAGGTACAGCTCTTGCACGTGTTTGTTGGCTGGCAGCATGGTGATGACGGCGTCCGCCGTCTGCACGGCCGCACTGGCGGACGCGGCTGCCGTGGCGCCCGCCTCCACCAGTGCAGCGACGGCGGCCGGCGCCAGGTCGAATACGGAAACGTGAAAACCGGCGGCCACCAGGTTGCGGGCCATCGGCGCGCCCATATTGCCCAAACCGATAAAAGCGATATGCTGCATCTTGATCTCCTCTGTTCTTTTAATGTAGGTCGCCCAGTGGATGCTGTGTCCACGGCGCGGCAAAATACTCGTCCAGATACGTGCTGCTGATATCGTCCAGGCTGGCCGGCAACCATCGCGGCGCATTGTCCTTGTCGATCAGCAAGGCGCGCACCCCTTCCGCGAAATCGGGGTGGGCGCAGCATTGCACGGCCACGATCAATTCCAGCTGGAACACTTGCGCCAGGCTCAGGTGCCGCGTGCGTTCACGCATGGCCCATACCAGCGCGGCTGACGTGGGCGCGCCCTTGGCCAGCGAGTGGGCCGCCTTTTGCAGCCAGGCCACATCGCCATCGTAGGCGGCAATCGCGGCCACCACTTCCGGCAAGGTCGGCGCTTGCGTGAGCGCGGCGATGGCATCGAAGTTGGTGCGCACTTCCGACACAGGCAGCAGGGAGGCTGGCGCCGAGAAACCGCGCAGCAAACGGTCCAGTTGCTGATGATTCGCTTGCGGCGTCGCTTGCCATTGGGCCAGGGTCAGCGCCTCGAGCACCATGGCCCGCTCTTCCTGTTGCAAGAAATAATCACCGAGCCCTGCAAACAAGGCGTCGGCCGCGTTCATCGGCGCCCCCGTCAAGCCCAGGAACAAGCCGCTGCGCCCCGGCATGCGGCCCAGGAACCAGCTGCCGCCCACGTCGGGAAACAGGCCGATGGTGATTTCCGGCATGGCGATGCGCGTGCTTTCCGTCACCACGCGATGGCTGGCGCCCGCCAGCAAGCCCAGGCCGCCGCCCATCACGATGCCGCCGCCCCACACCAGCAGCGGTTTCACATAGGTATGGATGCGATGGTCAAGCCGGTATTCTTCCTCAAAGAAAGCCAGCGCCAGCGGATTGGGCACCACACCGGGCTGTTCCACCACGGCCGCGCGCAGGCTGCGCACGTCGCCGCCTGCGCAAAAAGCCTTGTCGGTGGACGATAACAGCACCACGCAAGCGACCTGTGCATCATCGGCCCAGCGCACCAGCGCGCCATCGATGGCCCGTATCATGTCCAGGGTCAGGGCATGCAGCGATTTCGGTGCGTCGAGGGTGATGACGCCCAGTTTCATGCCGCCGGGACAGGCGCGTTCCTCGACTTTGACGGTATCAACCACGGGTTTATCCACGCTATTAACCATTCTTCCACTCCGCTGGACGCTTTTCCAGGAAAGCCAGCACACCCTCTTTCTGGTCTTGCGTATCGAACAGGCCCAGGAACAGGGTGCGTTCGTCGGGCAGGGATTGCGCCAGGGGTTTGCTGCGCGCGCCCTGGATCAACGATTTGCACGCCGTGACGCTGCCGGGACTCTGGCGCGCCACCTTGGCCGCCAGCGCCAGCGCCGCCGTCAATCCCTGGCCGCTAGCCACCACTTCCTCGACCAGGCCGATCGACAGCGCCCTGGCCGCATCGACCCGTTCGCCACACAAAATCATGCGCTTGGCCCAGCCTTCGCCGACCAGCCAGGCCAGGTTTTGCGTGCCGCCTGCGCAGGGCAGCAAGCCGACGGAGGCTTCCGGCAAGGCCATTTGTGCATGCTCTTCGGCAATGCGAATATCGCAAGCGAGCGCGCACTCCAGGCCGCCGCCCATGGCATAGCCATTGATGGCGGCAATACTGACGCCACGGAATGCGGACAAGGTCTCGAATGCCTCGCCAAACGCGGCCGCCATGTCGAACGCCATGGTCTTGTTGCCGTCAGCGAAAACTTTCAAGTCGGCGCCAGCCGAAAAGAACTTGGTCCCGCCGCCCGTGATCACCAGCGCATACACGTCAGGATCGGCATTGAGGTCTTCCACCAGTTCCTTCAGGGCACGCAGGCTGGCCAGGGTCCAGGTGTGGGCTGGTGGATTGTCGAGGGTGACGAGGGCCGTGTGTTCGCGCCGCTCCAGCAGCAGATTGCTATATGTTTTAGTCATCGTAGGGTCTCCGTGGCGCCGTCTTTCAAGATCGCTCGCGCGACGATCAGGCGCATGATTTCATTGGTTCCTTCCAGGATCTGATGTACGCGCGTGTCGCGCACATGGCGCTCCAGCGGATACTCGCGGATGTAGCCGTAGCCGCCGTGCAATTGCAATGCATCGTTGGCCACATTGAAACCGACGTCAGTGGCGAAACGCTTGGCCATGGCGCAGTACGCGGTGGCGTCCGGGCTTTCCTGGTCCAGCTTCCAGGCAGCCAGGCGCACCATCTGGCGCGCCGCCACCAGTTCCGTCAGCATGTCGGCCAGCTTGAATTGCAAGGCCTGGAACTGGGCCAGTTCGCGGCCAAACTGCGTGCGCTCCTTCATGTAGGCTTGCGCCCGCGTCAAAGCGGCCTGGGCGGTGCCCACCGAGCACGTGGCGATATTGATGCGGCCGCCATCGATGCCCTTCATGGCGATGGCAAAACCCTCGCCTTCCGCGCCCAGCAAGTTGGCGACCGGCACTTTCACCTGGTCGAAGCTGATGATGCGCGTAGGCTGGCTATTCCAGCCCATTTTTTCTTCTTTCTTGCCATACACGATGCCGGGCAAATTGGCCGGCACGGCAAACGCGGAAATACCGGCCGCGCCCTCGCCGCCCGTGCGTGCCATGACGATCAGCATATCGGTCTGGCCCGCACCGGAAATAAAGGCTTTCGTACCGTCCAGCACATAAAAGTCCCCCTCCTTGACGGCCTTGGTGCGCAAGGAGGCAGCATCGGAACCCGATTGCGGTTCCGTCAGGCAATAGCTGGCCAGCTTCTGGCCGGCCGCCAGCGCAGGCACCCACTCGTCGCACAAGGCTTCCCGGCCCCAGCGCGACAGCATCCAGGTGGCCATATTGTGGATGGTGATATACGCGGTGGTCGAGGTGCAGCCACCGGCCAGCTCTTCAAAGACGATGGCCGCATCCTGGCGCGACAAGCCCAGGCCGCCCCAGCGCTCCGGTGTGTACAGGCCGCAAAAACCCATCTCGCCGGCCTTGGCGATGGTGTCCACCGGGAAAATCGACTCCGCATCCCAGTGCGCCGCATGCGGTGCCAGTTCGCCTTCGGCAAACGCGCGCGCCGCCAGCTGGAACTCGCGCTGCTCGTCGCTCAGTTCAAAGTCCATGCCAGCTCCTTACTTGAGGCTGATGGTGGTATTGACCTTGCCCACCGATGCCGCATCCGTAAACCAGCGCTGCGTGACCGTTTGCGTCTGCGTGTAAAACAGCACGACCTGCTTGCCGAACGGGCCCAGGTCGCCCAGTTTCGAGCCGCGCGAACCCGTGAAGCTGAACAGGGGCACCGGCACGGGAATCGGCACGTTGATGCCCACCTGGCCCACGTCGATTTCTTCCTGGAAATAACGCGCGGCCGCGCCGCTTTGCGTAAACAGCGCCGTGCCATTGCCGTTCGGATTCGCGTTCACCAGGGCAATCGCTTCATCGAGCGTATCGACTTCCACCACGATCAAGACCGGGCCAAAGATTTCCTGGTCATACACGGCCATGCCCGGTTTCACGCCAGACAGAATGGTGGGGCCGACGAAGTTGCCGTTCGGATAACCCACCACTTTCACGTCGCGGCCATCGAGGGTCAGGGTCGCGCCCTGTTCCACGCCCTTGGCGATCAGGCCAAACACGCGCTCTTTCGCTGCACACGAGATCACGGGGCCCAGGTCCGGGTTATCCTTGCCCGCGCCCACGGTCAGGGTTTGCGCTTTTTTAGAGAGTTCCGGCAACCAGTCGCGCGCTTCGCCCACCAGCACGGCCACGGAAGCGGCCATGCAGCGCTGGCCGGCCGCGCCGAAACCGGCGCCCAGCAACTGGTTCAGGGTCTGTTCCTTGTTGGCATCTGGCAAGACGACCGCGTGGTTCTTGGCGCCCATCATGCATTGCGCGCGTTTGCCATTCAGGCTGGCGCGCTGGTAGACATGCGTGCCCACCTTGCTGGAACCGACAAACGAAATCGCCTTGATGTCCGGATGGTCGCACAGGGCGTTGACTACGTCTTCGCCGCCGTGGATCACGTTCAGCACGCCGGCAGGAATACCCGCTGCTATCGCCAGGCGCACCAGTTTTTCCGTCACCAGCGGATCTTGCTCGGAAGGTTTCAGCACGAAGGTATTGCCGCAGGCAATCGCCATCGGGAACATCCACAACGGGATCATGGCGGGGAAATTGAACGGCGTGATGCCGGCGCACACGCCCAGCGGCTGCAGCACGCTGTAGGTGTCGACGCCGCCAGCCACGTTTTGCGCGAATTCGCCCATTTGCAGGGTGCCGATATTGGCCGCGTGCTCCACCACTTCCAGGCCACGGAAGACATCGCCTTCCGCGTCCAGCAAAGTCTTGCCCTGTTCCATGGTCAGGGTCGCGGCCAGGTCGGCCATGTTTTCACGGATCAGTTGCTGCAATTTCAAAAAGATGCGGGCGCGCGCGCCGATCGGCGTCTTGCGCCAGGTTTTAAAGGCGCGCTGGGCGGCAGCGATGGCCGCGTTGACTTCATCGGGCGTGGCGAACGGTACATGGGCCAATACTTCTTGCGTGGCCGGGTTGACGACATCGCGCCAGACGGTGGTTTTGGATTCCACCCACTCGCCATTGATCAATAAGGGTACGGTAGGGATATTGTTTTGCGTGGTCACTCTGTGTCTCCTGATTTTAAGGATAGGTCTGTTTGCATTATTCGCACAATACTGGCTGCGAACAAGGCGTGAAAATGCGAGATAATGCAAAGCTGAATCTGTTAATCTGCGAATATTGTAAATTTGCAGATTCCACAAAGTCGGGAGACAACGCGATGGCAAAGGTTTTCATGGGCGTGCGCCTGCAGCGGCTGCGCGAAGAACGGCGCATGACGCAGGTGGCGCTGGCCAAGGCCCTGGGCATTTCGCCCAGCTACCTGAACCAGATGGAACGCAACCAGCGCCCGCTGACGGTGCCCATCCTGCTGCGCATCGGCAGCGTGCTGGGAGTCGATCCGCAAATCTTCTCGGAACACGACAGCGCCAGCCTGGTGGCCGACGTGCGCGACGTATTCGGCGAATTGCCCGATGCGCCGCCCACCTCGATGGCGGAACTCAAAATGCTGGTGGAAAACATGCCCGAACTGGCGCGCTCGATCCTGCTGCTGCAGCGGCGCTACCGGGTCATGGCCGAACGGGCCGATACGCTGGCTGCGCGGCTGGACGACGGCAGCCGTGGCGCCAGTTCGGCCGCGCCATCCACCGATGAAGAGGTGCGCGAATACCTGAACCGGCGGCAAAACTACATCGATGAACTGGACCGGGCGGCGGAAGCCGTGGCCGAAGAGCTGCCTGGCGGTCAGCGCACCCACGATGCGCTGCAAGCGCGCTTGCTGGAGCGCCACGGCATCCGCGTGCAATTGTCCGATGGCGATGCGGGCATGGTGCGCAAGCACCGCTACGACGCCCAGCAGCATATCCTGTGGCTGCCCGACACCCTCACGGGCGGCCAGCGCGCGTTCCAGATGGCGGCGCAAATCAGCCTGCTGGAACACAGCGCCCTGATCGATGCGCTGGTGCTGGCGGCCGGTTTTTCGGGCGCGGGCGCGCAAACGGGTGCGCGGCTGGCCTTGTCGAATTATTTTGCGGGCGCCCTGCTGATGCCCTACCAGCGCTTCTTGCAGGCAGCGGAAAGCCGCGCCTACGATATCGAGCGCCTGGCGCACCAGTTCGGCGTGGGGTTTGAAGCGGTCTGCCACCGCCTGAGCACCATGCAGCGCCCCGATGCAGCCGGACTGCCCTTCTTTTTCGTGCGCGTGGACCGCGCCGGCAATGTCTCGAAACGCCAGTCAGCCACCGACTTTCACTTTTCCCGCGTGGGCGGCACCTGTCCGCTATGGATCGTCTACGACGCCTTCAGCCATCCGGGCCAGGTGCTGACGCAGGTGGCCAGCATGCCCGATGGCTGTACCCATCTGTGGATCGCGCGCCAGGTCAGCACGGCGTCGCCCGGTTTCCGGGCGCCGGGCAAGACCTTCGCCGTGGCGCTGGGCTGCGATATCTCGCAGGCGCACCGGCTGATTTATTCGAAGGGGCTCGATTTGCACGACCCGGCAGGCGCCACGCCGATCGGCACGGGCTGCAAGGTATGCGAGCGGCAGGCATGCCCGCAGCGGGCGTTTCCATCCTTGCTGCTGACACCACCGATATCGGCTTGATTATTCCGTGACCCGCGCGCGCAGCGCGTCGAACTGGCGCGTAAAGTCGACCTGCCAGTCGCGCCGCGTGCTGTCGTCGATCCAGGCCGCATCCAGGCCATTGAGCATGAAGCCGCGCATGTCGTCCAGGCCGAAGCCGAATTCGCGCATCATCAGCCAGGCGCCCGTCGGCGTCACGTGGTGCAGGGTCGGATCGTCCGAATTCGGATGCAAGCGGAGGCCCAGCCTGGCCATCTCGCGGATAGGATGGTCGAGCGCCCAGCGTTCCGGCGTCAAAGTACGCAAATAATAGGAATTGGTGGGCACCACGGTAAATACCAGGCCCCGCTCGGCATACCGCTGCGCCAGTGCGGGATTGTCGACGATGGTGTAGCCATGGTCGACCCGGTCAATTTTTAACAGGTCGACCGCCGTTTCCACGTTCATCCACGGCATGCCGAATTCGCCCGCATGCGCCGTGCATTTGAAGCCGGCTTCGCGCGCCAGGCGGTAAGCCTCGGCAAACAGTTCCGGCGGACGGTCGTTTTCACGGTAATCGATGCCGATGCCGATCACTTCGGGCGCGCGGTAGGCTTTCATCCACTCCACCATCTGTACCGCTTCAGCCGGACTGGCTTCGCGGTCGATGCTGGGGATCAAGCGCCCGACGATGCCGAAATCGCGCTGCGCATCGCGGATGGCGGCCACCATGGCGTCTTGCGCCGCCTCGTAGCGGATGCCCGAGACGCGCACGGTACCGGTCGGGTTCCAGAAAAACTCGGCATAGCGCACATTGTGGCTGTGCGCATCTTCCAGGTATTCATAGGCCAGGCAATACAGGTCCGTTGGCGAGATGATCAGGTGCGCATCGAGCGCGCGCAGCACCCGCAGCACGCCTACCGGCTTGTCGCCGCGCGTATAAAAAGCGTCGATTTCTTCGGGCGTGACGACATTGCCGCTCTTCGCGGCCAGCGCGCGGAAGGTAGCCTGGCGCACCGTGCCGAACAGGTGGCAATGCAGCTCCACCTTGGGCATGGCGTGGACAAACTGTTCAATGGTCAAAGCAGTGGTCAGGGAAGAAGCAGGCAAGATGTCGGTGCTCATGAAACTCGATTCGTTAAGAGTAGAGGGCTTACAGCAGGATCACAGCAAGGTCACAGCAAAATCGCCGTCAGGCGGCGCATCAAGCGTTCGATGGCGGCAGGGCCATCGGCCAGCATCGCCACCTGCGTGTTGATCGGTGCGCGGCGCGGCACGCGGAATTCGCACACTGTCATGCCGCGCGTCAGTTCGCCCTTCAATTCGACGGCCACGTGGGCTGGCTGGAACTGGAACAGCTGCGGTGCTTCCAGGTACAGGGCCACCACCGGGTCATACATGGGCATGGGCACGGAACCGTCGCTGCTGCGGATGCGCACATAGGCTTCCAGGTAGCCGGCCAGGGTCAGGGCGCGCGGCGTGCCGATGGTGCGCAAGCGCTCCACTTCCACCTTGGTCACCAGCAGCTGGCGGCACAAATTCAAACCGAACATGCGCAGCGGGATGCCGGCCTGGAACACTTGTGCAGCCGCTTCCGGGTCCGAATAGATATTGAATTCGGCCGCGGCAGTATGGTTGCCCTGGTCGGTCGAGCCGCCCATCAAGATGATTTCCACGATCTTGCCGGCGATATCGGGCGCCTTGCTCAGCGCCGTGGCCAGGTTGGTCATCGGCGCAATCGCCAAAATCGTGATCTGGCCAGGATTAGCTCGTACAGCATCGATCAGCGCATCGACGGCATGGCCGGGCGCATCGCTGGCCGCACCAGGCGGCAAGGGCGTGCCGGTGGTCGGCATGCCGGTGTCGCCCAGGATGCGCTGCGCCGTTTCGATCTCGCCCACCAGCGGCTGCTCGCAACCGCGGTAGATCGGCACCGTCAGGCTGTCATTGGCCTTGATGCGCAGGGCATTGTCGTAGGTGATGTCGACTGGCGCATTACCGGTCGCCACGCTCACGCCCAGCCATTCGATATCGGGATTGCTGCCCAATAGCAGCATCGTCAGCCAGTCGTCAAAACCGGGATCGGTATCGAGCCAAATCTTTTTCAGGGTCTTGTCCATGGAGTGTCCAGTCGCATCAAAAGAGGGTCAAGCTTGCAGGTGCAGGGCATGATCAACAGGCAGCACGAAGCTCACCGCCGTGCCTTCGCGCCAGGCGGCGTTGGCGGCGGTGCTGATGCCCTTGACGTGGCCCAGCGGCGTATCGAGCAGGTATTCCACCGTGTCGCCCAGGAAGCCGCGCGCCAGCACCGTGCCCGGATACTGGCCTGCCGTATCGTCGGCAGCGCACACGCGCACCTTGTCCGGGCGCCAGCCCAGCGCCGTGGTGCCGGCTGCCACTGGGGCCGTGTAGGCCAGGCGCGTATCGCCGTGGCACAGCGCGCCGTTGCGGTAATCGAACAGGTTTTCCACGCCCATGAAGTTGGCCACGAAACGCGACGATGGCGTATTGAACACGGCTTCCGGCACGTCGAGCTGCTCGATGCGCCCGCCATTCATGACCACGATGCGGTCGGACAAAGCCAGCGCTTCTTCCTGGTCATGCGTCACGTACAACATGGTGATGCCCAGCTCGCGCTGGATGCGGCGCAGCTCGGCGCGCATCTGCACGCGCAGCTTGGCGTCCAGGTTCGACAGCGGTTCATCGAGCAGCAGCAGGGCAGGTTCGACCACGATGGCGCGCGCCAGCGCCACGCGCTGCTGCTGCCCGCCGGACATCTGCGCCGGCAAACGCGTCTCGAAACCACTCAGACCCACGGCCGCGATCACCGCTTCGACCTTGGTCTTCAATTCGGCGGCGGGCACCTTGCGCAAACGCAAACCGAACGCCACGTTGTCATACACATTCAAGTGCGGGAACAGCGCATACGACTGGAACACCATGCCGATATTGCGTTTATTCGGCGGCAGCTTGCCGATGTCGCGACCATTCAAGACGATGCTGCCCGACTGCAGCGGCATCAGGCCGGCAATCGCGCGCATGGTGGTGGTCTTGCCGCAGCCGCTGGGGCCCAGCAGCGAGATCAGTTCTCCCTGCTCCACTTTCAGGTCCAGGTCTTTCACCGAGGTGGTGTTCTTTGCGTAGCCGAGGTTCAGCTTGTGCAGTTCCAGATAACTCATGGTGTCCTTACATGTATTTTGAAATGCCCAGCACCTTCTCGGTCACCAGCACGAAGGCCATGGTGAACAGCACCAGCAAGGTGGAGATGGCGGCGATCGATGGATCGAAGCTGTTTTCCATATGGCCCAGCATCTCGATCGGCAAGGTGCTGATGCCGGGGCCCGTCAGGAACAGCGAGACGGGCACCTGGTTGAACGAGGTAACAAACGCCAGGAAGAAGGCGGCGATCACGGCGTTGCGGATATTGGGCAGCACGATCATGGCGAAGGTGCGCAAACGCGAGGCGCCCAGGGTGATGGCCGCATCTTCGATATCGACGCGCAGGTTGACCAGGCTGGCGTACACCACCCGCACCGCGTACGGTATCAGCAGCGCGATATGGCCGATCAGCAGCCCCAGGTAGACCGGCGCATTGATCGTCAGCACCAGGTGATTGAGCAAGCCCAGACCGACCAGGATAGCCGGGATGATCAGCGGCGACGTCAGCACCTGGCGGATCACGCCGATGCCCGGCGGCGGCATGCGCGAAAACGCATACGCGACGGGGATGCCCAGCGCCAGCGCCACCACGGTGGCAATCAGGCCGATCTCCAGGCTGGTCTGGAAGGCGCGGCGGAAGTCCGGCGCAGCCCACACTTCAAAGATCCAGCGCAGCGAATACGAGGGCGGCGGGAACACCATGGTTTCGCCGCCGGAAAAACCGGCCAGCACCACGATGGCGAAGGGTCCCAGCAGGAACAGGAACACCAGCCACAGCATCAAACGCGACAACAGACTTTGCTTCATACAGAACTCCGGCTAGACGAGATACGTTTGAGGACCGCATTCACCAGCAGGGTCATGCAAACCAGGATGACGGCGATCACATTGGCCGCGCCAAAGTCACTCTCCACGCTGACCTTCTGGTACAGCAGGGTTTCGAGCATCAGCACCTTGGTGCCGCCCAGCAGCGCCGGCGTGACATAGGCCGTGACGCAGCCCGTAAACACCAGGGTGCCACCGACTACCAGGCCTTCCTGCGTCAATGGCAGGGTGACCTTGCAAAACACTTGCCAGGGATTGGCACCCAGGGTGGCGGCAGCCGGCTCCACGTCGCGCGGCAGGTTTTCCAGCGCGCCCGAGAGCGACATCAGCATCAGCGGCAGCAGCAATTGCAGCAGGCCGACAAACACGGCAAACTCGCTGAACAGCAACCGCAGGGGCTCGTCGGTAAAGCCCATGCTGACCAGCGCTGCGTTGACGGCGCCGTTACGGCCCAGCAGCACGATCCAGGCATAGGTACGGGCAATCGGCGAGACCATCAGCGGCAGGATCATCATGCCGACCACCATGCCGCGCCAGCGCGGCGTGACCTTGGCGATCGCCTGCGCGGCCGGGTAGCCGAGGATCACCGAGGCAATGGTCACCATCGCGGCGATGCGCAGGGTGCGCCAGAAGATGGTGCGGTTGAACTCTTCCGAAAAGAAGGCGACGAAACGGTCGACACCCCATTGCATGCCGTCGCCGACACGGAAGGCGTCGACCAGCAGCGCCAGCACCGGCAGCAGGAAGCAGACGACGATAAAGATCAGCGCGGGCAGGACCAGCAGCAGGCCCAGGCGTTTTTTAGGATCAGCAAACATGCGGTTCTCTCTTCGTCACCACTATTTGCTCATGGCCTTGTTCCACTTCTCCATCCAGTTCGAACGCTGTTTCAGGATGACGTCAGGCTTGACGAACTTGAGCGAGCTGATTTGATCGGGACCATAGGTATTGAACTGCGCGGCCGCCACCGACAAACGCACTTCCTTGTTGACGGGCGAATCGACCAGGTTGGTCGCCAGCTGCGTCTGCACTTCCTTGGACAGCCAGAAATCCATCAGCTGGTAAGCCAGGTCCGCATTCTTCGATTTGGCGACGATGCCCATCACGTTCATGCCAGCGGCCTGGCCTTCGGCGGGAATCGCCCATTTCAGGGGCAGGCCCGTCTTGAGCATTTGCGACCAGGTGAAGCGGGCCACCGGCGCGGCCCAGATCTCTTCCTGCGCGAACAGCGCCGCCAGTTGCGCGCTGTTTTTCGAGAACGTCACCACATTGCCCTTCATGCCGGCGATCTTGGCAAATCCCGTGGCGTAGTCGTCGGTCTTGCCGCCCCAGGCCGCGTCGGCCATGCGCAGCATCAGCGGACCCTGGGTGGTGCTCACGTCAGGAAAAGCCACGCGGCCTTTCAGTTCGGGGCGCCAGAGGTCTTTCCACGAGGTCAGCGGCGCGATCTTGTCGCTGCGGTACACCAGGCCCACGGAATACAGGGTGTAGCCGACGGCGAAATTGCCGCCGATCGGATTTTTTGCCACATCGTACAACTGGCCGTAGTTGCTCAGCTTGCTGTATTCCATGGGCTGGATCAGCCCCTTTTGCGCCGCTTCCAGCATGCCGGAATCGGACAGCAGCACCAAGTCGATCACCGGGTTGTTGCGGTGGGCAACCAGTTTGGCGATGCGGTCGGCGTTATTACCCGTTTCCACCTTGATTTCGCAACCGCACTTGGCCTTGAACGGCTCGTACACATACTTCATGAACAAGGGCTGGGCAATCGGATAGGCCGAAATGACCAGCTCGCGTTTTTCCGCGTGAGCGGCATTGGCCAGCAAGCCGAGACTCAGGGCCAGCAAAAGTTGCTTTTTCAAGGTGCGTCCTTTCAAGGGGCGGCGCTAGGAGACAGCGCCTGTAAAGATGAAATCGATATCAGAAATAATGTCGCATGCCGACAATCAACACGCTTTGCGTCTTGCCTTGCGACGCGCCGAAACCGAATACGCGCGCGAACGTCGCATCGCCGGCTGCCTTCTGATAACTCCAGGTAACGGCCACGTCCGTGCGCTTGGAGAGGAAGTAGTCGGCCTGGAAGTTGACCTGATGCCATTTCGGCGACTTGTTGATCACGTCGTATTTACCGGTGGTAAAGAAATACGAGGCGCCCAGGTTCAGCGCTTCCGTCAGCTTGTGGTTCATGTTCAGATCCACGTTTTGCAAGGTCAGGCTGCTTTGGTCCAGGTAGTGGTAGCGTACATTGGTGTACAGCAAGCCAAACTTGGTCCTGCCCACATTATAAAAGCCTCCCGTGCCGGCGATGGCCTGGCTGCGTACGCCGGCCGCGCCCTTCAGTGCGCTCTTGTTGAAAATCAGCAAGGGACTGGCGTAATCGTTGCCCAGTGCGCCATCCGGCGCAGCAGGATTATTCGGGTAGTCGAATTTGGTGTACGCCAGTGCCCAGCTGAATTCATCGACTTTGTAGCCAGTACCCACGCTGTAGGCGCGGTTCTGGTTGGAATTTTCTGCATTCTCGCTGTAGCCATACAGGCCCGTGAACGACAGGTTGCGGATGGTCGGGCTGACATATTTGATGGCGTTCTGCACGCGCAGGTTGTTATAGCCATTGTCATTGTCGCCGATATGCACGCCATTACTGGCGATCACCACCGGGCCCAGGTAATCCTTGACGGCCTCATACTGGCGGCCCAGGGTCAGGGTGCCCTTGTCGCTGCTGGACAAGCCCACATACGACTGGCGGCCAAACAGGCGGCCGCTCTGTGCCGAGGTGCCCGTCATCACGTTGAAACCGTTTTCCAGCACAAATAAAGCTTTCAAACCGTCGCCCAGGTCTTCCTGGCCGCGAAAACCGATGCGGGGATTCTGGTTGCTGCCGCTGATGGCATGCGTCAGGGCATGGCCGCCTTCATCCGAGGTGTAGCCGATACCGGCCGACAGCAGACCATATATTTGTACACTGCTTTGCTCCTGCGTCTGGGCCTGCGCTGCCGCTTGCGCCGCCAGCAAGCCACCCACCACCATTGTTCCCGTCATCCATTTGTTCATCGCCGCCGCCCTTGAGAGTTTATCCGCTGAATTTTTGTAAGTTCTTGTGATTTTTTATGATTACGTCGCTTGAATCTGCGGCTGCCGACGGTGACGGCGCTGCATTTCAAGCACTGCCCATGAATTTGTTGTTTTCATGATAAGTAAAGACCAGTCCAGAATATGGTAAATTGCGGGATAAGAAAATTTGTTTATTTTTATAAATCCATTACTTTTTTTAATAAGCAAACCGCATGCATGAACTGAGCAAGAAAATCTCATTGCGACATTTGCAAGCTTTTTCCACGCTGGCCCGTGTAAACAGCTTCAGCAAGGCTGCACAAGAATTGTGCGTGACCCAGCCAGCGCTAAGCGCGTCGATCAAACTGTTGGAAAATCAGCTGGGAAAGAAGTTGTTTAATCGCACAACTCACCAGTTGGAATTGACGCGCGAAGGCAAGCTGGCGCTGGACTACACCACGCATTTGCTCAATACGGCCAGCAATACCTTTGCCGATATCCAGCGCGCCATCGGCAGCGGGCGGCACCGTATCCGCATCGGCGCGATTCCGTCGGCCATGGCGATGACGGCCGTGGTGGTGGCGCGCTACAACGAGCAGCATGGCGATGAAGTGGAAATCGTCCTGTCGGACATGCCCAACGATGGCTTGCTGCACGCGCTGCACTCGGGCCAGCTGGATTTTTGCGTGGGCATCGAAGTGCCGGGCTCGGCGACACTGGAAACGGTGGGCCTGTTCGAAGATGAGCTGGTGCTGGTGACGGCAGGCCGGCATGCGCTTGCCTCGCACAAGGAAATCCGCTGGGAACAGCTGGCGGGCCAGGAAATCGTGGTATTTACCAAGGGCAGTATCTGGGAATTTGCTTCCAGCGCCCTGCACCAGCACGGCTTGAACCCCACCAGCCTGTATCAGATGGTGCACAGCGAATCGTTGTACGGCGTGGTACGCGCCGGCATCGCCGTCGGCATCATGCCCAGCCTGTACACCACCTTCCTCAACGATGAAGACTTGCACGTGGCGCCGCTGCGCCAACCTACCTGCAAGCGCAAGATCGCGCTGATGCGGCGCAATGAAATCAGCCGCAACCACCATGTCGACGATTGCTTTTCAGCGCTGCGGCAAGACCTGCAACAAGTCGATCACTGGTTCTGAATTACTCAGGAGCCTTCAGCAGGTTCGCCAGCGCAACATACTGCTCCAGGCTCACGGTTTCCGGACGCAGGGTCGGATCGATGCCGGCGGCGATGATCTGCTCTTCCGTGAACATGCCTGCCAGGCAATTGCGAATCACCTTGCGACGCTGCGAAAACGCTTTCATGACCACCGCTTCCAGGGTTTCCTGGTCGCATGGCAAGCGCTTGGCCACCGGGATCATGCGCACGATGGCCGATTCCACTTTCGGCGGCGGGTCAAACGCCGTCGGCGGCACGATGAACAGCAGCGACATGTTGTAGCGCCATTGCAGCATCACCGACAGACGGCCATACGCCTTGCTGCCCGGTTCGGCGACCATGCGCTCGACCACTTCCTTTTGCAGCATGAAATGCTGGTCCAGCACCAGCGGTGCAAACTCTGCCAGGTGAAACAGCAGGGGGCTGGAGATGTTGTATGGCAAGTTGCCCACGATACGCAGCTTTTGGCCAGCCGGCACGGGAATTTGCGCAAAGTCGAATTTCAGCGCGTCGCCCGAATGGATGGTCAGCTTGGCCGGATTAAACGTCTTTTCCAGGCGCACGATCAGGTCGCGGTCCAGCTCGACCACATGCATCTGCTTCAAGTGGCGCAGCAACTGTTCCGTCATGGCACCCAGGCCAGGGCCGATCTCGACCATGGCATCGTCTGCCTGCGGCGCGATGGCGGCCGTGATGTCATCGAGGACGAAGCGGTCATGCAGGAAGTTCTGGCCAAAGCGTTTGCGGGCTACGTGTTTCATATGCTGTTTTTCTATAAATGCGGTAAGGCGGGGTGTAACGAAGCGGAAGGATCAGGTACGGGAACTGGCTGTCAGCATGGCTAGCGCCGTGCTCAAGGCTTGCTGCATGCTGTGGCAATCGGCCAGGCCCAATCCTTGCGCGGCCAGGTCCAGCGCCGTGCCATGATCGACCGAAGTGCGGATCAAAGGCAAACCGAGCGTGACATTGATGCCACGTCCGAAGGTGGCGTATTTCAGCACCGGCAAGCCCTGGTCATGGTACATGGCCAGCACGCAATCGGCATCCGCCAGATATTTCTGCTGGAACAAGGTGTCGGCCGGATACGGTCCGCGCGCATCGATGCCGCGCGCCTGCGCCGCCGCAATTGCCGGGGCAATCACGTCGATTTCCTCGCGTCCCAGATAACCGCCCTCGCCCGCGTGCGGGTTCAGGCCGGTGACCAGGATGCGCGGCGCGGCGATGCCGAACTTGTGCTGCAGGTCGGCATGGATGATGTCCAGCGTGACGGCCAGGCTGTCGGCCGTAATCGCGGCCGGCACGTCTTTCAGGGGCAAATGGGTGGTCGCCAGCGCCACGCGCAAGTGCGGCTGGCCATGGCCCGGCTCGCCGGCCAGCATCATCACCACCTGTTTGGTCTGCGTCTTTTCGGCCAGGTATTCCGTGTGGCCGGAAAAAGCCACGCCAGCGTCATTGATCGTGCTTTTTTGCAACGGCGCCGTGACCATGGCGCCAAACCAGCCGGCCTGGATGCCTTCCACGGCCGCATCCAGGGTGGCCAGCACAGAACGGCCATTGTCCTTGTCGAGCACGCCGGGGATGACATTATTGACGGTAGGAATATCGATCACGGCCAGGCGGCCCGGACCGAAATGCGGCAAGCCGCTATTGCGCACGGCTTGCAGGGACAGCGCCGCCAGGCGGATCTCGGGATCGATCAGGCTGGCCGTCAGCGCCAGGAAGGCCGCGTCGCCCAGCAAGATGCAGTTGGCCTCGTGGCGCATGGCCCAGGCGGCGCGGATCGAAATTTCAGGTCCGACACCGGCCGGTTCGCCACAGGTAATGGCAATCGCCGGACGAACGCCAGAACTGGCCATGGAACGTACTGCCGCGCCGGGCGCCACAGGAGAGGATGGATGCTGGGCACTCACGCGCGGTTCCTTCACGTTACTTACTGGTCGTCCGGGCGAATCTCAACGTAGGCGCGGTCGCGCACTTCGCGGGCCCAGTCTTCCGTTGCTTCTTCCAGCTTGCGCTCGCGCAAGGCATTGCGGGCGGCGTTGCGTTCTTTCTCTTTCGAGACGTCGTCGGTCTTGCGCTCCAGCACTTCGATCAAGTGATAACCAAAGCTCGATTCCACCGGATCGCTGATCTGGCCTGGCTTGAGGGCATTCATTGCCGTTTCAAATTCCGGCGTGGTGTCGCCTGGCGACAACCAGCCCACGTCGCCGCCTTTGCTGGCCGAGCTATCGTTCGAGAACTGGCGGGCCAGGTCTTCAAACGTGGCCGTCTTGTGCTCGATGCGCTCCTTGAAGTCCGCCAATCTGCGCTTGGCATCGGCGGCCGTCATGGTCGGCGTAACCTTCAGCAAGATGTGGCGCGCATGTGTCTGCTGCACGGCATCCACGGCTTGCGCTTCGGCCGCAGTGCGGCGGTCCACCAGTTTCAGGATATGGAAGCCGGTATTGCTCTTGATGATGGGCGTGATCTGGCCTGGCTTCAATTTCAGCAACTGCTCCGTAAACAGCGGCGGCAGACGGTCGCTATTGCGCCAGCCGACCTCGCCGCCGCTCAGCGCATCGCTGGCGTCGGAATAAGTGGCGGCCATCTTGGCGAAATCGGCGCCCGTGCGCAATTGACGGCTGACTTCTTCGGCGCGTGCGCGGCGTGCGGCGATCTGTTCCGGGCTGGAGTTTTCAGGGATGCGCACCAGGATTTGCGACAGGTTCAGTTCGACCTGCTCGCTGGCAGCGGCTTTTTCAGCGGCCAGGAAGTTGTCTACTTCGGCGTCGGAAATCTGGATCTTGGCATCGACTTCATGCTCGCGCAAACGCTGCATGATGATTTCATCACGAATTTCTTCGCGGAAGGTTGCAAATGGCGTGCCTTCTTTTTCCATTTGGTTACGCAAGTCCTGCACCGTCATTTTTTGCTGTTCAGCAATACGACCGATGGCGCGGTCCAGCGTGATGTCATCCACGCGCACGCCCATTTCCTTGGCCAGCTGCATTTGCGCGCGCTCCACAATCATGCGTTCCAACAATTGACGGCGCAGGTCGGCAGGGTCGGGCAGCGGCACGTTCTGCGCCTTCATGCGCTGTTCCACGCTCTTGATGCGCGCAGCCACTTCATTGCGCGTGATCACATCATCATTGACGACGACAGCGATCGAATCGATGGTCTGGCCGCTGCTCGATGCAGGCGGGGTGAACCCCTTGACGGGTGCTGCAGCCGCTGGCGCCGCTGGTGCAGGCGCAGCAGGCGTGGTGGCAGCCGCCGCTACGGGAGCAGCAGGAGTTGCCGGCGTGGCAGGGGTTGCAGCCTCTTGCGCCCAGACACTACTGGTCGTCGCGCCGGAAACGGCGCACAACAAAACCGCTGCAATTTTGAGTTGGTGCATACTGGCATTACGCATAATGTGTAGAGCGCTCATGAGTTCAGGTGAATAAAAAAACCGGTTTGCGCCAGCGCCAGGGGCACCGGCGGCGGCACTGCCCATCTTAACGGATAGGCGGGTTCAATGGCTGGTAGCCAGGGATGGTTTTGGTAAATGTTTCCAAGCCATTCGCCCCCAGCCCCAGGCCATTCGACAGGCCCGTCAATTCCAGCTGGAAGAAAATAGGCGTCGAAGCATTATTGGACGAGGTCACGAAACGCTGCGCCCCCATGCGGAACACCCAGCAATCACCCTTGTATTCGAGGGCAATCAGGCTCTCCAGCATGCGGCGGTCCAGCAGCGAGTAACTGATGCGGCCCACGCCATACAAACGATCCGTCAGCGGCCATTGGGTCGACACATCCGTATTACGGAAACCGCCAGGGCCGCTCTGATAACGATTGGCAATATTCAATACTTTTTTCGGACCGGGCTGATATTGCAAGGAGTACGTTGAGCTGGTCAACTGGTGCTCGGACGGATTGTACTGCACCAGGCTGTCGACGGTCCAAGTCTCCGACACGCGGCCCGTTGCCGCCAGCAAGATATCCGAACGCGTCTGGTTGACGGGCGTCGTCGAAGCAAGCTGCACGCGCTGGTCGGCAAAGTAGAAACGCTGGCCAAACGTCAGGCGCAGGCGCTCGGCGCCATCAGGCTGCAAAAAGCGCGAAACGAGCGCCGCCGTCACCTGGTTGGCGTCACCGATACGGTCGCTGCCGATAAAGCGGTTTTCGGAAAAGATCTGCGTCAGGTCGAAAGTGCCATTGGCCGTATCGAAAGTCGGAATTTGCGATTGGTCGCGGTACGGCGTGTAAACGTAGAACAAGCGCGGCTCCAGCGTCTGCGTGCCGCCCTTGGCGCCAAACAGATTGGTGTCGCGCTCAAACACCAGGCCGCTATCGACCGACACTGTCGGCACCGTGCGCGTCAGCGAGGTCTTCGCGTACTGCACCGTCGAATTGGGATTATTGTCAATCTGATAGGCGCTGGCATTGAGCATCAGCTTGGGCGTGATGAAATAGCCGGGTCGAACGATGGGGAAACTCACTTGCGGCACGGCAACCACGCGCGTCCCCTGCACCAGCGTCGGGTGCGCAAAACGCGTCACTTCACTATCGAACGACCAGTCGAAACCACCCCACACATCATATTTTCCGGCGTGGAAGTTGACCGATGGCAAGCGATCATACGGGCGCGCGACGAACGCGTTGGGGTCGGTGGCGGCGGCAGGGTCTTGCAAGACCTGGTAATTCTGCGCGCGCACCGTCAGGCTCCAGTCCTCGGTGCGGTAATCGGTGCGCAGTTCGCGCAGCAACTGGCGCTCGGTGGCCGAGGCCACGTTTTTCGAGAAATCGTTGGGGTAATTATTATCCGACGCATCGCGGAAGGTCCAGCCATACGTCCAGCCGGTAGCCAGGTCCTGCTCATGCGTGGAGCGGATCATGTAGCGGTCGGTTTTGGTCTGTTTATCGTTATGCAAGTACTCGACATAGGTTTCGCCGTGATACTTCAACCCGTCATCGGTCTCGCCCAGGTAGCGTGCATCGGCGCCAAACTGGATACCGCGCCGCTGGATGTACTTCGGATACAGGGTCAGGTCGCGGTTCGGCGCGATATTCAGGTAATACGGCACCGTCAGCTCAAAACCGTTCTTCGAGGCAAAACCTGGCGTAGGCGCCAGCCAGCCCGAGCGGCGCGCGCCCGACAGCGAAAACGAAATGCCCGGCGTGCCGAGGATGGGTACGCCCTTGAAATAAATGATGGTCTGGCCACCCGTGCCCACATCGCGGCCCGTGTCCAGGTTCAGGGTGCTCGACTGCAGATACCAGTCCGGATTCGGTCCTTCGCAGGTACTGTAAGTGCCATTGATGACGTTGGCTTCATCGGGATTGATGAAATCGACCCGTTCAGCCTTGCCCTGGCCATGGCCCACTTCAAAGCGGTAAGTCGGATTGAGCAGGAAACCCTTGCCCGTTTCCATGTTCAGCTTCAGCACATCGCCGGTGTAAGAGTCGCCGAAACGCTTGAGCTTGACATTGCCCGCCGCATCGAACTGGTCTTCAACTTGTTTGTAACAAGCTGTATCGGAGGTCAATTTTGTGGTGGTTCCCCGCTCAATCACGACATCGGTGTCGAGATTGATCTCCCGTTCCGGTCGGCCATCCATGCTTTCCGCCGTCATGACGGTGGGCGCATTCGGGTCTTCCACATGCACCGGGCGCTGAACGGCCGGGCGCTGGGCTTTCTGGGCGTAAGCAGGCACCGCCGTAGCAGCGACGAGCGCGCTGATGGCGAAAGCCCAGCGCTGCGAGGGGGGGGAGGCCGAAAACCAGCTCATGAATTGGACGGGGTAAGCACCATTGACAGGCGATTTTTTGATTTGAATCCCTTATTATATGGGAATCTGCATCATCAACCCGATTCCACAGGCCGCTTAATGTCATTCTCTTCCAATTCCCCCGCCGCGCCGGCCCAGACCGACGCTCGCCTGACCCTGTTGAAAGCCTGGTTGACCTCGCTTAACCTCGTCGCGCCCGATTCCGCCCGCCCCGCTTCCAGCGATGCCAGCTTCCGCCGCTACTTCCGCCTGGACGTCTTGCCCGGCGCCACGAACTTGCCAGGAAATACACTGATTGCCATGGATGCGCCGCCCGAGCGTGAAAACGTGCCGGCCTTCGTGAAGGTGGCCGGCCTGCTGAAAAAGGCCGGCGTCTCCGTGCCCGAGATCATTGCGCAAGACCTGGACAACGGCTTCCTGCTGCTGTCCGACCTGGGTACCACCACCTATCTGGACGCACTGAACCACGACAACGCTGCCGTGCTGTACGCCGAAGCGCTGGAGTCCCTGATGAAAGTCCAGCAAGCCAGCGAACCGGGCCTGCTGCCCGAATTCGACCGCGCCTTCATCTTGCGCGAAATGAATCTGTTCCCGGAATGGTTTATCGGCAAACACCTGGGCGCCACCCTGACGGACGTGCAGGAAACCCAGCTGAACAAGGTCTTCGAAGCCATCACGGCGAACATCTTGTCGCAACAGCAAGTTTTCATGCACCGCGATTACCACTCGCGCAATTTGATGCATATCAACGACGGCTCCATCCCGAATCCCGGCATCCTGGATTTCCAGGACGCCGTGTTCGGCCCGATCACCTACGATATCGCCTCGCTGCTGCGCGACGCCTACATCCAGTGGGATGAAGAACTGGTGCTCGACTGGGTGATCCGCTACTGGCAGCGCGCCAAGCAGCTGGGCCTGCCGGTGAATCCCGATATCGACGCCTTTTACCGCGATTTCGAATTCACGGCCCTGCAGCGCCATCTGAAAATCCTGGGCCTGTTCGCGCGCCTGAACTACCGCGATGGCAAGAGCTTGTACATGGGCGACCTGCCAACCGTACTCGACTACGTGCGCAAGACCGCCAACCGCTACACGGAACTCAAGCCGCTGGTGCGTTTGCTGGACACGCTCGAGAATAAAACCCCGCAAGTCGGTTATACCTTCTAAGCAGACTGCGCGGCCTGAGCCGCGCCTCATTTACCGAACACATCAGAAACGAGTACCACCATGAAAGCCATGATCTTCGCCGCCGGCCGCGGTGAACGGATGCGTCCGCTCACCGATACCTGCCCCAAACCGCTGCTGAAAGTACGCGGGCGCCCCCTGATCGTCTGGCATGTGCTGAACCTGGTGCGCGCCGGCATCACCGAGATCGTCATCAACCATTCGCACCTGGGCCATCTGATCGAAGCAACCTTGGGCGACGGCAGCCAGTTTGGCGCGCGCATCGCCTACTCGCCTGAAAGCACGCCGCTGGAAACGGCCGGCGGCATCGCCCAGGCGCGCCACTTGCTGGGCGATGCACCGTTCCTGGCCATTTCCGGCGATATCTATTGTCCGTATTTTGACTTCAAGCAAGTGCTCGACGTGCTGGCCGACAAGGACGTGCTGGGCACGCCTTACCCGGCCGACCAACGCGACATTGCCTGGACCTATCTGGTGCCCAATCCCGACCACCATCCCCAGGGCGACTTCGGCCTGACCTTGTATTCGATCAATAATACGGGCACGCCAAAATGGACGTTTGGCAATATCGGTGTCTACCGTCCTGAAATGTTCGACGGCATTACGCCGGGCAGCCATGCCGGGCTGGGCGACCTGCTGCGCAAATATGCGGACCTGGGCCGTATCGGCGGCGAAGTCTATCCCGGTGAATGGACCAATGTGGGCACGCCGGCGCAGCTGGACGCGCTCAACGGCATTGCTGCCAAGGCCAGCGCATCATGATGGCCAACTACGCGGCACGGCGCGCGGCGCTGATGGCGCAAATGCTGCCGGGCAGCGTGGCCATTATCGCCACCGCGCCCGAAGTGCCGCGCAATAGCGATTGCGATTATCCGTATCGCCACGACAGCTATTTTTATTACCTCAGCGGTTTTACGGAACCGCACAGCGCACTGGCGCTGGTGGCCGCCAGCGCCACGGCACCCGCGCGGGCCATCCTGTTTTGCCGCCCCAGGAATACCGAACGTGAAATCTGGGATGGCTTCCGCCATGGCCCCGAAGCGGCGCGCGTGACCTTCGGCGTCGATGCCGCCTTCCCCATCGAAGAACTCGATCTGGAAATGGTCCGCCTGCTGGCCGATGCCCCAGCCCTGTATTACGCGCTGGGCGGCAGCCTGGATGCCCAAGTCAAGCTGTGGCTGCAGCAAGTGCGGCAAAAGGCCCGTAGCGGCATCACCGCGCCCGCTATCGCACACGACCTCAGCGGCTTGCTCGACGCCATGCGTCTGTTCAAGGACAGCGAAGAACAAGCCCTGATGCGCCGTGCAGCAGACATTTCCAGCGCAGCCCACGCACGCGCCATGCGGGCCACGCGTCCCGGCCTGCATGAATATGCGGTCGAGGCAGAACTGCTGTACGAATTTCGCCGCAACGGCGCACAGTTCCCCGCCTATTCCTCCATCGTGGCGGGCGGCGCCAACGCCTGCATCCTGCACTACAGCGCCAATAACGCCGTCCTGAACGATGGCGACCTGCTGCTGATCGACGCCGGCTGCGAACTCGATGGCTACGCCTCCGACATCACGCGCACCTATCCGGTCAATGGCCGCTTCAGCGGGCCGCAACAGGCCTTGTATGAGCTGGTGCTGGCGGCGCAGCAGGCGGCGTTCGATGTGATACGCCCCGGCAGCGCGCAAAGCGCCATCCATGAAGCGGCCGTGCAGGTGCTGGCGCAGGGCATGCTGGACTTGCACCTGCTGGACCGGCAGCAGCACGGCAGCGTACAGGACGTGATCGCCGATAAAAGCTATCTGCCGTTTTATATGCACGGCACCAGTCACTGGCTGGGCATGGACGTGCATGACGTGGGCGCCTACCGCAACACCAGCGCTGCCGGCAAGCCGTGGCGCGCATTGGAGGCGGGCATGGTGCTGACGGTGGAGCCGGGCATCTACGTGCGCCCCGGCCCCGGCGTGCCGGAACAGTTCTGGCATACCGGCATCCGCATCGAGGACGATGTACTGGTCACGCCGCAAGGCCATGAAATTTTCAGCACGGCGCCCAGGAGCATCGCTGAAATCGAACAACTGATGTCACAGGATTAAAGCCGTAGCATGCATACACCGCCCTCTTACGATTACGATCTCGCCATCTGCGGCGCCGGCCCGGTCGGCATGGCGCTGGCCGCGCTGCTGGTGCAAGGCGGATCAAGCGCCGGCGGCATCGCCCTGCTCGACGCCAAATCCATCGCGCAGGCCAGACGCGATCCGCGCACCATCGCCCTGTCGCACGGCAGCCGCCAGATCCTCGAAGCGGCGAACACCTGGCCCGTCGAGGCGACACCGATCCACCAGATCCACGTCTCGCGGCGCGGCCATTTCGGCCGCAGCCTGATGGACCGCAGCGAGCATCAGGTCGAAGCCCTCGGTTATGTGGCCCGCTATGGCGCGGTGGTCGGCGTACTGGCCGACGTGTGTGCCAGCCTGGGCATCGCCAGCCTGCGCCCGGCGCGGGTAACCGCTAGCGCGGAAGATGCGGATGGCGTCAGCATCGCCATCGATCAGGATGGCGCCGCGTCCAGCTTGCGCACGAAGCTGCTGGTGCAGGCAGAGGGCGGCCTGTTCGGCCAGCAGCAGGAGCGCAGCCTCTCCCGCGACTACGGCCAGAGCGCCATCATCGCCCATGTGCGCGTCAGCAGTCCCATCGCCCACCGCGCCTACGAACGCTTCACCGACGAAGGTCCGCTGGCCCTGCTGCCGCAGGACGATGGCTACGCGC
This sequence comes from Janthinobacterium sp. Mn2066, assembly GCF_049319705.1. NCBI lineage: Bacteria > Pseudomonadati > Pseudomonadota > Betaproteobacteria > Burkholderiales > Oxalobacteraceae > Janthinobacterium > Janthinobacterium sp. Mn2066. Next base: position 109,185 of record NZ_JBMOUF010000003.1, on the reverse strand, counting down.
TGGTCTGGTGCGTGCCGCCCACGCGCGCCGAACAATTGCTGGCACTGGACGATGCAGCCTTCCTGGCCCGCCTGGACACCGCCTTCGGCAGCCGCATGGGACGTTTTATGCACACCACGCCGCGCCTGGCCTATCCGCTGGGCCTGAACGCGCAGGCAGGCGGCACGGCGCGCACGGTGGCCATCGGCAATGCGGCGCAAACCCTGCACCCGGTCGCAGGACAAGGTTTGAACCTGGGCCTGCGCGACGCCGCCGTGCTGGCCCGCGTACTGGTGCAAGACAATAACCCGGCAGGCCTGGCACGCTACGCCGGCTTGCGCCAGGCCGACCGCAGCACGACCGTGCGCATCACCGACACCATGGCGCGCATCTTCACGGGTACGGCAGCCACGCAAGGGCTGCTGGGTCTGTCGCTGGGATTGCTCGATGTGGTCAGCCCGGCGCGCAGGACGCTGGCAGAACTGATGATGTACGGCCGGCGTTAAAGGGAAAGAGGCATGGAGTAAACTTCGGGCAAATGCGACAATGGGCTCCACCTGGATTTAGGCGACAGTCCCATGACAGATGCATTGCCCGCAGCACCCACTGCCGCTCTTCCTGAAGTATTGTTCTCCCGCCTGCTGGAAGCTTCCCTGGACGCCGTCATCATCATCGATGAGCAATGCCGCATCTGCTACATCAATGGCGCCATGCAGGCCTTGTCAGGCTATGCCGGCGGCGAACTGCTGGGCCAGCCCCTGAACGGCTTGCTGCCGGACGCAGTGGCAAGCCAGCACGACCATCTCGTCCTCGACTACCTCCGCAGCTCGCGCACTTCCAGCGTGCTGGGCAAGATACGCGAATTCGCCATCCGCCACCGCAATGCGCAAATGATCCCGATCGAGATGAAGGCGCTGGACCTGGGCGTGGTCGATGGCATGCGCTATTTCGGCGCCTTTCTGCTCGACGTGCGCGAGCGGCGCGAACTGGCAGCCAAAAACGCCAACCTGCTGGCGCAACTGGAACAGCAAGCCTTGTGCGATGCGCTCACCGGCTTGCCGAACCGGCGCGCCTACGAAGCGCAGGCAACGCAAGCCATGGCGCGCGCAGCGCGCAATCACAGCCCATTGACGGTGGGCGTGGCAGACCTCGACCACTTCAAGAAAATCAATGACCGCTACGGCCATGCCGTGGGCGATGCAGTGCTGCGGACGGTGGCGCAAGTGCTGCGCGAAACGGGCCGCGTGACCGACGTGGCAGCGCGTTTGGGCGGTGAAGAATTTGGCTTGCTGTTCCCGGACGCCAGCGTGAAGCAGGCCGCCAGGGTGGCCGAACGCATCCGTGCCGCCGTGGCCGCCGCCATCACCATGCTGCCTGACGGCTGCCCGCTGCACGTCACCATCAGCATCGGCGTGGCGCCCCTGGCGGCTGGCGCCACGCTGGACGCGGCCATGTCGGATGCCGACAAAGCCTTGTACACGGCCAAGCACCAGGGCCGCAACCAGGTGGTTGCGGCCGGTTGAGCCAGCGCTATTCGACTGCTTTGAGCATATCTTCGATCACTTTCTTGGCGTCGCCAAACACCATCATGGTGTTCGGCTGGTAAAACAGCTCATTGTCCAGGCCCGCATAACCGGAGGCCATCGAGCGCTTGTTGACGATGATGCTCTTGGCCTTATAGGCTTCCAGGATGGGCATGCCGGCGATCGGCGATTTCGGGTCTTTGGCGGCCGGGTTGACGACGTCATTTGCGCCCAGCACCAGCACCACGTCGGTCTGGCCGAATTCGCCATTGATGTCTTCCATCTCGAACACCTGGTCATACGGCACTTCCGCTTCGGCCAGCAGCACGTTCATGTGGCCCGGCATGCGCCCCGCCACCGGGTGGATCGCATATTTGACGGTGACGCCCTTGTGGGTCAGCTTTTCCACCAGCTCCTTGAGCGAGTGCTGGGCGCGCGCCACGGCCAGGCCGTAGCCAGGCACGATGATGACGGTTTCCGCATTGCCCATGATGAAGGCGGCATCGTCGGCCGACCCCGATTTCACAGGGCGCTGTTCCTGCGCCGCGCCGCTGCCAGCCTGCGGCGCATCGCCGCCGAAGCCGCCCAGAATGACGTTGAAAAACGAACGGTTCATGGCCTTGCACATGATGTAGGACAGGATCGCGCCACTGGAGCCCACCAGCGAACCGGCGATGATCAGCATCGAGTTATTCAGCGAAAAGCCGATGCCGGCCGCCGCCCAGCCCGAATAGCTGTTCAGCATCGACACCACTACCGGCATGTCGGCGCCGCCAATCGGAATGATGATCAGCACGCCCAGCGCAAACGCAATCAGGGCCATGATGATGAACGGCGTCCACGCAGGCTGCAGACCATCGGCAAAGCAGAACACCAGGCCCAGGGCGACCATCACCAGCGCCAGCACCAGGTTGAGCATGTGCTGGCCCTTGAAGCTGACGGGCGCGCCCTGGAACAGGCGGAACTTGTATTTGCCCGACAGCTTGCCGAAGGCGATCACGGAACCGGAAAAGGTAATCGCGCCGACAAAGGTACCGATGAACAACTCAAAACGATTCCCGAGCGGCAGCGCCTCGCCATGCCGGGCGATATTGAAGGCCCATGGTTCCGACACGGCCGCCACGGCGATGCAGACTGCGGCTAAGCCGATCAGCGAATGCATGGCTGCCACCAGTTCCGGCATCTTGGTCATTTCCACGGTCTTTGCCAGGTAAGTGCCGATGGCGCCGCCCACCACGATGCCGAGCACCACCAGCGGCAAACCCAGGCCACCCGTTTGCTGTTCCTTCAGTTTCAGGATCAGCGCCACGGTGGTAATGGCCGCAATCGTCATGCCCGCCATGCCGAAGGCATTGCCGCGGCGCGCCGTCGATGGCGACGACAAGCCTTTCAAGGCCTGGATGAAGCACACGGAAGCGATCAGGTACATCATCGTCACCAGATTCATGCTGATGAAGCTCATGGGATCGCTCATGCCTTGTCTCCTTGCTTGGCCTTCGGCTCTTTTTTACGGAACATTTCCAGCATGCGCTGCGTGACCAAAAAGCCGCCAAACACATTGACGGCGGCCAGCGCCACGGCCACCGTGCCGGCCACCTGCGCCAGCAGGCCTTCGGTCAGGCCGGCCGCCAGCATGGCGCCGACGATGATGATGGCGGAAATGGCGTTGGTGACAGCCATCAGCGGCGTATGCAGCGCCGGCGTAACGGTCCAGACGACGTGGTAGCCCACATAAATGGCCAGCACGAAGATGATCAGATTGGTGATGGTGTGACTGATTTCCATGACGCGATTCTCCCTGTACTCATTATTTTCGTAAGATGGCTGTATCCGCACACACCAGGCTGGCCTTGATGATTTCATCCTCGCGGTCGATCAGCAGCTGATCGTCCTTGTCGATGATCAGCTTGAGGAAATCGAGCACGTTGCGCGCGTACAGGGCCGAGGCATCGGCCGCCACCAGGGTCGCCAGGTTCGGTTCACCGACGATGTAGACACCGTGCTTCACCACCGTCTTGCCCAGTTCGGACAAGGGGCAATTGCCACCCTGCTCCACCGCCAGGTCGACGATGACGGAGCCCGGTTTCATGGCTTTCACCGTCTCTTCGGAAATCAGCACGGGCGCGGCGCGGCCCGGGATCAGGGCGGTGGTGATGATGATGTCGGCCAGCTTGGCCCGTTCGTGCACCAGTTCGGCCTGGCGCCGCATCCAGTCGGCCGGCATGGCGCGCGCATAACCGCCGCTCCCCTTGGCGATTTCCTTTTCTTCGTCGGTGAGGAAGGGCACGTCGAGGAATTTGGCGCCCAGCGACTCCACCTGCTCCTTGACGGGCGGGCGCACGTCGGACGCTTCGATCACGGCGCCCAGGCGCTTGGCCGTGGCAATCGCCTGCAGGCCCGCCACGCCCACGCCCATGATCAGCACGCGGGCCGCCTTGACGGTGCCGGCCGCCGTCATCAGCATCGGCATGAAGCGCTGGTAGGTATTGGCGGCCACCAGCACCGCCTTGTAGCCGGCGATATTGGCTTGCGAGGACAGCACGTCCATCGACTGGGCGCGCGTGATGCGCGGCACGGCTTCCAGCGCGAAGGCGGACAGGCCGGCCGTGGCCATGGCGGCGATATTGTCTGCGTCGAACGGATTGAGCATGCCGATCAACACCGTGCCGCTGGCCATCAGCGCGCGTTCCCCGGCGTCGGGTGCGCGCACCTTGAGCACGATGGCGCTGCCATAGGCGTCTGCTGCCGTGCCTATCTGCGCACCGGCAGCGAGATAAGCGTCATCGGGGATCGAGGCATGCAGGCCCGCTCCCGACTGCACGATAATCTGATGCTTGGTTGCCAACTTCTTGACTGTCTCGGGCGTTGCCGCCACCCGCGTCTCCCCTGGCCGTGTTTCAGCCGGTATTCCTATCCTCATGACGCCTCCGCTAGTGATAAGTAAGTAGAATCTAACATGGAAAGCTGTACATAAAACGTTTATCAACCAGCAACTTCTAGACATCTGGCACTAATTTCTTTCATCAACACTGCAGCTGTTCTGGCTGGCAGCGGTTCCCTTCATCCAAGAAAATTTGTGTCAATTTCACCACAATTTACTGTGCGTGCACGCTTGTTTTGACCACGCGGAGCGCCTATATTGACGGGCGCAACGGGCGCCTTGCCGCCAGCTGCCACATGCTAGTGCAAGCACCGGCCTGCCTGTCAGTGCCTCCCGCCGCTATTTGCTAAAACGTTGTCATTTATCAATATGTCCGCGCAACTAAACGCCGGGTTCAAACCGCGCGCGCAGAACAAGATAAAATGTCGGCTCTTTCAAGGATGGAATCATGCCGAGAATCTGGAAACCCTCTGTCACCGTCGCCGCCATCGTCGAGCGAGACGGCCTGTTTTTACTGATTGAAGAAGAGACCAGCGAAGGCATCAAGCTGAATCAACCGGCCGGCCACCTCGATCCGTTCGAGTCGCTGGAACAGGCGGTGATACGCGAAACGCTGGAAGAAGCAGCCTACGATTTCATTCCCACCGCGCTGGTCGGCATGTATATGTCGCGCTACCGCTCGCTGCGCACGGGTGAGGATGTGACGTATTTGCGCTTCACGTTCTGCGGCACGGCCGGCGCACAGCACGACCGGCCGCTCGATGACGGCATACTGCGCACCCTGTGGATGACGCGCGACGAACTGGCCGCATGCCAGGAACGCCACCGCAGTCCGCTGGTGCTGCAGTGCGTGGACGAATACCTGGCGGGCCGGCGCGCGCCGCTGGCGCTGCTGCACACGCATGCGTCGGTTTTCAATAGCGCATAGCAATATTATTTAAAGTACACTGGAAAGCAAGATGAGCAAGAAGAAAGTCGTGATCGGTATGTCAGGCGGGGTCGATTCCTCGGTCGCGGCATGGATGCTGAAGGAACAGGGCTATGAAGTGATCGGCCTGTTCATGAAAAACTGGGAAGACGACGACGACAGCGAATACTGCTCGACGCGCCAGGACTGGATCGACGCGGCCAGCGTGGCTGACGTGATCGGCGTCGATATCGAAGCCGTCAACTTTGCCGCCGAATACAAGGACCGCGTCTTTGCCGACTTCCTGCGCGAATACCAGGCCGGCCGCACGCCGAACCCGGACGTGCTGTGCAACGCCGAGATCAAGTTCAAGGCTTTCCTCGACCACGCCATGACCCTGGGCGCCGACCTGATCGCCACCGGCCACTACGCGCGCGTACGCCAGTCGCCCACCATCGCGGGCCGCTACGAATTGCTCAAGGCCGTCGACGCCAGCAAGGACCAGAGCTATTTCCTGCACCGCTTGAACCAGGCGCAACTGTCTAAAACTTTATTTCCGCTCGGTGAAATCCCGAAAACGGAAGTGCGCAAGATCGCCGAGAAACTGGGCCTGCCGAACGCGCAGAAAAAAGATTCGACCGGCATCTGCTTTATCGGCGAGCGCCCGTTCCGCGAATTTTTGAACCGCTACCTGTCGTACAAGCCGGGCCCGATGAAAACGCCGGACGGCAAGACCGTGGGCGAACACGTGGGACTGAGTTTTTATACGCTGGGCCAGCGCAAGGGCATCGGCATCGGCGGCGTGAAGTCGTACCAGAACGCCGATGGCAGCAGCGACGCCTGGTATGTGGCGCGCAAGGATATCGTCAACAACACCCTGTACGTGGTGCAGGGCCATGACCATCCGTGGCTGCTGTCGCCCGCCTTGGGCGCCGACCAGGCCAGCTGGATCGCAGGCAGTGCGCCGCAGGCGGGCGCCCTGTCCGCCAAGACGCGCTACCGCCAGGCCGATGTGGCTTGCCAGTTGCAGCCGGAGGGACTGGAACACTTCAGCCTGGCCTTCGACCAGGCGCAATGGGCCGTGACACCCGGCCAATCGGCCGTGCTGTACGACGGCGACGTATGCCTGGGCGGCGGGATTATCGCCAGCTCAACCGGCCTGGCCTGATTCCTGCGATGGCTGCGCTGCCGCCTGCGCGGCAGCAGCCAGCGCCTGCTGCTTGCGCACCATCGCGATGACGGTATTGCGCACGGTTCTCAGGACCGTGTCGGCCATGAAGGGCTTGACGATAAAGCCCGACACGCCCATCGCATGCGCCGCCTGCAGCGAGGCGGCGTCGATACCGCCCGAAACCATGAAAATAAGCGTCTTCGGATACTGCTCGCGGATGGTCTGCACCACATTGCTGCCATCTTCCACCTGTTCGCGCGCGATACAGACGAAGTGCGGGCGGTGCTTGACCAGCAGCGCCAGCCCCAGCGCGCTGGTATGCGTCTGGCCGCACACATCGTAGCCGCCATCGATCAAGACCGTATTGAGCAGGCCGCGCGCCACGGCACTGCTGTCGATCAGGACTGCCTTTAACATCATGATTTACTTCCCTTGTTATTACCTGACTACTTTTCCCACGCGAGCTTGTTCCAGGTCACGCCTAAAGTGACGTCCGTTTTCAGCGCCACTAACTTTCTTGAAAGATACAGTATTTCGCGCTCATTTCGCAGGCTTTCACCGAGTGCGCCCGGCAAAATGCCGGCGCCCGCCATCACGGCGTCGATATTGCCGTAGGCGCGCAACAGTTTGGCGCCCGTTTTCAGGCCGATTTTCGATACGCCGGGAATGCTGTCGGTCACGTCGCCCATCAGCGCCAGCAAGTCGGGCAGCAGTTCCGGCGGCACGCCGAATTTTTTCTCGACCCAGGCATGGTCGTGCCAGACGCCCTTGAAGTGATCCCACACCAGCGCGCCGTGGGCGATCAGGCCGTGCAAATCCTTGTCGGTGGTGGCGATCACGGCCGCGCCGCGCCCTTCGTGCAGCCAGCGCATGACGGCCGTGCCGATCACGTCGTCGGCCTCGACTTCAGGAATGCTGACCACGTGCATGCCGAAGCTTTCCAGGGTGGCGTAAAAGCCGGGCAAGGCGTCGCGCAGCACTTGCGGCATCGGCTGGCGCCCTTCGCGGTAGCCGGCATACAGCGCGTGGCGCCAGGTGGGGCCGCCGAAATCGAAGGCCGGCAGGATATGCGTCGGTTCGTGGTCGTTGATCAGGGTGCGGAACGACGACAGCGCATGGCGCAGCGCGATCTCCGCCTTCAGGTCGGAATCGGGTTCAGGACTGGCTTCGTAGACGCGGCGTACGATATTCAAGCCGTCGATAGCGAGGAGTCGGGCCATGCGGTAGTTGGGTGCAGATTGAATCGTTCATTTTACCGTATGGCCCCACGATGGGGCCCAGGCTATTTGGCAAAGTCATAAGGGCCGCCTCTTTCCAGCGCACGCTGGTAGGCCGGCCGCGCATGGATGCGCTGTAAAAATGCCGTCAATTTGGGCAGGCGCGCATCGAGTCCCGCGCGCGAGGCGGCCGCTTCCAGCGGAAAGCTCATCTGGATATCGGCGGCGCTAAATGCATTGCCGGCAAACCAGGTGCTTGTTTCCAGTTCCGCTTCCATATACGCCAGCTGGCTGGTGATATTGGGCAGGATGAAGGTGTTCTTGACCTTGTGCGCGATGCCGCGCGCGATCGGCTTGATGAAGAAAGGCATGGGCGACGATTCCACCTTGTCGAAGACCAGCTTCAGCAGCAGCGGCGGCATGGCCGAGCCTTCCGCGAAATGCAGCCAGTAGGTCCAGCGCAGCTTTTCCGGCGTGCCCGCAGGCGGCACCAAACTTCCCTTGCCATAGCGCTCCAGCAGATACTCGATGATGGCGCCCGATTCGGCGATGGTATTGACGCCGTCGGTGATCACGGGCGACTTGCCCAGCGGGTGCACGGCTTTAAGCTCGGCCGGCGCCAGCATGGTCTTGGGATCGCGCTGATAGCGCTTGATCTCGTATTCGAGGCCCAGCTCTTCCAGCAGCCACAGCACGCGCTGCGAGCGCGAATTATTCAAATGATGGACGACGATCATGGCGCTGGCCTCGGGCAAAAGTGAAAACCCAGTATAGCCGGGACGACCGCTGCGTGGCGCGGCATAGTGCGCGATGACCATCAAGACAAGTTTACAATTGATAACTTTTCAAGTTTGGATTATCTTGTTTGTTTCCAACAAGTAAGGAAACTCTCGTGGATGTCGATGTCAACAACAATACCAGGCGCGAAACCATCACCTTCAGCGCTACCGGCAGCGAATACTTCCGGATCTGGATCGTCAACCTGCTCTTGAGCATCGTCACCCTGGGCATTTACTCCGCCTGGGCCAAGGTGCGCCGCAACCGCTATTTCTATTCCAGCACCCATCTGGCCGGCGGCAGTTTCGAATACCACGGCAATCCCGTCGCCATCCTGAAGGGCCGCATCACCGCGCTGGTACTGATCGCCGGCTACAACATCGCTTTCCAGATTTCTCCCCTGATCGGCTTTGTCATGCTGGTGCTGATGATGGCCGTGCTGCCCTGGCTGGTCTGGAAAAGCCTGCAATTCAAGCTGTACAACACCAGCTACCGCGGCATCCGCTTCGGCTTTGGCGGCACGGCCAGGGAAGCCTATAAATACTTCCTGTGGCTGCCCATCCTGAATACCTTCACGGCGGGCTTGCTGACGCCTTTGCTGCACCAGCGCGTCAAACGCTTCCAGCACACGCAAAGCCGCTTCGGCACCAGCCACTTCAGCTTTGACGCCACGGTCGGCAGCTTCTATAAAACCTACCTGCTGTTCTTTGCACTGCTGCTGGGCGGCTTCATCGTGCTGATCGGCTTTGTGTTTGGCAGCGTGTTTGCCGCTTTCGCCAGCAATGCTGGTGCTGCAACCAAGGCGGGCAGCATCTTCGGCGCCATCGCCGCGCTCTACGCGTGGGCCTTTATCGTGCTGCCGCTGTTCCTGACCATGATCCAGAACCTGATCTGGAACCACACGCGCCTGCAGCAGCACCAGTTCCAGTCGCAACTGACCTGGGGCCGCAGCACCTTCATCATGCTGACCAACCTGGTGGGCATCGTCATCACCCTCGGCTTGTTTACGCCTTTCGCCCACGTGCGCTGGCTGAAATACCGCCTGGAAGCGACTTCCCTGCTGGCGCAAGGCAGCCTGGACGAGTTTGTCGCTACCACTGGTGAGCAAGTCAGCGCCACTGGCGAAGGCATGGTCGACCTGCTGGACTTCGACCTGTCGCTGTGACGTCGATCGACCACGATGCGGGTGCAGTGCCGGCCCGCTATTTCGACGGCCACACCTCGCGCCTGTACCAGGTGACGCTGACCGTGTCCGATGGCGTGGCGGTGCTGGCGGGCGACATCGAACGGCGCTGTCCGCTGGACCAGCTGCGCGTGTCCGAGCGCAGCAGCCACGCCGTGCGCAAGGTCAGCTATCCCGATGGCGCCTACCTGGAAATCGCCGACCAGGCAGCCTTCAACCGCCTGCTGCACGACACCGGCCACCGCGATGGCTGGGTAGTGCGGCTGCAGCAAAGCTGGCGCGGCGCCGTGCTGGCGACAATAGCCACCATCGTGGCCCTGTGGCTCAGCTATCTGTATCTGCTGCCCTTGGTGGCCAAGGGGGTCGCGTATGCGGTTCCGCAGTCGGTAGAACGGCAACTGGGCCAGGGCGTGCTCGATATGCTGGACCGCCACGTATTCGCCCCCAGCGAACTCGATGGCGCGCGCCAGCAAGCCCTGCGGACCAGGTTTGCCCGCCTGACCGTGCCAGGCGACGACATGCCGCAGCACCGCATCGTTTTCCGCAAAAGCAGAATCGGCCCGAACGCGTTTGCCCTGCCTTCCGGCGATATCGTGCTGACCGATGAAATGGTGGCACTGATGCCCGATGACGACGCCATCATGGGCGTGCTGGCGCATGAACTGGGGCATTTGCAAAAGCGCCACCTGACGCGGCGCATCATCCAGACGTCCGCCGTCGGCGCTGGCGCGGCGCTGTTGTTCGGCGACGTGTCGACCGCAGTGGCAGCCTTGCCGCCGCTGCTGCTGGACCTGAAATATTCGCGCGACGTCGAGCGCGAAGCCGATGACTACGCGATCGCCATGCTGCGCCAGAACGGCATCGCGCTGGAACACCTGGCGCAAGTGTTTGTTGCCCTGGGCAAGCTGGGCGATGCACCGCCGTATTTGTCCAGCCATCCGGCCAGCGCCGAGCGCATCGCACGCATCCGCGCCGCCCAATAAGCAAGCCGAAAAGCACATCCGCCACGGGCTGATTCCTGGCTGTGGCGGCAAGAAATGCAAATCACCGGTACACTCAGCATTATCAGTCTGACCTTACCGGAGTGCCCATGCACCTTGTATCATTTCGCTACCTGACCTTTTTTGCGACGGCCGCCATCTTTGTTCTTTCCCTGTTTTTCTATGATCATTACTGGCTGCCCGTGCTGGCCGGTGCGCTGACCCTGCTGGGCATCAGCGACATGCTGCAAACCAAACGCGCCCTGCGCCGCAACTATCCCATCCTGGCCCATTTCCGCTTCCTGTTCGAGAGCATCCGCCCCGAAATCCGCCAGTACTTCCTTGAGAGCGATACGGAAGCGACGCCGTTCTCGCGCAGCCAGCGCAGCATCGTCTACCAGCGCGCCAAGGAACAGACCGACAAGCAGCCTTTCGGCACCCAGATCAATGTGTATGAAGCCGGCTATGAATGGATCAACCATTCCATCGCGCCGGCCAAGGTGACGGACCATAATTTCCGCATCGAGATCGGCAACCACCCGGACTGCCCGCGCGCCAAGCCGTATTCGGCCAGCGTCTTCAATATCTCGGCGATGAGCTTTGGCGCACTGTCGGCCAACGCCATCCTGGCGCTGAACGGCGGCGCGCGCAGCGGCGGCTTCATGCACGACACGGGTGAAGGCAGCATCAGTCCCTACCACCGCGAAAACGGCGGCGACCTGGTATGGGAAATCGGTTCCGGCTACTTCGGCTGCCGCAACCAGGACGGCACCTTTTCAGAAGAGCGCTTCATCGCCAACGCCAGTTCCGATCAGGTCAAGATGATCGAACTGAAAATGTCGCAGGGCGCCAAGCCCGGTCATGGCGGCGTGCTGCCAGGGCCGAAAGTGACGATCGAAATCGCCACCACGCGCGGCGTGATGGTGGGTGAGGACTGCGTCTCGCCGGCATCCCACAGTGCGTTTTCCACGCCGCTGGAAATGCTGCATTTTATTGAACGCCTGCGCAATCTGTCGGGCGGCAAGCCGACCGGTTTCAAGCTGGCGATCGGCCATCCATGGGAATTTTTCGGCATCGTCAAAGCCATGCTGGCCACCGGCATCACGCCCGACTTCATCGTGGTCGACGGCAGCGAAGGCGGCACGGGCGCCGCTCCTGTGGAATTTACCGACCATGTGGGCACGCCGCTGCAGGAAGCGCTGGTACTGGTGCATAACACGCTAGTGGGCGCCAACTTGCGCGACAAGATCAAGATCGGCTGCTCGGGCAAGATCATCACCGCCTTCGACATCGCCCGCCTGCTGGCGCTGGGCGCCGACTGGTGCAATTCGGCGCGCGGCTTCATGTTCGCGCTGGGCTGCATCCAGTCGCAAAGCTGCCACACGGACCGCTGCCCCACCGGCGTGGCCACGCAAGACCCGCAGCGCCAGCGCGCGCTGGTGGTAAGCGACAAGATCACCCGCGTGGCCCACTTCCATCAAAACACCATGAAGGCGCTGGCCGAACTGATCGCCGCCGCCGGCCTGCAGCACCCGCAAGACCTGCGCCCGCACCACCTGGTGCGGCGCATCTCGCCCAACCAGGTACGGCTGGTGTCGGCCCTGCTGCCCTTCCTCGATGCAGGCCAATTACTCGATCCTAGCCAGTTGCCGCAGCTGCCGCCCGTGTTTGGCCTGTACTGGCCCAAGGCACAGGCAGAGTCGTTCCAGCAATTAGCCTAGGCACCTGAAAATTCTCACCTGATTGTTGCTGGGCAGCCACGCTGCCCAGCGCCCTTTGCCAGTCCTCCTCCCCGCATTCTTCCTCTAGCCTGCTGCTCTGGCTGCCCATTCGGCGGCCTGTTTTCGCGTGCTTAAAATTAATACCACCTAATAACCACTTGAGTTATTATAGAATCCAATCAAATACCAAATATAAGGTAAATCCTGCCACCTTAATACCACTTCCAGGGTAGTGCGGCAGGGGAGACGATCGCTGGGACTACTCTTGCAGGTAAAAAAATGTTCGAAAAAAGAAAGCATTTGCTGTACTTCGCGATGTTTTTCATCTTGTACGAGCTCACCGTCTATCTGTCGAACGACATGATCATGCCGGCCATGCTGCAAGTGGTCAAAGACTTCAACGCCTCCAACCGCAACATCAGTTTTTCGCTGAGCCTGTACATCCTGGGCGGCAGCATGCTGCAAATCTTCCTCGGCCCCATCGCCGACAAGGTCGGCAAGCGCAAGGTGATGCTGGTCGGTAACGCCCTCTTCCTGCTGGCCACCCTGGCGATCCCTTTTGTCAGCAATATCAACCAGTTCCTGATCGCGCGCTTTTTCCAGGGCATGGGTTCCTGCTTCATCTTCATCGGCTACGCCATGATCCATGAACTGTTCGACGACAGCGACGCCGTCAAGCTGACCGCCATTTTGTCGAACACCACCGTATTTGCGCCATTGATCGGCCCCGTGATCGGCAGCGGCATCATCCACGTGCTGCCGTGGCAAGCCATCTTTGGCGTGTCGCTGCTGCTGGGAAGTATCGCCTGGATCGGCCTGTACAAATTCATGCCCACCGGCCTGATCTCGCCAGGCAAATTCGAGCTGGCCAAGGTGCGCGACAGCTACCTGACCATCGTGCGCAACCGCAAATTCATGTTCGGCATTTTTATTGCCGCCATCTCGATCACGCCGCTCACCGCCTGGATCGGCCTGTCGCCCGTGCTGGTCATGGAGCATATGCAGGCGTCCTACACCACCTATATCGTCTATCAGTGCGTGATCTTCACGGGCTTTATCGTCAGCAGCGTGGCCATCCAGCGGCTGGGCAAAAAACTGCAGCTGGAACGGCTGATACGCCAGGGTGGCGCACTGGCCATCATCGGCTTGCTGGGAGCGGGCTTGCTGCGCGACTCCGGCCACCTGTTCATCGCCTGCATGTTTGTCTTTTCCGCCGGCTTCGGCCTGTTCAACGGCTCGCTGATCCGCCTGTCGCTGATGGCCACCGGCGTGTCGATGAGCCTGACCTCGTCGGCCATGAGCCTCTTGTACTGCGTGTATATCGCGGCCGGCCTGGAACTGTACAACCTGGTGTGCGACCGCTACGGCTATTCGATTTCCACCTACGCGCTGTTCAATGTGCCGCTGGCCGTGTGCATCTATCTGGGCTTGCAGCTATTCGTGCGCCGCCACGAAGCGCAGCAGGCGCGCCTGGCCCATGCCGCCTCCGGAGCCTGACTTTTTTACTGACGCCGACAGAGAGGAGCATGCATGCCGCATTTCGATCTCGAGTACGAAGTATTGATGAAGAACCTGAAGTCCGATTTCCTCGCCTGCAAAAAGTGGGAACTGTATTGCGGCCTGCAGTATGTCAGCCAGAACAATGGCCATGCCTGGCTGCGCACCTTGCAGGAACGCTATCGGGTCCACCTGGCCGAACTGCAGCAGCAGGTGCGCCGGCACTTTCATTTGTTCGACGCCCGGCGCACCTCCTCCCTGCTGGGCATCCCCACGCGGCAGATGGAGGATGGCGAACGCCTGATCCACCGCATCTGGATGGGGGGCAGCCTGCCGCCGGTGGCGGCGCAAGCCGTCAGTCAATGGCAGGCCGCCATCGATGACGTGATGCCTGCCGACGATTTTCATTACGGCTTCAAGCTATGGGTGTGGGATGGCGCGCAACTGCACGGCGACCCGGCGTTTACGCCCGATGCCGGCCCGGACTACCAGCTGGGCCACTATGCGGCGGGCCGCCATGTGCACCGCGTCTGCAGTCTCGAAGCGCTGGCTGCGCGCCTGGCGCCGGCCCAGTTGCCCTTGCTGCGCACCTTGCATGCGCAACGTTATTTCGTCAATCTGGCCGACTTTTTCCGCCTGCTGATCCTGCAGGAATATGGCGGCATCTATGTCGACGTCGATACCATGCCGTATAAATCAGCCACCATCTTCCTGGCCAAGCCGGAGGTGCCCGACTACACGCATTTCCGGCGCGATGGCCGCACCGGCAAGCTGCGGCGCTGCGTGGTCAGCTGGATGAACCTGATCAACGATGAAAACGGCGTGCTGGTGGCCAAAAAGAACGATCCCTCCGTGCGTGCCATCGTGCGCCAGATGTGCACAAAGCTGCTGGCCATGCCATCCGATGTACCCGATAAACGCCTGCAGCCGCAAGCGGCGCGCCGCTACGCCACGGCCCTGCATGACGCCACCTATGGCGTGTGGAAGGAAAGCCTGGGCGAGAGCCTGGTCAGCTACGACGCCATCGCCCAGGCCCATTCCGTGCTGCACGAGCCGCACACCGAAACCATGATCAGCGGCGTGCATGGCATGCGCCTGGTGGTCGATGCTTTCACCAATGCCCCCGTGCCGCTGGACCAGGACGAGCAGCGCAGCTATGAAACGTGCATCGCCACCCTGGAAGCGCGTGGCTGGCAGCTGGAGGACGCGATGGAACTGGAACGGCTGGTGCACATCTGCCGCAGCGAAGAAGTGCCGCGCATGGCGTATGCCCCCCAGTTGCGTGCGGAGCCGGCCAGCTGTCATTATTATTCCTTCCTGTCCGACGATGAAAAGCTGGACCGCGTCAACGCCCTGTTCGGCGCTTACCTGATCAGCAAGAATGCCGCACATATCGAGCGCGGCAATTTCTGGCGCAAGACGCGCGGCCACGCGCATACCGAAGGGGCGAGGCAACAGTGACGACACAGATCCACTTTATCCCCGGCAGCGCCACCAGCCCCGCGCAGCGCGCGCGCATGGCGGCCCTGCTGTTCGCCACCAGCTACCTGGAGTACTGCTCCTACGCCAACAAGCTGGGACTGCCGCTGGTGGCCCTGCAGCAGCGGCAGAATATCGATCCCTACCTGCCGCATATCGAGGCCATGGTCGACGCCCGGGAACGCTTCACGGGCTTTTATAACGCGGCCACCATCGCCGACTACGCCGCGCTGCCTGCCGTTTCATATTACCGCGACGAGATGCGCAGCATGGATGCCGAATATGAAGCCTTTATCGATGCCCATGCGCGCCCCGACGACCTGTTCGTGGCCAGCCTGGCCATCGAGGAAGGCTATCGGGGCCAGGGCCTGTTCCATGCGCTGTTCGCCCGCTTGCGCGCGCTGGCGCAGGAAAAACACAGCCCGCGCATCGTGCTGGCCGTATGGGAACAGGGCGACGCCTTTGCCATCTACCTGAAACAGGGCTTTGTATCGCTGGGCCGCTACGACGGCGCCTACCCCGTATTTTTCGACCGCCTGCATTTTCTCGCTTATGACCTGACAGCACGGAGGAACGTGACATGAACACAATCGACAATATCGACAAGAACAGCATCGCCACGCGCAACCTGTCGACGGTAGCCAAACAGGCGTTTCGCCTCAATACGCGCGACGATGACGCCCCCCTGCGCGTGCTGTCCGAAGAAGACTGGGCCTTCTGGCGCCACAACGGTTATATCGTCATCAAGCAGGCGGCGGAACTGGACAAGATCGCGCGCCTGGAGCAGCTGATGTGGGAATTCGAGGAACTCGATCCGGCCGATCCGTCGACCTGGTATCCACCCGCCAAGTCGCTGCTGAAAAAGACGGAACTGAGTTTTAATGCGGGCATGATCGAGCTGTATCACCATCAGTATCTGTGGGACACGCGCCAGACGCAGCGCATCCACGACGCCTTTGCCGACGTGTGGGGCACGCACAAGCTGTGGGTCTCGATCGACCGCATGAATTTCAACCTGCCGCCGGAGCCGGGCTTTGAATTCAAGAGCTTCATGCACTGGGATTACGACCCCGATACGGACCCGCAAAACGTGCAGGGCGTGCTGTCCATCAGCGACCAGACGGACGAGGAAGTGGGCGGCTTCATCTGCATCCCTGAACTGTTCCGCAACTACGACGCATGGCGGCGCGACCAGCCGGCAAACTGGGACTGGTACCGGCCCGACGTGGCAGCGCTGGAAAAGGTGCGGGTGCCGCTGCAAAAGGGCGATCTGCTGATCTTCAATAGCAAGCTATGCCACGGCATACGGCAAAATACGTCGAAGGAGAAGGTCAGGCTGGCACAATACATTTCCATGATGCCAGCGCAGCCCGACAATACCACCCTGCGCGACTGGCGCATCCGCGCATGGCGCGAACGGCTGGCCCCGGAAGGCTACAGCCTGCACGGCGATCCACGGCAGTGGGAACAAAAAAAGTATCATATGGCGCAACTGAGTCCGCTGGGTGAGCAGTTGCTGGGCCTGCGCGACTGGCAAGACTGACCGTAGTATCACATTCATCATCGATAGCATAAAACATAGACGGAGGAGCAGTAACATGGAGCAGGAGTTGCGGGAAAAGGTAGGACAGTTATTCATGGTGGGCTTCGACGCCCTGCAGGCGAACGACCATATCAAGGCCCTGATACGACAAAAGAAAGTGGGCGGTGTGATCCTGTTCCGCCGCAACGTGCACACGCCGGCGCAGGTATCAAGCCTGTGCCGCGAACTGCAGGAAATCAATGCGGAAGTGTCCGACACGCCGCTGCTCATTTCCATCGACCAGGAAGGCGGCATGGTGATGCGCATCGAACAGGGCGTCACGCCGATTCCGGCCGCGATGGCCTTCCAGGCGGCCGGTTCCGTCGCAGACTGTGAACGCATGAACCGCGTCAGCGGCGACGAGATGCGCCAGATCGGCATCAACATGCTGCTCGCGCCCGTGCTCGACGTAAACAACAACCGGTTGAACCCCGTGATCGGCGTGCGCGCCTATGGCGAAGACGCCGCCACCGTCATCGAATACGGCACGGCCGCCATGCGCGGCCAGCGCGCCAGCGGGATTGCCGTGACGGCCAAGCACTTCCCCGGCCACGGCGACACGGCCGTCGACACGCACTACGCGATGGCCCTGGTGCCGCACGATAAGGAACGTTTGCACGCGGTGGAACTGGCGCCGTTCCGCGCGGCGATTGCCGGCGGCGTCGACGCCATCATGACTGCGCACGTAGTCTTCCCTGCCTTCGAAGCCGACACCAGCGTGCCGGCCACCTTGTCGAAGGCCGTGCTGACGGATCTGCTGCGCGGCGAAATGGGCTACCGGGGCGTGGTGATTTCGGACTGCCTGGAAATGGCCGCCATCTCGGAAGGCATCGGCATTCCGAAGGGCGCGATTGCCACCTTGCAGGCGGGCGCCGACATCGTCCTCATTTCGCACCGTGAAGAACAGCAGCACGCCGCCATCGAGGCCGTGCTGCAAGCGGTGGAAAAGGGCGAGATCGAGATCGCCCGCATCGATGAGGCGCTGGCGCGCATCGCTGAACTCAAGCGCGTGCAGGCAGTGCAGGACTGGCGCGAACGCCCGGTGGCGCCACCGGCGCTGATGCAGCCGGAAGCGATGGCCCTGTCACACAAACTGCAAAAGGCGGCGCTGCGCGTGCAAGGTACTTTCCGGGCACTGGACGCCAGCCAGCCCGTCACCCTGCTGACGGTGGAAGTGCGTTCGCGCAGCGAAATCGATGAGGTGGCGCTGGGCCGCAACAAGGAAGCGCGCAGCTCCATGCTGCCGGCGCTGCTGGAAGCGGGACTGGACGTGCGCGAATATGCGCTGTCGGCCGAAGCGCTGGACGATGAAGTCGATGCCGCCATCGCCTTCGCCCAGGGCGCGCAGCAAATCGTGCTGCAGACGTACAATGCCATGTTCGTCGACGGCCAGCGCCGCCTGGTGGGCGCCCTGCCGCACGACAAACTGTGGCTGGTGGCGGGCCGCCTGCCCTACGACCTGGACCTGGCGCCCGACGCACAGGGCCGTTTGGCGTCGTTCGGCTGCCGTCCGGCCGCGCTGGCGCCGGTGGTGGAAAAACTGGCTGGCAAGGCATAAGCCATCTTGCTTGCAGGCGTAAAAAAACCCGCAACTGCGGGTTTTTTTATGTGCCGGACCGGGATTCAGCGCTGCGCTACGGCCGGCAAGGTCGCCACCGCCAGCAAGGCGAACGGCCCCAGGAACAGGCCGATGCCGAACCACACGCCGCCGCGCCGGCCACGCCATGTGGCCAGCAGCCAGGTGGCAATCGCAAACAGAAACATGAACGTCAGTAGTATCGCCATTGCCACTCCTTGTCAGATGCGTCAGATGCGGAAGTACCCAGTGTAGCGCAGGCAGCCGCTCGTGGCTACCCGCCAGCCCCCATCATCCATGCCATTGCGACGATAGGCGCACCTTGCCAAAGTGGCGCGACAGATATCCGCCCATGGCGAGGAAGCCGAGCAGGAGGCAGAGTGATGCGGGGCTGATGGCCGCCGGCATGCCTTGATGAGCCAGCAGAAGTCCGCCAGCCACGCCATTGGCCGTGCCCCAGATAAAATTGAGCAGCGGTGATGAACGCCCGACGCCCCTGGGCGTGGCGAAGGGCGTGGGAAACCATTCGCCTCTCAGCCCGCTTGCCAGGTGCGGGATGCAATTGCAGAGTAATGCTCCGGTCAACAACAGTGCGATGTAGTGCATGCAGTACCTCTGTCAGAGTAAGAAAAACAGGTCATAACGGCAATCCAGTTATGCGAGGATATATTCGCATAACTGGATTGTAGAGGATATCCTCGCATATCTCAACCGAACTTTATTAGTTGCATGGCGTACACCCGTCTTTCCGCTGCTTTCGCTATGCTGCAAAATATGAGAGGATCATCTCTCATATTTACAACTACCTTTCGCGTTGCACGCGCAGCGCACCTTCCGACTTATGCCAAATTTACCAGTCACGGGCGCGCAAGCGCCAAAAAGACAGCGCGGTCATCTGCGCGTCGCCGCCATCATCGAGGCGGGCGCCGACATATTCATGGAAAAAGGGTTTGAGGGCGCGACGATGACCGAGATCGCAGCGCGCTCGGGAACGGCCATCGGCTCGCTGTACCGCTTCTTTCCGTCCAAAGAATCACTGGCCGATGCGCTGCTGCTGCAGTACACGCAGCAGGTCATCAGCGGTTTGGCTGAACTGGAACAAACAGTATCGGGCATGGGCACCGATGGCGTGGCCGATGCATTGGTGGATTTCATGCTTGCGCTGCAGTCGCAGCGCAGCTTTGCCATTAGCCTGGTGGAGGAGCGCGGCGGGCGCGAGGAAGGCCGGCTTCAATTTCGCGCCGCCATGCGCGATGGCATGGCGGCAATACTGCGCAAGGCGCTGCACGGCCTGACGCCGGCGAAATCGAAGGTCGCGGCAGTCGTCGTCCTGCATCTTCTCAAGGGGATCACGACTGCCAGCGATGAAAAACCCGCCATGCGCAGGATGCTGCTGGCGGAGATACGTGCATTGGTGCGCCTCTACCTGGTATCAGCGCACCCCTGAAGGCGACTAGCGCTGCACGTGCATCATGATGACGCGCTTGGTGCTGCCATCGGCGGGCGGCGTGTTCGCCGGCGGTTCAGGCGTATCGCAGGAACCGCAGGAACCGCAACCGCTGCCGCAGCCTGGCGCGACCTTGAAGAGGTTCGACATCTTCGCCTCATCGAGACCGCAGCGCACCAGGCCACGCACGATGGCGCGGCGCACGCCGGCCGGCAGATACTTGGTTGAAAAATGTAGCATGGCGGCTGCGACGATCAGGGCGACGATAATGGTTTGCCACATAATTAGCTCCTAGGCTCCGAACATGAGGGCGACGCGGTAGGTAATGAAGGACGCGCCGTAGGCCAGCGCAAACATATAGCCGGCCATGATCAGTGGATAACGCCAGCCGCCCGTTTCACGCTTGACCACCGACAAGGTCGACAGACACTGTGGCGCAAACACATACCAGGCCAGCAGCGACAAGGCGGTGGACAGTGGCCACGATTGGGAAATCAAGGGGCTCAGTGCGGTGGCCAGCGAATCGCCCGTTTGCGACAGCGCATACACGGTGCCCAGGGCGCCGACCGCCACTTCGCGCGCGGCCATGCCCGGCACCAGCGCAATGCAGATCTGCCAGTTGAAACCGATAGGCGCAAAGATCACTTCCAGGCCACGGCCCAGGATACCTGCCATGCTGTAGTAGATAGGCGGATGGGTGGCGTGGTCCGGCGGACCAGGGAAGGTGCTGAGGAACCACAGGATGATCATCAGGGTCAGGATGATGGTACCGACGCGCGTCAGGAAGATCTTGGCGCGCTCCCACAGGCTCACGGCCAGGTTGCGCAGATGCGGCCAGTGATAGCTTGGCAGTTCCAGCAACAGCGCCTGCTTGCCGCCGGTGCCCATGCCGCGCTTCATGATCCAGGCCACGGCCATGGCCGACACGATGCCGGCGAAGTACAAGGTAAACAGCACCAGGCCTTGCAGGCTGAGGAAACCCCACACCTGGCGTTCCGGAATGAAGGCGGCAATGATCAGGGCATACACGGGCAGGCGCGCCGAACACGTCATCAAGGGCGCAATCATGATGGTGACCAGGCGGTCGCGCGGGTTCTGGATGGTGCGCGCCGCCATCACGCCGGGAATCGCGCAGGCAAAGCTCGACAGCAGCGGAATGAAGGCGCGGCCGGACAAGCCCACGCCGCCCATCATGCGGTCCAGCAAAAAGGCCGCGCGCGGCAGGTAGCCGCAGTCTTCGAGGCTAAGAATAAAGAAGAACAGGATCAGGATTTGCGGCAGGAATACCAGCACGCTGCCGGCGCCGCCGATCACGCCTTCGACCAGCAAGCTTTTCAGGTAACCGTCAGGCATATGTGCCGTCAGCAGGGCGCCCAGCTGGCCCATGCCGTCGGTGATCATGTCCATCGGCGTGGTGGCCCAGGTAAACACGGCCTGGAAGATCAGGAACATCAGCACGGCCAGGATGATCGGGCCGAACACCGGGTGCAGCACCACATTGTCGATTTTTTCCGTCAGGTTGCCGCTGTCGCGCACGTCATTGCTGACGATGGACAGGATGCGGCGCACTTCGCGCTGCGTTTCTTCGACCGGCACGGCGTCGATCGCCGACAGCGGCTTGGCGTCCACCTGCGGCAAAGGCAGCATGGCGTCGATCGCTGCGAGCAGGGCCTTTTCACCATCGTGCTGCACCGCGACCGTCTCGACCACGGGCATGCCCAGTTCCTGGGACAGGCGGGCCGCGTCGATCACCATGCCGCGCTTGCGCGCCACGTCGGTCATGTTCAGCGACAGCAGCATCGGCAGGCCCAGGCGCTGGACTTCCAGCACCAGGCGCAGGTTCAGGCGCAAATTGGTGGCGTCGACCACGCAGATGATGGCGTCGGGACGGGGGTCGCCCTTGCGCATGCCACCGACCACGTCGCGCGTGATCGCTTCATCGGGGGTGGTGGCGGACAGGCTGTAAGCGCCCGGCAAGTCGAGTACGCGCACCGGCTTGCCGGCGGGCGAAGTGAAATGGCCTTCCTTGCGTTCGATGGTCACGCCGGCGTAGTTCGCCACTTTCTGGCGCGCGCCTGTCAAACGGTTGAACAGGGCAGTCTTGCCGCAGTTCGGATTGCCCAGCAGGGCGATTTGTGGATGCTGCGGCGACTTCTGTACACCTGATCCTACGCTAGTTTCTACGGCACCCATATTTATTCCGGTTGAATCGACGGTTGAATCGTAATCAGCGCGGCCTCGAAGCGGCGCAGGGCGAAGGTGGCATTACCGACCTTGATGGCCAGCGGATCGCCGCCGGGAATGCCGCGCTTGAGCATGCGGATATGCTCGCCGGGAACGAATCCCAGCTCCATCAAGCGCCGGGCCAGGTCGACGCCGCCCTCCATCTGGTCTGCCGCGAACGGCGTGATATGTAACACGGTGCCGCTCTGGCCGACTGCCAGCGCATCGAGCGTCATCAGGGGTGGAACTTGAGTCATGGGCAATTCCGTTCATAGAGAGGGGTATTCCATCGCCTGTTGTGGTGTTGTGGAATACCGACAACCGGGCCAACGCGGAAGTATGCAGGGGGCGACCGTGCAAAACAATACCAGCATTATAAACATGAATGCGAATTGTTTTTATTTGGCGGCAGGATCGCCATTTCATAGGAGAAATCCCTTGTAAGCCTGCAAACATGCGGTGTCGGCCCCGGTTCCCTGTCGCCCGCCGGGGCCCGCTTTTGAACGTACGTTTCATCAAATCGCTTGCAAAGTTCCGTTCTTTGCGCGACAATTAAACGTAATGATAATGATTCTCATTAAAATGAGAACAAAAACAAGAATGCCGTCCAGTAAGAATTATTTCTACCGTGTAGGTTTTATCTAGCCAGAAGGTGCATCAATGATTGTATGTGTCTGCAACAACATATCTGATCGTGAAATCCGTCAAGCCGTCGATCTGGGCCTGTCCACCATGGCCGAATTGCGGCGTGACCTGGGCGTGGCCACCTGCTGTGGCAAATGCCATACCTGTGCGCGGGAAGTGCTCAAAGAGCATCTGGATGCGACTGCCGTGCTGCGCGAAACAGTCATTTCGCGCGCCGTACTGACCACTTAACAGAAAGCGATGAACGCCATGACGATGATGCCACCACCTGTAACGGTGCAGGCTGTGCAACAATTTGCCACCTTCGACAAGAAGCGCAGCAAAATGGTGCCGCTGACGGCGATCCTCGTCCTGCATATCGCCGGTTTCTACGCGATTCAAAGCGGCCTGCTGAGCCGCGTGGTGAGTGCGGCCATACCGACCATCACCACCGTCAGCATCGTTGCGCCACCGGCGCCGCCGAAACCGCCCGCACCTGCCGTACCGAAAACCGTGGAGCTGAGCGCTCCGACACCCAAGGCGATTATTCCGCCGCTGCCATTGATCGCCGTGGCGCCGACCGAGCCGACCATCACGCCACCGCAGCCAACACGCTCCGAAGCGGCGCCGGTTGCCACCACCGCACCGGCCGCGCCATCGACACCGGCGCCTTCGCCGCCAGCACCGGCGACGCCGCGCACCGTCAGCAGCGTGGAGTACATCAAGCCGCCGCAACTGATCTACCCGAATCTGTCGCGCCGCCTGGGCGAGAGCGGCACCGTGGTACTGCGCGTGCTGATCAATGAAAAAGGCTTGCCCGAGCAAATCCTGATCCACAAATCGACCGGCTACAACAACCTCGATGAAGCGGGCCGCCAGGCTGCGCAACGCGCGCTGTTCAAGCCGATGATAGAAAACGGCAAGGCCGTTCCCGTGTACGTATTGCTGCCCCTGACCTTCCAGCTCAGCTAGCCCGCAAGCGCCGCCACCAGCCCTGGTGGCCCAACCGCCCAGCCAGCCCGCAAGCATCGCAACTTGTTGCCCTGCTTGCTTTTTTGCGCCCTGTTTTTTTCACTGTTTCTGTCAAGCGATTTGCTTGTTTCAAGTCTGCCAGCCTACATCCCCGGGCCCGGCAGACTTTTTTTTGCATGCGCATTTGAGCGCACGCCCCGCCCGTTTCACCTTATAACTCGGCCCACATGCGTAAAAGATTGTGGTAATGGCCGGTCAGCCCCACCGTCGCTTCCGAATCGCCATGGGCGCCGCGCACTTGCTGGATATTCTGGTCCAGCTCAAACAGCATCGAGCGTTTCCAGTCATCGCGCACCATGCTCTGGGTCCACAGGAAAGAGCAGATGCGTTCACCGCTGGTGACGGGCAGCACCTTGTGCACGCTGCTGGACGGATAGACGATCAGATCGCCGGCCGGCAGCTTGACTTCATGCGTGCCATACGAGTCCACCACCACCAGTTCACCTCCTTCATATTCATCGGGTTCGCTGAGGAACAGGGTCGACGAGACATCGGCGCGCATCGATTGCATGCCGCCTTTCGGCGTGCGGATGGCGCCATCGATATGCAAGCCATAATGCTCGCCGCCCGCGTAGCTGTTGAAGAATGGCGGCAGGATGCGCAGCGGCAGCACGGCGGCGAAAAACAGCGGATTATTCATCAGGGTGCGGCTGACGATTTCCCCCAGTTCCAGCGCCAGCGGCGAGCCTTCCGCCAGCTGGCGGTTGCGCTTGACCTGCGCCCCTTGCGCTCCCACGCTGGCGCGGCCATCGACCCAGTCCGTCTGCGCCAGGCGCTGGCGAAATTGCGTCACCTGCTCTGGCGTCAATACGCCAGGAATATGCAGCATCATCTTGCTATCCTTTGTAGAAACATCGCCCTGTGATTATCGCATTCGAGGGGGGCTGCGAACACGGGAAAGGGCAAGAAAATGCTCACGGTTCGCATTTGCCATTGCCAGCGATGACACAAAAAAGTTGCCATCAAGTTGCCATAAACGCAAATGAGAATATCCCTCATTTTCTTTAACAAATTTAAATTGGTGAAATGTGGCCAATTACTTGAGAATGGGTTTTATTCGCACGTTATTTACGTTAAAAAGACGGAAAATCGTCGTTTTAGATCAAAAACGCGCAAGATTTTGCGTTATCATGCGGGCATAGCGAAACCGGTGCACGATGCGCCGCCAGGCAGCCCATGCGCCACCCAGCAGCGGCCGCCACAGCAGCCGGTTTCATCATCGAACGCAGCACAGAACAAAGGAAATGCCATGAAGGGCGATAAAGAAGTCATCCGCTTGCTCAACGCACAGCTCACCAACGAACTGTCCGCCATCAATCAGTACTTCCTGCATGCACGCATGTACAAGCACTGGGGCCTGGAAAAACTGGGCAAGAAAGAATACGAAGAATCGATCGGCGAAATGAAACACGCCGACAAGCTGATCGACCGCATCCTGATGCTCGACGGCCTGCCTAACCTGCAAGCGCTGCACAAGCTGCTGATCGGTGAAAACACGCCGGAAATGCTGGAATGCGACCTGAAACTGGAACGCGCTGCGCACGCCACCGTCAAGGAAGGCATCGCCACCTGCGAAAAAGCGGGCGACTATGTGTCGCGCGACCTGTTCCTGATGATCCTGGAAGACACGGAAGAGCATATCGACTGGCTGGAAACGCAGATCGACCTGATCGCCAAGATCGGCATCCAGAACTACCTGCAAAGCCAGATGGCTGTCGAGGAATAATCCTCGCGCCTGTCAGACGCGCAGAAAAAACCGGCTCAATGCCGGTTTTTTTACGCCTGCCGCGCTGCCGCCTTCAGCTTGACGAACAGCACGGTCACGGCCGCGCACAGCAGCAGCGCGCCCGCCAGGCGGATCACGTTTTCCGGATTGCCGCCCAGCCAGCTGTGGTAATACAGCGGCAAGGTAAAAATCTGGATGATCATCGGGATCACGATGAACATATTGAAGATGCCCATGTAGACTCCCGTACGCTCGGGCGGAATGCTGCCGGCCAGCATGATGTAGGGATTGCCCATGATGCTGGCCCACGCCAGGCCGATGCCTACCATCGGCAGCAACAGCAGCGCCTCGCTATGGATCAAGGGCAGGCACAGCATGCCGATGCCGGCCGCTGTCAGGCACACGCTGTGCATGATCTTCGGGCCGAAGCGGCGCGTAAATGGCACCAGCGCAAAGGCCGCAATAAAGGCGATGAAGTTATAGAACGCGCCCACCTGCCCCGTCAGCAAGCCCGCATCGCGAAAGCCCTGCGAAGCCGGATCGGTGGTGTGGAACATGGTGGTCGACAGCGACAGGGTGATGTACTGCCAATAGCAGAACAGCGCATACCACTGGAACAATTTCACCACCGCCAGCTGCTTCATGGTGGGCGGCATTTCACGCACGGCCAGCACGATATCGCCCAGCATATGGCGCCAGCCCGGCGGCCGCGCGCGGATCTCTTGCAGCTCTTCCGGCGTCAACGGGTGTTCCGGCGCCGTCTTCAAGGTCCACAGCACCGAGGCGATGGAAAAGAAGGCGCCGATCATGAAGGCGACGATCACGATATGCGGGATATGGCTGCTGTTGACGGCATCCTTGTTCATGCCGAACAAGACCAATAACGATGGCGTCAGGTAGGCCAGCGTCTGCCCCAGCCCCGTGAACGCGCTCTGGGTCAGGAAGCCGATCGAGTGCTGTTTTTTATCGAGCTTGTCGCTGACGAAAGCGCGGTACGGCTCCATCGTCACGTTATTGGCCGCGTCGAGTATCCACAACAGGCTGGCCGCCATCCACAGGGTCGGGCTGAAGGGCATGGCCAGCAGGCCGAGGCTGCACAGGATGGCGCCGATCAAAAAGTACGGCGTGCGCCGGCCCCAGCGCGTCACGGTGCGGTCGCTCATGGCGCCGATGATCGGCTGCACCAGCAGCCCCGTCATGGGACCGGCCAGCCACAGATACGGCAGGCTGGCCGCATCGGCGCCCAGGTAGTTGTAGATCGGGCTCATGCTGCTTTGCTGCAGGCCAAAGCTGAACTGGATGCCGAAGAATCCGATGTTCATATTGACGATCTGCCAGAACGACAGATGCGGTTTGTGCAGCGTCGTCGTATATCCCTTGGCGCTCATATATTTTCCCAATAATTATCGACACCTAATAAAACCGTAGCGAGCGGATGAGAGTTACGGCTGAGAAGCGGAGCTGTGCGCATGCACAGTGAGCATCGCAGGCCGTAAATCGCGACGCGCAGTAGGTTTAATTAGGTGTTTCAGAGAGACGCTCAAGCCACAGCATAGCCCATGGTGGCAAGCTCGCCTTGCCGGCCAGTTCTGTGCCGGTGACACCATCGCGCCAGCGGCCTGCGGGCAAGTCGCACGCCACGCTGTCACCGCTGAAATTGCTCAGGTTCAGAAAATCCGGGCCACGCATCAGCGCCAGCACGGCGCCATCACGGGAAGGCAGCAAGGTACGCGGCGCATCGGCGGCCAGCGCATCGTGCCGGCTGCGCAAGGCGATCAACTGGCGCAGGCCTGAAAACAGCCGTCCCGTGACGCTGT
Source organism: Janthinobacterium sp. Mn2066 (assembly GCF_049319705.1). Taxonomy (NCBI): domain Bacteria; kingdom Pseudomonadati; phylum Pseudomonadota; class Betaproteobacteria; order Burkholderiales; family Oxalobacteraceae; genus Janthinobacterium; species Janthinobacterium sp. Mn2066. The sequence goes on along the minus strand of NZ_JBMOUF010000003.1, from coordinate 81,843 downwards.
CCCTGTCGTGGCGCAAGGCCAGCAGACTGTCGTCAAACGGCGGGCGCTGCAGCCAGCGGCTATCCATCGCCCGGTCGGGCCGCTGGATATAGGCATAGTCATTCGTCATGCCCAGTTCATCGCCCATGTACAGCATCGGCAAGGCGCCGAAGCTGAGGGCCAGGCCGTGCAGCAGCAACAGGCGGCGCAGCGCCAGCTCGGTCTGCTGCGTATCGGCTGCGCTTTCCAGGCCGCTCAAGGAGGCGGCCATGCCATTGCTGCCATGCGCCTTGTCGACGCTGCTGCTCTGGAAGGCGTCGCCGCGCGCATAACTGCCGTTGGCGCCCGCGAAAAAACCGGCGATGCGCGCCAGCCGCGCCGGGCCATCGGCACCCGCTTCATTCAACAGCACGTTCCAGCCGATGTCGTCATGGCAGCGCACATAACTGAGCCAGCATGCCGATGGCGGCAACGGCGGCGTGGCTTGCACCACTGCCCGCAGCAGCGCCGTATTCTGCTCGGCCAGCGCGCCCCAGCCCGCCGCCATCAGGCTGCTGTGGTAGGCGATATGGCATTCGGGCGCCGCGTCGCTGCCAAAATACGCGGGCAATTTCGGCGTGGCGACGATGGCTTCCGCCTTCATCAGCACGCCAGGCGCCACGATGTCGACGATGGCGCGCATGGCTTGCAGCAGCCAATGCGCTTCCGGCTGGTTCATGCAATCGGTCCCCTCGCGCTTCCACAAGAAGGCGGTGGAGTCGAGACGGAACACTTCCACGCCCCGGTTGGCCAGGCCCAGCATGGCTGATACCATCGCGGTAAACACGGCCGGATTGGCGTAGTTCAAGTCCCATTGATACGGATAAAACGTGGTCCAGACCCAGCGCTGCAAGGCAGCATCAAACGTGAAATTACCGGGCGCGGCCTGCGGGAAGATTTGCCCCAAGGTCGCTTCGTAGCGGTCCGGCATGCCGCGGTCCGGGAAGGTATGGAAAAATTCGCGCAGCAGCGGATCCCCATTTTTTGCGCCCAGCGCCCACGCATGGTCGTCGGCCACGTGGTTCAGGATCAGGTCCGAGCACAGGCTGATGCCCGACGCACGCAATTGCGCCGTGAGGGACTCCAGGTCGGCATTGCTGCCCAGGTCAGGATCGACTTCATCGAAACTGGCCACCGCAAAACCGCCATCGCTTTCACCGGCGCGCGGCCGCAGGAATGGCAGCAGATGCAGATACGTCACCCCCAGTTCACGCAAGTGTGGGATGCGCTCCGCCACGCCATTCAGGCTGCCGCCAAAGCGCTGCACATAACTGCTGTAGCCCAGCATGGCCTGGTTGGCAAACCAGTCCGGCTTGAGTAGCCGTTCGGCGTCCAGCTGCAGCAGCGCCGCCGGACGGGCCGCATGCAGCCGGCCCAGGTTTTCCATCAGGTCGCAAAACCAGGGCAGGAAATCGCGGCGGCCACCGTACAGCCGCGCCAGGCGTTCGAACAGCACGGACTCATGCCGTGTGTAGCGGCGCGCCGCCTCGGCGCGCAACTCGGCAGGCAAGGGTTCCAGCAAACGCTCAAGCGGCGTCAGGTCAGACATCATAAGTGCGATCCAGTGTAGAACGGGTTTTTAAAACAGTTTTTAAAACGTATATTTCAGGCTGACCTTGGCGGAACGGCCCGTGATCGAACGGGCCGCATGGCCATCGCTTTCCACTTCCGTGTAGCCGATCTTGTCGAGCAGATTGTTGGCGCTCAGCGAGACCTGGGTTTGCGGCGTGAGCTGGTAATTGATGAAGGCGTTCAGTACCTGGTAAGCGGGCAGGATGATGGTGTGCGCATCGTCGCCCCACGATTTACCCGTGCCGATATAAGTGGCGCCAAAGGTGGCCTTACCCATTTCATAGGTCGGCGCCAGCTGGTACACCACCGGCGCCTGGCGGCGTGGGCTGTTGCCGATTACCGATTCATCACCAGGGGCCGTGCCCGTAATGCGCGCATGGGTGTAGGTCAGGCCGCCCGTGATGTGGAAGGCGCCGGCGCTGTATGCCGTTTCCAGTTCCACGCCCTTGGCGTCGTAATCGTTGGCAGTGCTGATCTGGGTGGTCGCCTCGTAGTTGCTTTCCTTGGTTTTCGCCTGGAACACGGTCACGAAGGCGCTGACCGGACCCTGGCGCCATTTCACGCCGCCTTCGATTTGCTTGACGGTGTTGATGTTGACGGGCGCGCTGCCGTCGAGCGGCGTGCCGAACAGGATGCGGTCGGCATTGAAGGCCACGCCTTCGCTGACGCGGGCAAACACGGCCAAGTTTTTCTGCAGTTGGTAATTGCCGCCCACCGAATACGAGGTGTGGTTGAGCGAGTAATCGACGCGCTCCACCGTGCCTGGCTGATACTGCAAAGCGCCGCTGGCATTGGCAGTGGCGATATTGGCCGTGCCGCTGGCGCGCTGGCGGTCCTGGCGCACGCTGGCGTCGAAGTTCAGCGGGCCGCTTTCCCAGCCCAGGTTCAGGTAGGGCGAGGTGGTCTTGTAATCGACATCGATGGCGCGCGAGCAGCAGGCGCCAAACGCCGGGCCTTCCAGGCCTGGCGTGGCGCTGGCCGTTTGCAGCAGCGCAGGTTTATCGCCCGTCGCCTGCATCAGGTACTGGTTGAAGTTCCAGGTCAGGCCCAGTTTTTGATCAGACAGATACAGGCCGGCGGTGGTGGTCAGCTTGCCGCCGCTGAGTTCAAACGTCTTGGCCAGCTTGGTGTCGCTCAGGGTATTGCCCACCTTGTCGATCGAGGTGTTGAACACCACGGCGGAAAACGCGCGGCCATTGTAGGCCTGGCCCGCATTGGGCCCGCTGGCGAAAATATAATTGCCGACCTGGCCGTTATCGCCGGCGAAGACGCCCGTGAAGCGGCCCGAGTTTTGCGAGGTGCGGAAGTTTTCGCTGAGCTTCCAGCCATTGCCCAGGTTGAACGACGATTCCAGGCCGATCGAATCGCTGCGCACGCGCAGGCCATCGTTGACATTGGTGGCGCTATGGCTGTTGTCCTTGTTCAGCACCACGTCCGGTACCCAGTACGGCGAATAGAAGCTGGCCGTGCGCGGGTCGATGCCGGGAATGGTGGAAATCTGGCCATTCGTCACTTGCACGGGAACCGGCAACGCAGTCGGCGATTTGTCATCGAGGTGCTTGAACGAGACGCGCACAAAACCATTGTCGAATTCATGCGTGATGTTGCCGCGCACCTGGCCGCCGTCTTCGCTGTTGACGCCCGTATGGCGGATGCCTTCGCCGGTACGGTAGGAGCCGCCGATGAAGTAGCGCGTGCGGTCGGAAATCTGGCCGCCATAATCGAAGTCGACGCGCGTTTCATCGTAACCCACGCCACGGCTGATGCCGATGCTGCCGCCTTTATCTTCGCCATTCTTGCTGATGAAGTTGATGATGCCGCCCGGCGAGTTGGTGGCCAGGGTCGAGGCGGCGCCACCGCGCACCACTTCCAGGTGGTCGAGCGTGCCGTCGATCTTGACGAAGCTGTCGGGCGTGGCGAAATTGAAGTCGCCAAATTGCAGCACCGGCAAGCCGTCTTCCTGCATTTGCACGTAGCGCGAACCGCCGGCGGAAATCGGCAAGCCGCGCACGGTAATGTTGGCATTGCCCTCGCCGCCCGACGATTCGGCGCGCAAGCCTGGCACCGCGCGCAAGACTTCCGCCGCGCTGGTAGGCGCGTTATTGAGGATGGTGTCGAGCTCCATGGTGCTGACCGAGTTACTCGACTTCATTTTCGACGCCCCCACGGCAGTGCCGGTGACGACCACGCGCTCCAGGTTCAGGCCATCGGTCGGTGTGGTGGGGGCAGCTGGCGTGGCTGCGGGTGCGGCAGCGGGTTTGGCAGATTCTGTATCGGTGGTTTGCTGCGCCTGCGCGGCGCCCATCTGCAGCATCGCGACTGCGACGGCCGCAGCCATGCAGCCCAATTTGGCAATACGTGTGTCCATCTTTGTCTCCGGTGTTGTGCGTGGCTGCATCGGGGCAGCCCCTGTTATTAGTCCAGTCCGCTACGCAGCAGGCGCAAACGCTGGACAGGTACGCCATTATTCATCGAATGAAAATTTATTGCAATCGATTGCATATAAGCGCCGCAACATGGGATTTGCGTTGTTTTTACGCAAAATCGAGCAGATTCACCTAGGGGAAATGAGCGCCATTGCTGGAAATGGCAAGATTTTCATGTTGCGGCGCAACATGAAATATCAGAAAAAATTGAGGGTTATTGCAATCGGTTGCAGCGATTACATTGTGCTCGATGCACGTACCATGAGTTCGGTCGGCAATTGCTGCGAGACCAGTGGCGCGCCATCGACCAGCGCCAGCAGGGATGACACCAGCGCCCGCCCCGCCGCGCGCATCGGCTGGCGCACGGTGCTCAGGGGCGGGTGAAAATACGCGGCCAGTTCGATATCGTCGTAGCCGACCACGGCCACCTGTTCCGGCACCGACAGGCCCTGCTGGCGCAAGGCGCTGATGGCGCTCATCGCCAGCAAATCGCTGCAGGCAAAGATGGCGTCGAAGGCCAGGCCCCGCTCGGTCAATTGCTGCACCGCCAGCGCGCCGCCCTGCGGCAGGAAGGAACCGGCCACGTACAAATCTCCATCGCGCGCGACGCCGTGCGCGGCCAGCGCTTGCAGATAACCCTGGTGGCGCTGCGCCACCTCAGGCAGGTTGATGTCGCCAAAGAAGGCGATGCGGCGGCGGCCTTGCGCCAGCAGATGGTCGGTGGCCAGCCGGCCGCCGGCCACGTTGTCGCCACCGACCGTGCAATACAGCTGCTGCGGCAGCTGCGCGCCCCAGACAACGATCGGCACCTGGCGCGCCGCCAGCTGGTTCAACTGGTCATGGTGGCGCCACTGGCCGATCAGGATGATGCCGATCACGCGCCCGCTGTCGAAGGACTGCGCCGCCGCATCCAGCGTTTCCGCATCCACGCGGGAAATGAGCATGTCGAAACCCTGCTCGGTCAGCGCATCGGCCAGGCTGCCCAGCATGCCGAGGAAAAACGGGTCGGACAGATGCTGGCGCGTGGCTGCGTCATACGGCACCACCACGCCCACCGTGCGGTTTTGTTTCAGGCGCAGGTTTTGCGCGCCGATATTGATCGAGTAATTGAGCGAGCGCGCCAGCTCCATCACGCGCGTGCGGGTTTCTTGATTGACCAGCGGACTACCGCTCAGGGCGCGCGAGACGGTCGACGTCGACACGCCGGCCAGGCGCGCAATGTCGGCCATTTGCAGGCGCTGCTGCGCCTTGGTATCGGTGCTTTTTTGCATGGAGAGGGGGCTGGTGCGCGACCGCTTACTGCGGCAGCGTGTCCTTGAACGACGGGCGCTCGGACAGTTTGTCGAACAGGCGCGCCAGGCCCGGATGGTCGCTGCGCCAGTCGATCTCGGGAAAGCGGAAGCTGATCCATCCCAGTGCGCAGCCCACGGCCACGTCGCCCAGGGTGTAGTTCTTGCCGGCGCAATACGCGTGTTCGCCCAGGCGCTGCTCCATCGCGGCCAGGCCCAGGGTCACCTTGCTCAGCTGGCGTTCTATCCATTCCGCACTCTGCTGTTCGGGCGGACGCAAGGTGCGCTCCAGGCGTGCCAATATGCCGGCGTCCATGATGCCGTCGGCCAGCGCTTCCCAGGACTTGATCTCGGCCCGTTCACGGCCATTGCCGCCAGCCGGCAGCAGCTTGCACACGGGCGTGAGCGTGTCGAGGTATTCGACGATCACGCGCGAATCGATGAGCGCGCTGCCATCTTCCATCACCAGGCAGGGCACCTTGCCTAGCGGATTGGCCAGGGCGATGCGCGTTTCGGGCACCCAGACGTTTTCCAGCTCGAATACATAGTCGAGCTTTTTCTCTGCCAGCACGATGCGGACTTTGCGGACATACGGGCTGGGAAGGGAACCGATCAGTTTCATGGGCACTTTATGATGAAGGAGCAACTATCAGTATAGCATCGGGGGAGTCGGCATTTTGGCGCGCAGCGCCCCATGATGGGTCCAAAAGCCGCAGGCGGCAGGCTGGCACGCTGCCAGCGGTGGTAAAATCTCGCTTTATCGTGGCGCCGCCTGCATCGCAGCATCGCTATATCAGTGCCCCTGCGCACCACAGACCAACCGTTTCTTTAACTTGCGTCCGCTCTCATGACTTCTACTACTCCGTACTCCACGCTGTCGGCCCTGTCTCCGCTCGACGGCCGCTACGCCGGCAAGACCGATTCGCTGCGCCCGATCCTGTCCGAAGCCGGTTTCATGCACCACCGCGTCAAAGTGGAAATCTCCTGGCTGCAAGCGCTGTCCTTGGCCGGTTTCGCTGAAATCAAGCCTTTTTCGGCAGAAGCCAACGCCCTGCTCGACAAGATGGCGGCCGAGTTCTCGGAAGCGGACGCGGCCCGCATCAAGGCGATCGAAGCGGTCACCAACCATGACGTCAAGGCCGTCGAATACTGGTTGAAAGAACAAGTGGCGGACGTGCCGGAACTGGTGGCCGCCTCCGAATTCATCCATTTCGCCTGCACCTCGGAAGACATCAACAACACCTCGCACGGCATGATGCTCAAGGCGGCGCGCGATGGCGTGATGCTGCCGGCGCTGCAAGGCGTGATCGCCAAGCTGACGCAGATCGCGCACGACAATGCCGACGTGCCGATGCTGTCGCGCACCCATGGCCAGACGGCCAGCCCGACCACCCTGGGCAAGGAATTTGCGAACGTGGTGGCCCGCTTGCAGCGCGCCGTGAAACGCATCGAACAAGTGGAAATCCTGGGCAAGATGAATGGCGCGGTCGGCAATTACAACGCGCATCTGTCCGCCTACCCGCACTTCGACTGGCCGGCGTTTTCGAAAGCCGTCATCGAACAGCGCCTGGGTCTGGTGTTCAACCCGTACACGATCCAGATCGAACCGCACGACTACATGGCCGAGCTGTTCGACGCCTTCGCGCGCGCCAACACCATCCTGCTGGACTTGAACCGCGATATCTGGACCTATGTCTCGCTGGGCTACTTCAAGCAAAAACTGAAAGCGGGCGAAATCGGCTCGTCGACCATGCCGCACAAGGTCAACCCGATCGACTTTGAAAACTCGGAAGGCAACCTGGGCCTGGCCAACGCCGTGCTGAAACACCTGTCGGAAAAACTGCCGGTGTCGCGTCTGCAGCGCGACCTGACCGATTCGACCGTGCTGCGCAATATCGGCGTGGGCCTCGGCTACACCCTGCTGGCCTACGACAGCTGCCTGCGCGGCCTGAACAAGCTGGAAGTGAACCACGCGCGCCTGGCGCAAGACCTGGACGCCACCTGGGAAGTGCTGGCCGAGCCGGTACAGACGGTGATGCGCCGCTACGGCATCGAAAATCCTTACGAACAGCTTAAAGAGCTGACCCGCGGCAAGGGTATTTCGAAGGAAGCGCTGCAGGAATTCGTCAACGGCCTGGCGATTCCGCAAGACGCCAAAGAGGTGCTGCTGACCATGACGCCAGCGAACTATATCGGTATCGCTGCCCAGCTGGCCAAGGCGATCTAAGGCAATCCTAGCCACAGTCTGTACTACCCGTATCCACGCAGTTTTATACCGCCGGGCAACATTTTTTGTTGCCCGGCGTTTTACTTTCAGTCTTTCTTGTAGAATCTCCAGCACGCAGCGCAATTTGCTTTTCTTTGGTATATTAGGCCGAATTAGTCCTAACACGTACTATTTCAAGAGAGCCACCGATGCAACGCTACACCACCACTGCCATCATCCTGCACTGGCTGACCGCCCTGCTCATCATCAGCGCGTTCACCCTGGGCCTGGTCATGACCGACATTCCGGGCCTGACTCCCGCGAAACTGAAATACTTTTCCTGGCATAAATGGCTAGGCGTAACGGTGCTGGCGATTGCTGCCATCCGCTTGCTGTGGCGCAAAGCCAACGTGCCGCCACCGCACCCGGCCAGCATGGCTACCTGGCAAAAGAAAGCGGCCGATGGCATGCACATCCTGCTGTATATCCTGATCTTCGCCGTGCCTGTCTCCGGTTATCTGTACACCCTGGCTGCCGGCGTGCCCGTGGTGTACCTGGGTCTGTTCCAGTTGCCTGTCTTCATGGGACCGAACCCGGAGCTTAAGCCCCTGTTAAAAGAAATCCATTATGTTCTTAACATGACGATGGCTGCTGCCGTGGCCGCTCACGTACTGGCCGCGCTCAAGCACCAGTTCATCGACCGCGACGGCGTGCTCAAGCGCATGCTGCCGTAATCCTTAATAATCCCAGCCCCCACTCTTGCTTACTGACTACCCAGGAAACTCACGATGAAACTCACCCATAAAGTCGCACTGGCCTCCCTGATGGGCCTGTCCCTCGCCGCCACCGCCGCCACCCTGCTGAAAGCCGATACGACCAAGAGCAGCGTATCGGCCACCTTCAAGCAAATGAATGTACCGGTGGAAGCGAAGTTCAAGAAATTTACCGCCGCCATCGATTACAACCCGGCCACGCCGGACGCCTCGAAGGCCACGGTAGAGATCGAAACGGCCAGCATCGATATCGGCGATCCGGAATACAACAAGGAAGTGGCGAAGAAAGAATGGTTCAATGCCGCCCAGTTCCCGAAAGCCACCTTTGTCTCGAGCAGCATCAAGGCTGCCGGCGCCGGCAAGCTGACGGTGACGGGCAAGCTCAATATCAAGGGCAAGGCCACCGACGTGACCTTCCCGCTGAGCGTAAAAGCCGATGGCGGCAAATACACGTTTGACGGCGTGCTGCCGATCAAGCGCCTGACCTACAACATCGGTGAAGGCGAGTGGAAAGACACCAGCATGGTCGCCGACGAGGTAACCATCAAATTCCACGTTGTAACTCAGTAAGACTTGCGCATTTAGACTTGATCCACCGTCCATGACGGCGCCTGGCCGTACGTTCGTACTGCCTGCGGCAAGGCGCCTTGTCCTGAACGCTTTTCAAGACTTACTTATTTTCAGACCCAAAAACTGTTCAATCCTAGGATATCCATGAAATTCAAGCACTTGATGATCGCCATGCTGGCAGCCGCCAGCGCGGGTTCGGCCATGGCCGCCGATACGTATAACATCGACCCGACCCACACTTATCCCAGCTTCGAAGCGGACCACGGCGGCATGTCTTTCTGGCGCGGCAAGTTCGACAAGACCAAGGGCACCGTCACGCTGGACCGCGCCGCCAAGACGGGTAGCCTGGACATCGTGATCGATGCCAACTCCATCGATTTCGGCCTCGAAGCGATGAACGCGCACGCGAAAAAAGCGGAAATGTTCAACGTCGAAAAATTCCCTGAAATCACGTACAAGAGCAAATCGTTCAAATTCAACGGCGATCAATTGACCGAAGTCGATGGCGAACTGACCTTGCTGGGTGTCACCAAGCCCGTGACGTTGACGCTGGACCGTTTCAAATGCGCGGTCAATCCACGCTTCAAGCGCGAAGTGTGCGGCGCCAATGCAACGGCCCAATTCAAGCGCAGCGACTTTGGCCTGAACTACGGCATGCCGGCGTTCTCGCCGGAAGTCAAACTGGCAATTCAGGTAGAAGCCATCAAGGCAGACTAGTTTTTACCTGCTTGCTGTATCAAAGCCCGCCTCGCTGCCCGCAGCCAGGCGGGCTTTTTTTGCCGCATTTCCCTATCGTGCGGCATCAATATCAAATCACTACCAGACTAGCATCGGTATCAGCGTTTTCACCATTGTCCTCATCTTCACCATCCCTCGGAGGAGTATATGAACTTCATTATCTGGATCGTCATCGGCGGTGTGATCGGCTGGCTAGCCAGCATGGTCATGAAAACCGATGCGCAACAAGGCATCTTCCTCAATATCGTGGTCGGCATCGTGGGCGCCTTCCTGGGCGGCTGGCTACTGGCGCCATTGTTTGGCACGGGCACCATCAATAACGATAATTTCAGCCTGTCTTCACTGCTGGTCTCCTTCCTGGGCGCCGTCATCTTGCTGGGCATCGTGAACCTTTTACGCCGCGGCAAACTTCGCTAAGTCCCCATTTCCCTGAAACAAGCCGGGCCTTCCTCAGTCCCGGCTTTTTTATTACTCCCAAGGAAGTTGTCTGGACAATACCACAGCCACCACAAGGAAAAATGCGCCCTGGCGGGGCATTACTGCCTAGGAAAAAGGCACAATCATTATCTATTTGATACCAATATTTCCTGTGCCATACGGAAAATGTGATTGACTAGTCACGATTCGGTGGGGATACTCTATGTCGCCCGCTGACTTTTATCACCGGGCAACACGCTGATTCCGACTTCCCTACACGTAAAAGAACAGAACTCGAATGAAAAAATCTCTGATTGCGCTCGCTATCCTGAGCAACTTCGCACACGCCGACGAAGGCATGTGGATGCCACAACAGCTGCCACAAGTAGCCAAGGAATTGAAAGCGGCCGGCCTGAAACTGGACCCGGCTACCCTGACCAAGCTGACCGAATTCCCGATGGGCGCGATCGTCAGCCTGGGCGGCTGCTCGGCATCGTTCGTCTCGCCGGAAGGCCTGGTTGCCACCAATCACCATTGCGTCTACAACAGCGTGGCCGTCAATTCGACCAAGGAACACGATTACCTGGCCAATGGCTTCCTGGCAAAAACCTACGCTGAAGAATTGCCAGCCGCGCCGGGCAGCCGCATCTTCGTGACCACGGCCGTGACCAATGTCAGCGACAAGATCATCACCGCCGACGTGGCAAAACTGCAAGGCAAGGCACGCATCGACGCGATCGAGAAAAACCAGAAGTCCCTGGTCGCCGAATGCGAAAAAGATGCCGGCTTCCGCTGCACCGTGTCGGCCTACTACGGCGGCCTGGAGTTCTACCTGATCAAGCAACTGGAAATCCGCGACGTGCGCCTGGTGCACGCGCCGCCAGCGGGCGTGGGCAAATTCGGTGGCGACACCGATAACTGGATGTGGCCACGCCACACGGGCGACTACGGTTTCTACCGCGCCTACGTCAGCAAAGACGGCAAAGCGGCCGACTACAGCAAGGACAACGTTCCCTACCACCCGAAACACGTGCTGAAACTGGCCAAGGATGGCTTGAAAGAAGGCGACTTCGTGATGGCGCTGGGCTACCCGGGCCGCACCAACCGTCACCGCCTGCCATCGGAAGTGGCGTTCACGTTTGACTGGAACTACCCGGCATTCGTGAAAGCATCGGGCGAAACGCTGGCCATCATCGCGCGTGAAACCAAAGACAACAAGGACGTTGCCCTGAAATACGCAGGTCAAGTGGCTGGCGTGAACAACTACTACAAAAACCGCCAGGGCATGATCGATTCCTACGCGGGTAGCGACTTCCTGGCACGCAAGACCAAGGAACATGAAGAGCTGAAAGCCTGGGTCAACGCCAATCCGGCACGCAAGGCGGAATACGCGAACGATATCGAGCAAGTGGAAAAACTGATCGCCGAGCGCGATGCGGACACCAAGCGCGATTTCTTCCTGGGCTACTCGCAACCGCGCCTGCTGAGCACGGCACGCAGCCTGTACCGCCTGGCCAACGAAAGCACCAAACCGGATGCAGAACGCAAGTCCGGCTACCAGACGCGCGACCTGCCACGCCTGACGTCGAGCATCACGTCGGTTGAGCGCACCTACGATGAAAAAGTCGACAAGGCGCTGGTACTGAACAGCCTGGCCAAGTACGCCGCCGAGCCAGCAGCACAACGCCGCGCCAGCTTCGACGCCGCCATCGGCATCAAGGATGGCATGTCGCAAGCCGACCTGGCCGCTGCGCTGGACAAACTGTATGCCGGCAGCAAACTGGGCGACAAGGAAGAACGCGCAGCGTGGCTGAAACGCACGCCAGCCGAATTCCAGGCCAGCCATGACACCTTCATCCAGGCGGCCGTTGCCCTGTACCCTGATTCGCTGAAAAACGAAGCGGAAGAGGAAGAACTGGCCGGCAAGATCCAGCAAACCTACGCCAACTACATGAAAGCAAAAATCGCCTACATGAAGAGCAAGGGCCAAGCCGTCTACCCTGACGCCAACAGCACCCTGCGCGTGACCTTCGGCCGTGTTGCCAGCCGCGACCATGGCGCCGATGGCACCACCTGGACCGCATTTACCACCGTCAATGGCGTCGTGGCAAAAGCCACCGGCGAAGGCGAGTTTAATGCACCAGCGAAACAACTGGCAGCGATCAAGGCCAAGGACTTCGGTAAATACGTCGATCCGAAGCTGAAAACCGTGCCAGTCGACTACCTGGCGACGCTGGACATCACCGGTGGCAATTCCGGTTCGGCAGCGCTGAACGCCAAAGGCGAATTCATCGGCCTGGCATTCGACGGCACCCTGGACTCGATCATTTCCGACTGGGACTACAACAAGGCCAACACGCGTTCGATCCAGGTCGACCTGCGCTACATCCTGTGGAACATGAAACACGTCGATCACGCAGACAATCTGCTGAAAGAAATGGGCGTCGAGTAATTGCCTGATAACAATAACAACAAGCCCGGCAACGGGCGGTTGTAAGCTGAGCCACTCCTGCGGGAGTGGCTTTTTTTCGTCTATCGCCTTACTTTGCTGAATAGATACGGCGCCGCCTGCTCCCGGCCAAACACCTGCAACTTGGCAGTGCCCAGCGGCAGCATCACCCGCGTTTCTTCTTGCAACAGCAAGGCCAGGTCGGCGCCCGGATAATGCTGCGCCAGCAAGCCGTGTTCATGCCGTGCCAGGCTGCTGGCCGGTATCACGATGCGATAATCCCCGGCGCCAAAATCGAGCAGCAAGGCTGCCGGCCCGCCGGCTGCCAGCCCCGGCAGCGCAGTAATGCGCAGCCGCGTGCCATCCTTGGCCAGCTCAACTGCCGCCCACACGGGCAAATCGCGCTGCAGTTTGCCGGCCTGAACCCTGGCCGCCTGCGTGCGGCTGGCCGACAGCAGGCGCACATCGGCAGCCGTATCGGCTTGCGCGCCGTCGAGTGCCAGCAACCAGCCCCGGTAGCGTATCAAGGCCCCGTCCGCCACCGCCACGACGCTGCCGCCTTCGGACCGGAGTGGCGGCGCCGCGCTGGCGGCCGCTGCCAGCATGCTGGCGCACAAGATCATTGCCGCTTTGCTCCACATGGCGTCTCCCTGGAGTTGATATTTCCTATACATATCACAATTAACAGCACAGAGCGCCAGCACACATCAAGGCCGGGGGCCGGTGCTACAATAATCACCTTACCGGCGTGCTGACCCAGCGCGCTTTCACGCCTTCCGGAATCAGACCGCCATGCCATCAGATTTGCGCACAACTTACGAACTCGGTAACCATAACCAGACCACGACCTGGCTGGAATGCATTACTTTCTACAAAGAACTCGCAGCACGCTACCCGCAAGTGCTGCATTTCGAACAGATCGGCCTGTCCGACTCGGGCGTGCCCATCCACGCTGGTGTCGTCAGTGCGGACGGCGTGTTTGACCGCGAACAAATCAAGCGCGAAGGCCGTACCGTCTTTTTCAACAATAACGGCATCCACCCGGGCGAGCCGGAAGGCATCGATGCCTGCATGGCCATCGTGCGCGACCTGTGCGTGGAACCGGCGCGCCTGGCCGCACTGGGCAAGACGGTCTTGCTGTTCGTGCCCATCTACAACGTCGATGGCAGCCTGAACCGCGCCAATACTTCGCGCGTGAACCAGGATGGCCCGGAGCAATTCGGTTTCCGTGGCAATAGCCGCCATCTGGACCTGAACCGCGATTTCATCAAGTGCGACAGCCTGAACGCGCAAGTGTTCAACCGCCTGCTGACGAACTGGGATCCGGACGTGATGGTCGACACGCATACGTCCAACGGCGCCGACTACCCGTACACCATGACCCTGATCCACACACAGACGGATAAACTCGGTAATGGCCTGGGCCCCTTCCTGCAAGACACCATGCTGCCGCATATCTTTGCGCAAATGGAACAAGCTGGCTGGCCGACTTGCCCGTACGTCAACCCTGTCAAGGATAGCCCGGACCACGGCATCGCCGAATTCCTCGAAGTACCGCGCTTCTCGACCGGTTTTGCCGCCCTGCATAACGTCATCGGCTTCATGCCGGAAACGCATATGCTCAAACCGTTTGCCGACCGCTATGCCTCGATGCGCGCCCTGCTCGACATCACCATGGCGTTTACCGTGCAGCACGGTGAACAGATCCAGCAACTGCGCGCGCAAGCCAAGGCGGCCGGCCGCACGCAGGCGGCCTGGCCCGTCAGCTGGAAGATGAACGAAGCACAACCATCGACCTTCCGCTTCAAGGGTTATGCCGCCAAGTACACACCGAGTGTACTGGGCGACTACCAGCGCCTGTCGTATGACCGCTCGCAGCCGTGGGAGCGCGATATCGCCTATTACAACCGCTTCGATGCCGATGTGGTGGTGCCGGCGCCGAAATCCTATGTGGTGCCGCAAGCCTGGCGCGAAGTGATCGAGCGCCTGCGCTGGAACGGCGTCGAAATGCACCGCATCACCGAAGAACAGACGGTAACGGCGCGCTACTACCACATCAGCGGTGTGCGTACGCGAGCGACTCCGTATGAAGGCCATATGTTCCACGAGCAGGTGGAAGTGGAAGCGCGCACGGGGCAATTCATCTTGCAGGCTGGCGACTACGTCATCTCGCTGGACCAGGACAATGCCCGCTACGCGGTGGAAACCCTGGAACCGCAGGCCCACGACAGCTTCTTCCGCTGGGGTTTCTTCAATAGCGTGCTGGAGAAGAAAGAAGCGTTTTCCGATTACGTGTTTGAAGACATGGCGTCCGAACTGCTGCGCGATGAACCTGCGCTGGCAGCCAAGTTTGCCGAGTGGAAAGCAGCGAATCCGGCCTTGCTGAGCAATCAGGAAGCCGTGCTCGACTTTATCTTTGAAAATTGCCAGCGCTTCGCCGAGCCTGAATGGCGGCGTTATCCAGTCATTGCCCTAGTGTAAAAACAGGGCCAGATTTGCGGTAACACGGCGCTGCATCGGAGATCCCGATGCGGCGCTTATTTTTACGTCTGCCCACAAGGTCACCATGCACTACGCACTCAATCTGCGCACCTTTATTTACAGCCACTATTTTTACCTGGGCTTGCGGGTGGCCTTCGGCCTGGTCGGCCTGACCTTGCTGACCCTGGCCATCAGCGACAGCGATACCGCCATGACGGTCTGCATCGGCGCCCTGTGCACGACATTGATGGACATGCCCAGTCCATTGCGCCACAAATTCAATGAAATGCTGTCCTCGGTACTGCTGTGCAGCGCCGTCACCCTGCTCATCAGCCTGTGCGCACAAGTGCCGTGGCTGCTGATGGCGGTGCTGGTGATCGTCAGCTTTTTCGCCAGCATGATGGTGGTGTACGGCAAGAAATCGATGCCCTTGCAACTGGCGGCCCTGTTCATCATGACCATGTCGATGGAACACCACATGACATGGCAGCAAGCTTTTCACCATGCGGGCCTGTTCATGCTGGGTGGCCTCGCTTACCTGGCCTATGCCATGGGCGTGGCCTGGTTCTTGCGTCACCGCATCAAGCAGCAAGTGCTGGCCGAAGCCCTGTTCGAACTGGCCGCGTATATCGATATCAAGGCTGATTTCTACGACACGCGCTTCAACCTGACGGAACAGTTCAACAAGCTGGTGCGCCACCAAAGCATCCTGGCCGACCGCCAGCAAGCGTCACGCGACTTGATCTTGCGCAGCCACAAGAACAGCAAGGACGCCATCGTGGTGCAAGTGCATGTCTGCATGCTGGACCTGTATGAATTGATCTTGTCCACCCACACCGATTACGCGCTGCTGCGCCAGCACCTGGCCGATTCCGACGTGTTGAAGTCCTTGCACGACCTGGCCTACAAGGCGGCGCGCGATATCGAGTCCGTGGCCTATGCGGTCACGCGCAAGCGCGCTTCGTATGCGCATATCCAGTATGACCAGGAATGGGGCGAGATCGAAGCGGAAATCGCCCGCCTGCATGCCAGGGGGGAGAGTGCGCAGGAAGCGCTGGCGCCCCTGCGTGCCCAGCGCAACAAGATACGCGCCTTGCTGAAAATGATTGCTGAACTGCATGTAGCCAGCCAGAAAGTTTCCGAGCACGTGCCATTCTGGCGCGGTACCGACATGGCGCCCTTCCTGTCGCAACCGAAATACGAACTGGGCACCCTGTTTGCCAGCATGCGCATGGAGTCGCCCGTGTTCCGCTTCGCGCTGCGCGTCTCGATGGCCATCTGCGCCGGCCTGGCGATTGCCCACTGGCTGCCGTATGCGGCCCACAGCTACTGGATCGTATTGACCATCGTCATCATCTTGCGGCCCACCTTCAGCATGACCCGCCAGCGCCGCGCCGACCGCATCATCGGCACCATCATCGGCTGCGTGCTGACGGCGCTGGTGATCCGTTTCGTGCACAGCGACATGCTGCTGATGGCGATCTTGTTCCTGGCCGTCATCGCCATGCCCACCTTTATTTACCTGCGCTACCGCTATACGGCGATTGCCGTCAGCCTGATGATCTTGTTGCAGCTGCACCTGGTGGCGCCCAGCAACCCGCACCTGGTGACGGAACGCCTGATCGACACCTTCATCGGCGCGGTGGTGGCCACCGTCTTCAGCTTCGTGCTGGCCAGCTGGGAATATCAAAGCCTGCCCAGACTGGTGCGCCAGGTACTCAACGTCAACCTGGCCTATATGCAAACCAGTTTCGAGTTATTGCAGGGAAGAACTTTCGATGATATTGCCTACCGCATCGAGCGCAAGCGCCTGATGGATAGCCTGGCCGCGCTCAGCTCGGCGCTGGTGCGCATGCTCGATGAACCGGCCAGCAAACAGCGGGCGGTAGAAGACATCAACCTGTTCATCGTGCAAAACTATTTGCTGGTGGCCCATGTGGCGGCGCTGCGCTCGATCCTGGGGCGCCACGCGCACGAACTGCCTGTGACGCAAGTCAATGCACTGTTGACGCACAGCCATACGCAAATCTGTTTGACGCTCGCGCGCGCACTGGAACAGCTCGACAGCAAGACCGGTATCGGCACGCCGCTAGCTGGTCAGCCAGCGCCGGCCAGCGCTGACACCAGCTGGTCCGGCTGGCCGCTGGTCCAGCGCCGCATCCGATTGTTGCAGGCAGATGCGGACAAGATCGTGGTTCATAGCGCGGCGATCGTGCAGATTACGTCGCCGCGCCAAATGACGGACGCTTATTTCAGATAGCGTTCGAACCATGCCAAGGTGCGCTGGCGCAAGTCGCGCTGGTGCTCGGGCTTGCGGAAGGCATGGCCTTCGCCGTCGTAGATGAACAGCGACGATGGCACGCCCATGGCGCGCAAGCCATGCCAGAATTCCAGCGACTGGGCGGCCGGGGTTTCCACGTCGCGCTCGCCCACATAGATCAGGGTCGGCGTCCTGGCGGCCTTGATCGATTCGATCGGCGAAGCGCGGCGGTAGACTTCCGGATTGTCATAGGCGGACGCGCCAAAGAAGGGGATCATCCACTGGTTGATCCCGTTCTGGCCGTAATAACTGATCCAGTTGGCCACGCCGGCGCCGGCCACGGCCGCCTTGAAGCGGTCGCTATGCGTCACGCCCCACATGGTCATGAAGCCACCGTAGGAATGGCCGATCAGCCCCAGGCGCTGGCCATCGATGGGCGCTACTTTTTGCGCCGCATCGATACCGGTCAGGATATCGCGCCAGTCACCGCCACCAAAGTCCGCCATGTTGGCGCGCGTAAATGCCTGGCCCTGGCCGAAGCTGCCGCGTGGGTTCGGCAGGAACACAAAATAACCTTTGTCGGTGAACTCGCGGATCTGCGAACTGGCGTCCACATAACGTGGCGAAGCTGCCGCGCCCGGGCCGCCATGCACATTGACGATCATCGGATATTGCTTGCCAGCCTCTACCTTCACCGGTCCCAGCAGCCAGCCCTGCACTTTATATCCTTCATTACTCCAGCCCACATTCTGCACGCTCACTTGCGGCGAAAAATGCTCGTTATCGTGCGTGATCTTTTTCAGTTGCTGCCATGGACCCGCCACCAGGTAGGAAGCATGCGTAAAATCTTCCTGGGCGGCCGCCGCTTGCTTGCCATCGGCGCTGAACGACAAGCGGCCGTCAAGGGCGCCGCTGCTGATGGCGCCCAGCAAGAACGGTTCTGCCGGGCCTTTTTCTGCGTCGAGCGGCACCAGCGCCAGTTGCGAATCGATCAGGGCGGTGGCCAGCAAACCATTGCTGCGCCACACGACACCATTGAAGGTGCCGCGATAGTCGGGCGTCAGGTTGCGCGGCGTGCCGCCCGCCAGCGGTACCGTGTAGATATCGCCGCCAACCGAACCAAAGTCGCTCATCAGGCCGCCGATGAAGGCCACCGTCTTGCCGTCCTGCGACACCGAGGGCGCATTCATTTGCATGGCGGGCGCGGCGATCACGCGCAAGGCGCCCGTGGTGGCGTCGATATGGCTGAGCTTGGCAACCCACCAGTTGCTGTCGCCATTGCCTTGCGCACTCGTGGCGACAAAACCGCGGCCATCGGGCGTCCAGTTGTATTCATAGACATAGGTGTCGGCCGGCGACAGTAAACGCAACTCGCCGCCAGCAGCCGGCACCACCCCGATGCGCTGGGCGTCATCTTCGCTACCGACTTCCCCCACCTGGCGCGCGCCCGCTTCCACCGCGCCGGCCAGCTTGCGCGCCCCCACGGTAGCCAGCAAGGCCAGTTGCTTGCCATCGGGAGACCAGCGGGCCGTGCTGGCCACGCCTTTTACACTCAGCAATTCTTTCGACTGGCCCTGCTCCAGGCTGGCCAGGTACACGCTCGCCTTGCCGGCCTTGCCATCGTAGCCGATAAAGGCCAGCCGCTTGCCATCTGGCGACCAGCTCGGTTTATCGTAGGAACAAACGGCGCAGGGGTCGAATTGCTGCACGATGGCGCCATTCGCGGCGTCGCGTACGATGATGGCGCCATGCGGGCGCTGCAGCTGGCCGCCGGGCTGGCTGACTTCATTGTTGGCTTCGATGGCGGCGATGCGCTGGCCATTGCCGGACAAGGCCACGGCGCGGTAGTCGCGCAAGACAGGCGTTTGCGCAGGCGCAGCCTGTACGGTAGCGCCCAGCAACACACTGCCCAATACAGCCAAAGTTCTTATTTTCATCCTATCACTCCAGTCATCAATAAAAAACCGCCGGCAGGCGCGGCGGTTTCGGAACTACACAGCATATTTATTTTTTGCCCAGATGCGAGTGCCGTATGCTGTACAGGAAGTAGATGGCGACCGTGACGGCCATCCACACACTGAAGACCACAAACGTGGTGTGCGGCAAATCGCGCATGATATACAGGCAAGCGAGCACGCTGAGGCCAGGGATTACATACGGGCCGAACGGCACGCTGAAGCCTTCGATGCGGTTGCTGCCCTGCTTGTGGCGCAGCACGGGTACGGCAATCGACACCACCATGAAGGCGGTCAGGGTGCCGATACTGACCATATCCCACAGATAGGTAGCATCGACCGTGCCGGCCACCACGGCCACCACCAGGCACACCATGATGGTGTTGCTGACCGGCACCAGGGTACGTGGGTGGATTTTCTGGAACGATTTCGGAATCAGGCCGTCGCGGCTGATGGCGAACAGGATGCGCGTCTGGCCGTAAATCGTCACCAGGGTCACGCTGAAGACGGAAATCACGGCGCCAGCCGACAATACCAGCGCCGGCCAGGCCTGGCCGGTGACGTTTTGCAGGATCACCGCCAGGCCCGCTTCCTGGCCATCAAACAGTTTGGCCTGTTGCGCGCCCAGCGCCGCCACGGCCACCAGCAGATAAAACACGGTGACGATCAGCAAGGCGCCAAGGATGCCGCGCGGCACATTGCGCCTGGGATTTTTCACTTCATCACCGGCCGTGGCGACCGTATCCAAGCCGATAAACGAGAAAAACACGGTGCCGGCCGCCGCCGTCACGCCCGTCATGCCGGCAAAACCCTTGCTATTGTCGGCATTGAAAAAGGGGAAGAAGTTGTCGGCGTTGAAACCGGAAAATGCGATAACGATGAAAAAGATCAGGATGGCCAGCTTGATCAAGACCATGATGGCATTCATCAGGGCCGATTCCTTGGCGCCGCGCAACAGCAGGAAACCGCACATGGCGATCAGGAAGATGGGCGGCAGGTTGATATGGCCGAAATTAAATTCCACGCCATGGGGGCCGGAGATGATCATCGGCGAACGCAGCATTTCCGGGATATGCCAGCCGAAAGCATTTTGCAGGAAATTATTCAGGTAGGACGACCAGCCGATGGCCACTGCACTGCCCGCCAAGCCATATTCCAGCAACAGGCAGGCGGCCATGATAAACGCCAGGAATTCACCGACGGTGGCGTAGGCAAACGAGTAGGAAGAACCGGACGCCGGGATGCGAAACGACAGTTCCGCATAGCACAGCGCCGTCAGGCCGGCCGTGACGGCGGCGATCAGGAAGGACAGGATGACCGATGGCCCCGCCTTGGGCACGGCTTCCACCATGGTAAAGAAAATACCCGTGCCGATGGTGGCGCCCACGCCGATCATGGTCAGGGAAAACAGGCCGATGGAGCGGCTCAAGCCGCTGCTGCTGAGGCCTTCACCGTGGTCGACCGTGGTATCGATCGGCTTGGTGCGGCAGAGTTTCTGGACCAGGGTTAGGCTCACTAGACATCCTTCTTCTTATCGGACTTACAACATCAGACATGCTCATCGGCATGACCACTGAAAACGCACGAATCGGCATTCCGGCCCTGTCTGCCAAAAAGCGGAAAACATCGTGTCCATTTTCAAAACTAAGCGATTATAGGGCTTTCACCGATCCAGCCAAACAGAACTTTGATGTATGGATACAACGCTGGCAGGGCGTTGCAAACGGGGCAGAGGCAACAAAAGGAGAGCAATATTGCTGAGTTGAAATAAAAAAGCGCGCCGCTGCAAAAGCAGGGGCGCGCCCGGATCTGATTGTTCAGATAAGTTTATTTTTTATGCTGCGGTGCATCGGCTGGCGGCCAGCCTGCCTCGTAGCCCTGCGGCACTTCATCGCGCAAGTCGGTCGGCTTCAAGCCCAGTGCGTAGTACAGCACGGTCAGCAGGATCAGCCAGGCCGGGCCGATGATCAGGGCCACGCGAGTATCGGGGAAATACGCCATCAAGCCGATCACCAGGGCCAGGAAAGCCAGCGAAATCCAGGAACCATACGGCGCGAACGGCATGCGGAAGGCCAGGTTCCTGATTTCCAGCGGGCTCAAGGTCTTGCGGAACTGCATCTGCGTTACCAGGATCACGCCCCAGGTCCAGACGGCGCCGAAGGTGGAAATCGACGTGACCCAGACAAACACTTTTTCCGGCACCAGGTAGTTCAGCAGCACGCCGACCAGCAGCGCCAGCACGGACACCATGATGGCGCGGCTAGGGACGCCACTGGCGTTGGTTTCCGCAAATGCCTTCGGCGCCTGGCCTTGCAGCGCCAGGTTGTACAGCATGCGGCCCGTGCTGAAGATGCCGCCATTGCACGACGACAAGGCCGCCGTCAGTACCACGAAGTTGATGATGCCGGCTGCCGTCTTGATGCCCAGGCGTTCAAACGTCATCACGAAAGGACTGCCGGTGGTGCCGATTTCATTCCATGGATAAATGGACAGGATCACGAACAGGGCGCCCACATAAAAAATCAGGATGCGCCAGAACACGGAATTGATGGCGTCCGGAATCGATTTCTTTGGATTGGCCGCTTCGCCCGCCGTCAGGCCGATCATTTCCACGCCCAGGTAGGCAAACATCACCATCTGCAGCGACATCAGCACGCCTTGCGCGCCATTCGGGAAGAAGCCGCCATGCGTCCACAGGTTGGAAATACCGATGGCCACGCCACCGTTACCGAAGCCAAAGATGATCATGCCGGCGCCGCCGATGATCATCAGCACGATGGTGACGACCTTGATCAGGGCAAACCAGAATTCGAATTCACCATAGGCTTTCACGGCCAGCAGGTTGATCGCGCCCATGGAAGCCAGGGCGGCCAGGGCCCAGATCCAGTGCGGCACGCCGGGGAACCAGATGCTCATGTAGATGGCGACAGCGGTAATTTCCGCGATGCACGTGACCAGCCACAGGAACCAGTAGTTCCAGCCCGTCAGATAACCTTGCAACGGGCCCAGGTAATCCTGTGCATAGCGGCTGAACGAGCCGGCCACGGGATTGTGCACGGCCATTTCGCCCAGGGCGCGCATGATCATGAAAATGACCGCGCCACCAATAATATAGGACAGCATGATGCCGGGACCGGCCATCTTGATCGCATTGCCCGAGCCCAGGAACAGGCCCACGCCGATCGCGGCGCCCAGCGCCATCAAGCGTATCTGCCGCTCGCCCAGGCCGCGGTGCAAGCTGTGTTCACTCGTTTTCATTACCGTGTCTCCGTGATTTTTTCGATGCGCCGGCACACCCGCCCCCGTGGCGGTTCCGCTCTTGCAGGGGAGAATGAGGCGGCCGGCCGGCGGGTGATCGCCGGCGCGTAGTCAGACCGTCAGGTCAGATGTTTATGCTAACTCGGCGATCAGTTCGATCTCGACGCAAGCGCCCAATGGGATTTGCGCCACGCCAAAGGCGGAACGGGCGTGCTTGCCACTATCGCCGAACACCTCCACGAACAGTTCCGAAGCGCCGTTGGTGACCAGGTGCTGTTCCGTGAAGGTGGCGGTGGAATTGACCAGGCTCATGACCTTGACGATGCGTCTGACTTTGTTCAGGTCGCCGCCGCAAGCGTCTTGCAGGGTGGCGATCAATTCAATGGCGATGCCGCGGGCGGCCACTTTGCCTTCTTCGGTGGTCACGTCCTTACCCAATTGGCCGACCCAGATCTTGCCATCCTTCTTGGCCAGGTGGCCGGACAGGAACACGGTGTTGCCCGTGCGCGCATGCATCACATACGCGGCAGCTGGCGCGGCAACGACTGGCAATTCGATGTTGAGGGCTTTGAGTTTTTCGTAAAACGACATGCTATTTCTCCAAGAAACAATATAAATGACAACCGAGCAATACTAAATAACATCATATTGGTGAAACGCCAGTTTTAGTTCACAAATAAGCTCGGTTATTCAGTGGATTATACCGACAATCAAAGCGAATCCAGCACGGATACGCGCATCAAAGTGTTGCTTTATGGCACCTGCCATGGGCGCCAGGCTGCAAATGCAGGTGCTGATCGTCGAGCAGCAATTCCTGCAAGAATGCCTGGTCGTGCGACACCACCAGCAAGGCGCCCCGGTACAAGCGCAGCATGTGCGCCAAGGCCTGCAAGCTGGCCAGGTCCAGGTGGTTATCGGGTTCATCGAGCAATAGCAATTGCGGCGGAGTATGCGCATACAGTTCCGCCGCCAGCGCCACTTTCATGCGCTCGCCACCGCTCAGCAAACGGCTGGGCACGGTGGCGCGCGCTCCCGCCATGCCCAGCAGCGCCAGCCGCGTGCGCAATTCGCCTTCCGCCAGCACACTATTGCGTGCCTGCAAACGCTGTATGGCACTCAGGTCGCCATCCTGGCCGCCTGCATGCTGGTCCAGCCAGGCCAGCCGCGCATGGCAGCGCAATTGCCCGCTGACCGGCGCCAGTTGCCCGGCGATCACGCGCAGCAAGGTCGACTTGCCGCTGCCATTGTCTCCTGTCACGGCCAGCCGTTGCGGGCCGCCGAGTAGCAGGTTCAAAGGCTGTGCTGAGCCGTGCGGCAAGACGAGATCACGCAACTCCAGCAGCAGCTTGCCATTCGGCACCACACTGTCCGGCGCCAGCAGCAAGCGCTCAGCGTCCGGCGCGCAGCGGGCGCTGGCGTCCAGCACCCGTTGCCGTCGCACTTGCTGTGCCTGCTCGGCGCGCAGACGCAAGCGGCCCTGGCTATCCTGGCTTTTTTCTTTTTTTGCGTCGAGCAGCAACTTGCTTTGATTGCCTTCCCGCCCTTCCCGCTCACCACGGCTGACTCTTTTTTGCTGGCGTTCCATTTGCTGCTGCGCCTCGCGCTGGGCGCGGCGGGCGCCCGCCTTTTCGGACTGCAAGGCAGCAGCAAAACCAGCCTGTTCCAGTATCCGCTGCTGTGCGTAAACATCGTAATTGCCGCCATAGCTGCGCAAGCCCTGCGCCGACAATTCGACGATCTGGTCCACATGCGCCAGCAGATTGCGGTCGTGGCTGATCAATAGCAAGCCACGCGGCCAGCGCGCCATCTGGGCCAGCAGGCGGGCGCGCTGCTGCGCGTCCAGATGGTTGCTTGGTTCATCGAGCAACAGCCAGTCGGCCTGCGACAACCACGCCCCTTGCAGGGCGATGCGCTGGCGTTCGCCACCGCTGAGGTTCAGCGTGGCAGTTTCCGGCCCAACATGCGGCAGGCCGATCTCATCGAGCGCCTGCCGCAAGCGGGCAGCGACATCCCAGCGCTCACCCACCAGCGCGTAATCGTCAGGCTCCACTGAACCTGCAGCGATACGGTCCAGCGCGGCCAGCACGGAGGCTACGCCAGCCAGCGCCGCCACCGTGGGATAGCGGTCGGGGGCCAGGTCTTGCGGCACATAATGCATGCTGTCATGCTGGCCTGCCAGCAAGCGGCCCAGCACGCTCTTGCCGACGCCGTTATCGCCAACCAGGCCGATACGGTGCGGGGCAAATGTAAATTGCAAATCGGAAAATAACATCCTGCCATCAGGCAAGACATGGGAAAGACGGTCGAGTTGTAATACGGCAGGCATCGATACTCCTTGAGCAAGGCAAGCAAACCCGTTCAGCGAGTGGCTGGCGGGAAGGGCTGGGCCGTGCACAGCACGGCAGTATCAATGGTCCATGTCGATTCGTCCTTGCGTATAGGGAAGTGAAACCTCAGTGTAGCAGAGCTGGCGGGTTCAGCGCTGGCCCAAGGTCGTGTCGCCGAACAGGTCTTTCAATCCACGCGGTTGCGAGCGCCAGTATTGCGGCGGCGCTTGCACCTGCGCGCCCAGCTGGGCAGCGGCATGCCAGGGCCAGCGCGGGTCGAACAAGATGGCGCGGGCCAGTCCCACCATGTCGGATTGACCGCCAGCAATAATATCCTCCGCCTGCTGCGCTTCCGTGATCAAGCCGACGCTAATCGTCGGCAAGCCCGCATCGCGCTTGATGCGTTCGGCAAATGCCACCTGATAGCCAGGACTCAACGGTATTTTCTGCTGCGGCGAAATGCCGCCGCTGGAAACGTGGATAAAATCGGCGCCCACACGTTTGGCCTCTTGCGCGAAAAGCACGCTTTGTTCGATTTCCCAGCCCCCTTCGACCCAGTCGGTGGCGGAAATGCGTATCCCCACCGCCATGCTGGACGGCACGGCCGCGCGCACGGCTTCCAGCACTTCCAGCGGAAACCGCATGCGGTTTTCCAGGCTGCCGCCATAGGCGTCGGTGCGGTGATTCGATAGGGGAGACAGGAACTGGTGCAACAGATAACCGTGGGCCGCATGCAATTCGATGCCCTCGATACCCAGCGCCTGTACGCGCTGCGCAGCGGCAACGAAAGCGCCCTTCACTTGCAGCAAACCCATTTCATCGAGTGCAATCGGCACCGTTTCGCCGGGTGCATGGGCTATCGCCGACGGCGCCACCGTTTGCCAGCCGCCCTCGGACAAATGCACGCAGGCGCCGCCCTGCCATGGCGCGCGGCTCGACGCCTTGCGTCCCGCATGCCCCAGTTGCACGATCAGCGGTATCGGCGAGTGGCGGCGGATCGCCTGCACCACCTGCCCCAGTGCAGCCTGGTTGGCGTCCGACCACAAGCCCAGGTCATCGGCCGAAATGCGCCCTTCCGGCGACACGGCCGTCGCTTCCGTCATCAGCACGCCAGCGCCGGACAAGGCCAGATGGCCCAAATGGATCATGTGCCAGTCGGTGGCGTTGCCATGCTCGGCCGAATACTGGCACATGGGCGCGATGGCGATGCGGTTGGTCACCGACAAGGGCCCGAGGGCGTAGGGCGTGAATAACTGGCTCATGGATGACTCCGGCAAGGGGGAGGCTTGATTTTACTGCGCTTTATCAAAGTGGGTGGCACGGGGAGATTCATACCGGCAACTTACACCTGCTTACGTCTGATACACGCGCGCACCTAGCTTGGCGGAAACTGACCCGCTAATCTGAGCACATCAATAACAACACCACCATCCGAGGACAGCATATGAACACCACCGTCGCCACCACCGCTACCGCCAGCCGCATCCACCCATTGGTCGCCGGCGCTGCCGTTTCCGTTATCGTCGCCAGCCTGGTCGGCGTGGCCGCCATGGCCGGCTGGCTGCCCAGTTCGCACAGCGCCACCGCGCCTGCCTCCGCCATTCCTGCCGATGTGGCCGCCATGACACCGGCCAGCGCCTCCGCACTGGCGGCGCCAATGCCCGCCCCTGTCGCGGCGCCCGTGGTAGCGCAAGTTGCACCGGAGCCTGCGCCCGTGGTTCACAAAAGAGTGGCGCACCGTACGCAAGTGGCGCAATCGGCCCCGGTCTATAACGATGACAATGGCTACCGCGAACCGGTGCGCCAGCAACAGCCGGTGCAGGCACAAGCGCCAGCCCAACCTAACTATGTGGGTATCGGCGCCGGCGCCGTGATCGGTGGCTTGCTCGGCAATCATGTCGGTGGCGGCCGCGGCAAGGCGCTGGCGACGGTGGCCGGCGTGATCGGTGGCGGCATGATCGGCAATGCCGTGCAGAACGAAGTGCAGCAACCTCAACGCTAAAAACCTACTGCGCGGCGCGATTTGCGGCCTGCGATGCTCACTGTGCATGCGCACAGCTCCGCTTCTCAGCCACAACTCGTTGCCGCTCGCTACGGTTTTTGAAAATCAGTCGTACGGACCTAAAAAGTCCAGCTTGCCGATATCCACGCCGTTGTTGCGCAAGATGGCGTGGACCATGGTAACGTGGAAATAGAAATTAGGCAGGGCAAAGCTGAGCAGGTAGTCGTCGCCCGAGAATTTTTTGCCTTCATCACTCCAGTTCAGCACCACTTCGCGCTGGGCGCTGCCAGCCAGCTGGCCGGCGTTGACGCTGTCGATATAGGCGATGGTGTTGGCGATACGTTCCTGCAATTGATCAAACGAGACTTCGTTATCCTCGAATTTGGGCGCGGCCACGCCGCTCAGGCGTTCGATGGACAGTTTTGAGGTATCGCTGGCGCGCTGCACTTGCGCCGTCAAGTCCAGCATATCGGGCGCCAGCTGCGCGCCCAAGACGATCTCGGGCACGATGCCCCCTGCCTCGACATGCGATTGCGCCTTTTCCAGCAAGGTGGATACCACGCGCAAGCCGCGAATGAACACGGGGACGGTTGCCTGATACATGGATACGGACATGGCTGACTCCTCAGAATTAATGATGAGCCAGTGTACCCGACACCCTGTGCACAGGCACGCGCGCTTACTTGTCCAGGTTGACCTTGTCCGCTGGTGCAGGCGGCTCACTCTGTTGAGGCTGCACCGCATGTTTCTTCTTGAAAATGCTGCCAAAGAACTTGACGATGGCCGCACCGGCGCCCACCACTACCAGTATCAAGGCCTTTTTGAAGGCCAGCAGCAGCGCCAGCAATTTGCCAAACAAACCCAGTTTGCTGGCCACGCCGCCCGCCACCAGCGCTGCCAGGCCATATTCGGCCACTTTATCCGTCTTGCTGTCGAAATCCGTATAACGATTGCCGTCCGTAAATTCCGTAAAGCCCGTCACCTGCTTCATTTCTTTCTTGATCGACTCGATCTGTTCGATACTGGCAATCGCATTCAAGTTCAGCACGCCTTCACGGCCCAGCACGCGCACGTTGTAATTCAGCGAGTGTTCACCGCTGTCGATCTTCAAGTCCTTGGCCCAGTACAACTTGTGCGACTGCTTTTCATAGCTGGGTTTTTCCGCCCAACC
Source organism: Janthinobacterium sp. Mn2066 (assembly GCF_049319705.1). Taxonomy (NCBI): domain Bacteria; kingdom Pseudomonadati; phylum Pseudomonadota; class Betaproteobacteria; order Burkholderiales; family Oxalobacteraceae; genus Janthinobacterium; species Janthinobacterium sp. Mn2066. Next base: position 53,931 of record NZ_JBMOUF010000003.1, on the reverse strand, counting down.
CACCAGTTGCATGCCCGGATAACCCTGCTTCTTGCGCTCCGCGTTGCCATCCAGCACGGACGCCTGCATATCCTTCAGCAACTCGTCATACTTGATGCTGTCGGCATCGTCATCCTTGATATGGCCTTCCTTTTCATAGGTGACGATCACGCCCCAGCTGTCGCGCTCGAGGACGCTGGTGCCAGCCGGCACGATCATGCCCAGCGACTCAAAGCCCGGCGGATTGCCCCAGGCATCGACCAGCACGCGCTCGGCGTCCGTGGGCGACAGATAACGGAAATTGGCAGGCAGATCGAGCGTGGCGATGCCGCCAGGTAAAGTGATTTTGCCGCGCTGAAAATGTAATTGCGCCAGGAATTGCTCGGCAGTCATGGTCTTTGCAGGCGCTGCCTCTTCAGCCGGGGCAGCCGCCACCAGGCTGGTAAGGGTCAGGCACAGCAGCGCAGTCAGTAAACGTTTCAACATGATGAATTTGGAAGTTTTCAAAAGAGAAATATTCTAAACCACGCACGATTGACTGATGCACAATTATTTCCAAAAAGCATTTTTGCCATGAAAAAGCGCCAGGCGGGTTACCCCGGCCGGCGCCATGTGCCAATCAAACGCAAGAAAATCAGGACACGCGCACCACCATCAAGCCCGCGCGCAAGCCCACGCGCACGTCCGGATTCGGAAATACCACCAGTTCTTCCGCATGCTGGACCTTATAGCGCACGTCACCATCGCTGGCGATCAAGGCATGCTGCGGCAAGGCGGTGAAGTTTTGCGTGCTGCGGTCAAAGGCCATGCGGAAATCATCGCTGTGCTTGATGATTTCCTGCGCCACCTTGAACACGTGGGGCGCCGCCTTGACGGGTTGCGCAGGGCCCCCGCGCAGCAAGCCATCAAGCGCCCGCGACACCTCGTCGAACAGCGACAAATCGTTCTGTCCCAGGGTGCCCACGCGGCCCAGCTCCACCGTGCTGGCGGCCGCGCCAAAATGCTCGGCCGAGTAATAGCTGTAAGTACCCGCCGATTGCGGATTCATGATGATGGCGCCGATGGCCGCCTGGCCCAGCCAGTCGATCAGCTGCGCCTTGGCGACATCGGGCACCAGGTCGGGCACGATGGCAAATGTGGGATACACCGAAGGCCGGATCGCCGTGTGCAAATCCAGGTGCCAGCGCACGGGACCGGCGCCGCTGAAAAACGCGCTGGTGGCGGCGATCATGTCGTCGGCGCGCGCCGCTTCGGCAGCACTGGCCAGCGCGCCGCGCACGGGACGGAACATGCGGTTCAGGTCAGCGTCGATAAAACGCTTGCCCGCCCGTATCGCATCGACATTGCCTACGCAAACGAGCAGGTCGACGGCCAGCGCCGACGCATCGCGCGACAAGGCGTCGAGCAGATAGGCCAGCACTTCGATCGGCCCCGTCTCGTCGCCATGCACGCCGACCGAGACGGCCACGCTGGGCCGGTGCACATCGGCGCTGGCATGCCTGACCTGCAGCATGCCGGGCGCCGGCAGGGCCACGGCGAAACCGGCGTCGGCAAACAGCCGCGCCACGGCGCTGAAGTCGGCTTCGGCCAGCGCCTGCACGGCCGGCGGCAAGCCGCCGGACTGTGCACCTTGAAAGGCGTCTTGCGTCATTACACGGCCGCTTCCGTCGTGACTTTATTGACCGCCTCGGACAAGGTCCAGACGTCCAGCATGGCTTGCTCCAGCTCCGTCGCCGCCACATAGGCCGACAGACCCAGCGCACCGGTCACCGCATCGACCGCCTGGCCAGCACCTGCGTCGGCACGCGCCAGCACCTGTGTCAACAGACGCTGCTGGGTACGGCGCAGGGCTTGCTGCGCATAGCTGCGCAACTGTTCCTGCGATTTACCGGACGCCGCCAGTTTCAAACCGCGCTCCAGGGTATCGATACCGGCCTGGCTACGCAGGGCCAGGCCCACTTGCAAAAAGGCCGCCAGGTCCATCGAGGCCGGACGCTGCACCGACAGCGCAGGGAACAGGAAGCCGGCGACCACTTCCAGCGCATCGACCGCATCCCAGGCCAGCACGAAAGCCGGGCTCAGGCCAGGCGTCAGCGATGCTTCCGACTTGACGCCGACCGATTTGAGCAAGCTACGCTTCGATTCCACGCCAAACAGACGGGTCAGTTCAGCCAGGCCGGCGCCACGCAATTGGTCCGCCGGGATAGCCAGCACGCCGGCGATCATGGTTTGCTGCAGTGCGCGCGTTTGTGCATCGACCTTGATCGACACGGCGCGTGGAATCGTCAGGGCGTCGGCATCGAGCGCGTCAAACACGGGCGCCAGGTTCAGGGCGACCCATGCCTGGCCCCAGGCCAGGATCACGGCCGACTCGTCGACGCCATGTTCCGCCGCCAGGTCGCGCAGCATCAATGGACCGCAGCGGTTGACCACTTCATTGGCCAGCACGGTCGCCAGAATGGCGTTGGCCAGCGGGTGGTCGAGCGCAGAGCGGGTCGCCACCAGCAACGATGGGAAGTACGGCGTGAGGACCGGCGCTGCCCAGGTTTCATCCGTCAGCGGCAGGCTGGAGAGGATGCGCTTGTAGCGGTTCTTCACGTTGGCGATCACCACCGCCAGTTCGGGCGTCGTCAAGCCACGGTTATCGAGCTTGCGGCGTGCCAGTTCGGCCACCGATGGCAGCTGCTCCAGTTCGCGCGACAGGGCGCCCTCTTCTTCCAGGCTGGCGATCAGGGCGGCGTAGCCATCCTGCACCGCGCCCTCGCTTTGCGCCTGCAATTCGCGCACCAGCAAATGCGTCTGCTGCGTGTTGTCGCGCAAGACCAGGCGTTCCACGTCATCCGTCATCGCATACAGCTCGCGGTTGCGGTCCGCTTCGGACAATTTGCCCGCATTGACTTCCACGTCCAGCCAGATCTTCACATTGACTTCATGGTCCGAGCAATCCACGCCGGCCGAGTTGTCGATCGCATCGGTGAAGATGCGGCCACCGGCCAGCGCGAATTCGATACGACCCGCCTGCGTCGCACCGAGGTTGCCGCCTTCGGCTACCACTTTCACGCGCAGCTCATTGCCGTTGACACGGATATGGTCATTCGCGCGGTCTTTCACTTGCGCGTGGGTTTCCGTGGACGCCTTGATATAGGTACCGATACCGCCGTTGTAGAACAGGTCTACCGGCGCTTTGAGGATGCGGTGCATCAGTTCTTCCGGCGCCAGCGAGGTCTCGCTGATATCGAGCGCAGCGCGGATTTCCGGCGACAGCGCGATCGTGCGCGCGGAGCGTGGGTAGACGCCACCACCGGCCGAGATCAGCTCCTTGTTGTAGTCATCCCACGACGAGCGCGGCAAGGCGAACAGGCGTGCACGCTCTGCAAACGAAACGGCGACATCCGGTGTCGGGTCGAGGAAGATATGGCGGTGATCGAATGCGGCCACCAGTTTGAGCTGGCGCGACAGCAGCACGCCGTTGCCGAACACGTCGCCCGACATATCGCCCACGCCCACCATGGTGATCGGGGTGGTGTTCAGGTTATGGTCCATTTCATAGAAATGGCGTTTCACCGCTTCGAATGCGCCCTTGGCCGTGATGCCCAGTTTTTTATGGTCGTAGCCATTCGAGCCGCCCGAAGCAAATGCATCGCCCAGCCAGAAACCGCGCTGCACGGCGATGCCGTTGGCGATATCGGAGAAGGTCGCCGTGCCCTTGTCGGCCGCCACCACCAGGTAAGGATCGGCTTCATCGAAGCAGACCGTGTCAACTGGCGGCACGATATTGCCCAAGGAACGGTTGTCGGTGACCTCCAGCAGGCTGGAAATGAACAGGCGGTAGACGGCTTCGCCTTCGGCCGCGATGGTTTCGCGCACGGCGTCCTGCGGCATCATCTTGCAGACAAAACCGCCCTTGGCGCCGGCCGGCACGATGACGGCATTCTTCACCATCTGGGCCTTCACCAGGCCCAGTACTTCGGTGCGGTAGTCTTCCATGCGGTCGGACCAGCGCAAGCCGCCACGGGCTACCGGGCCGCCGCGCAAATGCACGCCTTCGAAGCGGCGCGAGAAGACAAAGATTTCGCGGTAAGGACGCGGTTCCGGCACCAGCGCCAGGCTGCTGGTATCGAACTTGAAGATGATCTTGTCGCCGGCTTGACCATTCTGGAAGTAGTTGGTGCGCAGGGTGGCGCTCATCAGATCGGCCAGCGCGCCGAGGATTTCTTCGGTATCCGCATGGTTGATCGATGGCAGGCCAGCCTTGATGGTGGCCAGCGACGCCAGGGCGGCGGCGTGCTGCTCGCCGGACAGCGCTGGATTGAAGCGCTGCAGGAAAGCGTCCACCAGTGCCTTGACGTGGGCCGGCTGCTTGCGCAGGCTTTCGGCAATGTAGCGCACCGAGAAGCGGCTGCCCGTCTGGCGCCAGTAACTCATATAAGCGCGCACCAGCTGCACTTCGCGCGTCGACAAACCGCCTTCGATGACCAGGCCATTCAGGCGGCCATCTTCGGCCGTATCGTTGAACAGGGCGGCAAACAATTCCTGCGCCACCGTGACGACTTCCGGCTGTGCCAGTTTGGCGGCGCTGGCGGCATCGACCGTCAGGCTGGTGACATAGTAGCGCGTACCGTCGCTCGATGAAATCGAATAGGTCTGTTCGCGGTCAATCGCCACGCCGGCGTTATGCAGCGCCGGCAAGATCGCCGACAGCGATGGCACGCGGTTGGCCGAGTAAAGGCGGATGGTGGTGACGTCGCCCGTCTCGATGCGCGCCGAAATGTGGGATGGATCGCCATTGCGCAAGATGGTGTCGAGGTCGCGCACGGCCACGGCTGGCGCGGTGGCGGCCACGTAATCGAGCGGCAAGGTAGCGCACAGCTTGCGCAAGCGGGTGCGCAGGGCCACGTCGGGCACGGCGTCGGCGACGGCCGAAAAACCATTGTGCCAGCCATCGAGCACGCCCAGCAGCGGTTGTTCGATATCCGTTTCCAGGTCCAGCGGATAGCGCGCGGCATGGGCGATCAGGTAGACGCGCGCCAGCGGGCCGTCGGCCACCAGGGTTTGCATGCTGACGTGGGTAGCGCCCGAGCTGCGTTGCAGGGCCTTGGCCAGGCTGGAGGCGACACTGGCGCTATAGCGCTCGCGCGGCAGGTAGACCAGCACGTTCAGGTGGCGCGCATACACGTCGCGGCGCGCAAAGACCTTGGTGCGCGGCTGCTTGTACAGCGAGACGACGGCGCCGCATACTTGCGCCAGCCAGTCGAGCTCCGCTTCCAGCGCTTCGGTGCGCGGCAGCGATTCGAGAATTTCACGGAATTTCTCGGCGCGGAAGCCTTGCTGGCGCACGCCGGCCAGGCTCAATACCTTGGCCACGCGGCCGCGCGCAAACGGCAGCGCCGCCAGCGGAGTGGAATTGCCGGCGCGGGTAAACAAGCCAACGAAGCAATGCTCGCCCAGGATCGCGCCTTGCGCGTCGGTGTCGCGCACGCCGATAAAATCGAGCTGCTGGTCGCGGTGCAAGGTGCCGGCCACGTCGGCCTTGACGATGGACAGCGCCGATACACGCTTGGACAGCGTATCGAAATCGCCGGGGATATTCGCCAGGCAGCTGCCGTAGACCGGGTGCGCCGTATCCTGCAGCACGCCGATGCGGCTGGGGATATCGCGTTCCAGTTCGCGCACACCCGGCTTGACGCGGTAATAGGCATAACCGAAGACTTCAAAACCACCGTTGCGCGCCCACTCCAGGAAGGCCGCCACTTCCGCGCCTTCTTCGCCCTGCTGTGACGCAGCGGCAGCGACAGCCGCCAGGCGCTCGCTCATGGCGCCCGCATCGCGGCGCACGACGGCGGCGTCGCGCGCCACCAGGTCGATCGCGGCAACCAGCGCGGACAACGCTTCGGGCGCCAGTTCTTCATCCAGCAGGCACAGTACATACGATTCGAGCGGATCGCCAGCCTGGCGCACGGCTTCCACCTTGCCATCGGCCGCGCGGCGCACGGGCAGCACTGTATTCATCACGCCGCGCACGGCCAGGTGCTGGCGGCGCATGGCCATGACGATGGAATCGACCAGGTAAGGCATGTCCTGGTTCAGGATCAGCAAGGCGCTGGCCGTGCCGCCACGGCCATCGGCGTAGCGCAAAGTAGCGATCTGGCAGCCACTGCCGGTACGCTGCGCCGCCTGCGTGAAGCCGTCCACCAGCACGGGCGCCAGGCTTTCGGGCGCAATATCGGCCAGGTCTTCGGCGTCGAGCGAGTCGAGCCAGGCTTGTACCAGTTGAACAACCGGCGCAGGAACGCTGCCAGCCTTATTGACCAGCTCCAGCGTTTGTGTGCGCAAATCTTGTGGCGTTTGATTCATCTTGCATCTCCATTACGGTCATGTGAATGTCCAACGCTGTCGTTCGGGCTTGTGGCTGGGCGGCAGCGCTGTTAAAAGACGGGGGTCGCCCGTCCAATTCTGTCTGTACTACGAATAGTCTGTCCCTGATTTCTTGTTTATTTTTTCTATCGCCTACAAATCATACAATCCCGGTAAGTTGAGGATGATCGTCAATTCTTCAAGCGCTGCATGCACTTCCAGCGCCAGCTGCGGATCGGCCAGGTCGCCCGGTTCCAGATGGTCGCGGTAATGCTGCCCGACCCAGGCCACCAGGCGATGGTACAGCGTTTCCGTCATGATCACGCCCTGGTGCATGGCGCGCGCTTCCGTCTCGGTCAACGCCACGCGCAGGCGCAGACAGGCCGGGCCACCGCCATTGCGCATGCTCTGGCGCAAATCAAAATGGATCAATTCATCGACCGGCCCGCCGCTGGCCACCAGGCCTTCCAGGTAGCGTGAAACGGCCTTGTTTTCCTGGCATTCCTGCGGTATCACCAGCGCCATCTTGCCGCCATCCTTGCTCAGCAACTGGCTGTTGAACAGATAACTGCTGACGGCGTCCGCGATCGGCACCTGGCCCGTGTCCACGCGCAGCGCCTGCAGTTCGGCGCCGGTGGCGGCCACGGCACGGTGCAGCTGCGACAGGCTGGCCTCTTCATCGGCAAATGCCTGCTCATGGTAGAACAGCACATTGCCATTGCCGACGGCGATCACGTCGTTGTGGAAAACGCCCTGGTCGATCACGTCCGGGTTTTGCTGCACGTAGACGGTGCGCCTGGCATCGAGGCCATGCAGGCGCGCCACGGCTTGCGAAGCTTCCAGGGTCTGGCGGGCCGGGTAGCGTTTCGGTGATGGCGCCGACGGGTCGAATTCCACGCGGCCATATACGAACAGTTCCACCGAGGGCGCGCCGTGGGACGCGCCCAGGCGCGTGTGGTTGGCCGCGCCTTCGTCGCCAAAGGCGGGCGTCGAGGGCAGCGCATCGTGCACGGCGAAGTGCTGTTCGTCCTTGAAAATGGCGCGCAGGCTGCGCGCCGATTGTGCATGTTCAAACGCGCGGTGCAATTTGTTATTCAGGTTGGCGGCCGTGAAATGCACGCGGCCATCCTGCGTGTCGGCCGACGGGCTGACGGTGGCGGCATTGGCGGTCCACATGGGCGAAGCGGAATACGCACACGCCAGTATCACCGGCGACTCCTTGTAGGCACGCGCCAGCACTTCGGCGTCGCTACCCGTAAAGCCGATACTGCGCAGCAGGCGGAAGTTGGGCCGGTCCTGCGGCGGCAGCAAGGCTTGTGCAAAACCGCGCGCGGCCAGTGCGCGCATCTTGGCCAGTCCCTGCAAGGCTGCCTGCTTCGGATTCGAAGCGCTTTTCACATTGCTGAACGAGGCCACGTTGCCAAACGAGAGCCCCGCGTAGTTATGCGATGGGCCGACCAGGCCGTCAAAATTGTATTCGCGCGTGCTATGCATGGTATTCCTTTAAAAATTCAGGCCGGGCGACAGCTTGGCCGGCATTTCCAGTACGCCATTCTCGATCGAGGCGACCGGGTAGGCGCAGTAATCGGCCGCGTAATAAGCGCTCGGGCGATGGTTGCCTGATTTACCGATGCCGCCGAACGGCGCCGTGCTGGCTGCGCCCGTGGTCGGGCGGTTCCAGTTGATGATGCCGGCGCGGGCGCGCACCTGGAAGGTTTGCCACAAGGCCGGATCGTCCGACAACAAGGCTGCCGCCAAACCGAATTCGGTGGCGTTCGCCACTTTCAGGGCAGTCTTGAAGTCGGCCACGCGTATCACTTGCAGCAAGGGGCCGAACCACTCTTCGTCGGGAATGCCGGTGGCATTGGTCACGTCGACGATGCCGGCCGTGACGAAGCCTGCCTGCGGATTCAACTGGCGCATCTGCAGCAAGCTGACGCCACCTTTCGCGACCATATCGGCCTGCGCCTGCACCAGGCGCGCGGCCACGGCGGCGGAGACCACAGGGCCCATGAACGGTTGCGGCTGGGCGTCGGATGCGCCTATGCCCAGTTTGCCCGCCACTTCCACCAGGCGCGCCACAAAGGCGGCACCGGCGGCGTTATCCTGCACCACGAGGCGGCGCGCGCAGGTGCAGCGCTGGCCGGCCGACACAAACGCGGAGAAAATCGCGTGGTGCACGGCGGCGTCCACGTCCTGGATATCCCACACCACCAAGGAGTTATTGCCGCCCATTTCCAGCGCCAGCATCTTGCCCGGCTGGCCGCCGAACTGGCGGTGCAGGCTGACACCCGTCTGGCAGGAACCCGTAAACAGCACGCCGTCGAGCAAAGGCTGGGCGCCCAGCGCCACGCCCGTGTCGCGACCGCCGTTGACGAGGTTGATCACGCCATTGGGCACACCGGCCTGCTGCCACAGCTGCACCGTTTTCACGGCGCTACGCGGCGCATATTCGCTGGGTTTGAAGACCACGGTGTTACCGGCGATCAGGGCCGGCACGATGTGGCCATTGGGCAGGTGGCCGGGGAAGTTATACGGGCCGAACACGCCGAACACGCCATGCGGGCGGTGGCGCAGCACGGCGTCGCCATCGGCGACTTTGCTTTGCGTGATGCCGGTGCGCGCGTTGTACGACTGCACCGAAATATCGATCTTGTTGGCCATGGTGGCCACTTCCGTGCGCGATTCCCACAGCGGTTTGCCCACTTCTTCCGAGATCAGCAGCGCCAGTTCTTCGGCATGTTCCTTCAACAGGTCGCGGAAGCGTACACAGATGGCGATACGTTCTTCCACCGGTGTCTCGGCCCAGCCTTCAAACGCGTCGCGGGCAGCCTGGCAAGCCTGTTCCACCTGTGCCGGGGTCGCTTCCAGGCTGGCCCAGGTCTGCTTGCCGTTCGATGGATCGACGGTGACCAGTTCACGGCCGCCGCCAGCGCTCCAGGCGCCGTTGATGAAGTTCGATTGCGTGCTATTGAGATCAGGCATGGGGATTCTTCCTCGGGTTGAGTGACAAGGTGCGCACGGTGTCGCCGTGCTGGCAACGCAGCAGCTGCAGTTCATCGTCGGACAAGGCCAGCTTGCCGCCGTGCGGATTCGCGTTCGAGACGATCATGCGGAAATCCTGTAAATCGGTGTTCGATACCAGGTAAGGCTCGGCGTCGGCGGTCTCGTCACCCAGTGCTTCCGCGTCGGCAAGCACGGCCGGCATGCTGTCGCGCATGGCGCGCAGTTCCGACACGCGCGCCTGCAGCACGGGACCGGCGTCGAAAATATCGACATAGCCTTCGAAGTGCAGGCCTTCCTGTTCCAGCAGCCGGCGCGCCGGCGCCGTGCTCAGATGCACCTTGCCGATCACTTCCTGCGCTTCGTCGGGCAGGTAGGCAACATACATGGGCTGGCGCGGCATCAGCTCGGCGATGAACGATTTCTTGCCCAGGCTGGTGAGATCGTCGACGTGGTGGAAATCCATCTTGAAGAAATGGCGGCCCAGGCCTTCGTAGAACGGCGAGCTGCCGTCCGGCGCCTGGTAGCCGCGCATTTCGGCGATCAGCTTTTCCGTGAACAGCTGCGGGAACTGGGCGATGAACAGGAAGCGGCTTTTCGACAGCAGCTTGCCGTTGTTGCCGCTGCGGTAGTCGGGGTGCAAAAACAGCGAGCACAGTTCGGTGCTGCCCGTCAGGTCATTCGACAGGTACAGCGTTTCCATGCGCGTAAACACATCGAGTTCGCGGCTGGAATGAACCAGGGTGCCGATGCGGTAGTTATAAAACGGCTCTTCCAGGCCCACCGCGCCCTTGATGGCGCACACGCCGGCCAGGCGGCCCGTGTCGGTGTCTTCCATCACGAACATATAGTCGCGCTGGGGCACGGGGATGGTTTCGGCAAACGAGGCGCAGGCGATTGCCAGGCGGTCGCCCAGCATTTTCATGTCGGGCTTGAGGGTGGTCATGCCGGTGCCGACCTGGCTGGCCAGGTCGTACAGGGCGTCCAGGTCATTGGCGTTGATGGCGCGTACTACTAGCATACAATGTCTCCCTTAGATGCGTACGCAAATGACGCTGTCGCCGGCGGACACGGCCAGCGCTTCGAGCAGTTCGGCCGGCAGGCCGACCGTGTCCTGCGCTTCGAGCGCATCGCAGCTGAACGTCACGGCGCGGAAATTGCGCTCGGCGCCGGAAGCGATCGCATAGTTTACTTTCAGGCCGGTGCGGCTGGGCGCGGCGCCCAATACGGCGCGGCGCGTGAGCGAACCGGTGAACGAGCGCAGCGAATTCTTGTGGGCTTGCAGGATAGGGCCGCCATCGAAAATGTCGATGTAATCGTCCGCTTCAAAGCCTTCCTCCGTCAGCAGATTAAAAGCCAGCTCGCCGCTCGGGTGGATCTGGCCCATGGCCGCCTGCGCGTCGCCTGGCAGCAGCGGCACGTACACGGGGTAATGCGGCATCAGTTCGACGATCAGGGTGCGGTTGCGCGCCCCGCCGATGACTTTTTCGGCATCGAGAAAATCCATCTGGAAGAACTTGCGGCCCAGCGCATCCCAGAATGGCGACTGGCCGTCGCTATCGGTGATGCCGGCCAGCGGCACGAAGAAGCGGTCGCCGAAACGGTGCGGCGCCAGGACAGCAAACAGCAGGCGCGCACGCGACAGCAAGGCCGCTTCCAGGCCCGCCTGGTCCATATTGCGCACATAGAAACCGGACAATTGCGAGTACGCCGTCAGCTCCGAACACAGGGTCAGCGCATGCACGCTGTGGCTGATGTTCAGGTCGCGCGAGACTTGCTGGATGACGTCGTTGCGGAAAGAAAAATAGGTGCCGTTCGAGCCGGCCGAGGCAAAGATGGCGGCCGTGCCGGCAATGCTCTTGTCGAGCAGGGATTCAAGCACGAAGAGATACGACTCTTCGCTGGGGATGTCGACGTGGGCGGCAAACGAGGCGATGGAGCGCTCGACGGAGGCGGCGATTTTCTCGCGCGTCTTCGGCAGGGTATGGACACCCGGCATGGTTACCGCGGCCAGCGCTTCGAGGGCCGCGATATCTGCAATTTCTACCGGACGGACAACATACATGGATACTCCTTCAATGCAGATGATACTGGGGCAGAACCAAGACGGCCCGCGGCTAGGCCGCGGGCCGGTGCGATCACATGGAGATCACGAGGTGATCAGGACTCAGGCCTTGATCAGGCTTTCCACGGCAGCGCGCAGCAGGCGGCCAGCTTCAGCGATCTGTGCGTCCGAGACGATCAGGGCCGGCGCCAGGCGCACCACGTCCATGCCGGCGATCAGCACCATCAAGCCTTGCAGCTCGGCCGCTTTCTGGATGTCTTTCGCGCGGCCTTTGTAGGCATCGCTGACGACCAGGCCCAGCAGCAAACCGCTGCCGCGCACGGCCGAGAACACTTGCGGGTAGTCCGTGATCAAGCCTTGCAGCATGGCGATGGTGGCCACGCTGGCTTCCTTGACGCGGGCCAGGAAGGCTGGCGTGTTGATCGTTTCCAGCACTTTCAGGGCCACGGTGGCAGCCAGCGGGTTGCCGCCGTAGGTGGTGCCGTGGGTGCCGACGGCCAGGGTTTGCGCCAGCGCATCGGTGGTCAGCATGGCGCCGATCGGATAGCCATTGCCCAGGGCCTTGGCAGCCGTCAGGATGTCTGGCGTGACGCCATAACCCATGTAGGCGAACAGCGCGCCGGTGCGGCCCATGCCGGACTGGACTTCATCAAAAATCAGCAGGGCGCCGGTCTTGTCGCACAGGGCGCGCAGTTCCTTGAGGAATTCCGGATTGCCAGGCACCACGCCGCCTTCGCCTTGTACCGGCTCGACGATCACGGCGCACACGTCGTCGCCGATGGCGGCGCGCGCCGCTTCGATGTCGTTGTAGGCGATATGGTTGATTTCCTGCGGCAGCGGCTCGAAGCCTTCCGTGTACTTGGCCTGGCCACCGACGGAGACCGTGAACAGGGTACGGCCATGGAAGGAGCTGAAGCAGGAAATAATGCGCGATTTATGCGCGCCAAACTTGTTGTGCGCGTATTTGCGCGCCAGTTTCAGGGCCGCTTCATTGGCTTCCGCGCCGGAATTGCAGAAAAACGCGCGGTCGGCGAAGGTCGCTTCCGTCAGCGCTTGCGCCAGGCGCAGCACGGGCTCATTGGTGTAGCCGTTGCCCAGGTGCCACAGCGAATTGATTTGCTTGGTCAAGGCATCGACCAGTACCGGATTGCAGTGGCCCAGGCTGGTCACGGCAATGCCGGAAGTGAAATCGAGGTAATGCTTGCCGGCCTGGTCCCACAGGTCCAGGCCAGCGGCACGCACCGGCACCATGGCGGCGGGAGCGTAGGTAGGCACCAGGAACTGGTCAAAGGTTTCCCGGGTGACTGGGCGCGCGGTTACGGTCGAATCAAGCTTGGCATTCATAGCATTTCCCCATCAGTATGTTAGGTACTCCCGCAGCTACGACAGCTACGCGTGTACGGCATTATAAAAAGCGGGATGCTAAAACTCTTTTGAATCTGCGACAAGGATTTTCACAATTGATCACTGCTTCATATCGGCGGCATCAGCTTGCGCTGGCGTTCTTCGCGGGGAGTATTGCCAAATAAGGTGCCAAAGGCCGTGGAAAAGTGCGATCCCGAGGAGAAACCGCACATCAGGCCGACTTGCACGATGGAATAATGTGTATCAAGCAATAATTGCCGCGCCCGCTGCAAGCGCAGTTCCAGGTAGTAGCGCGAGGGCAGGCTGCCCAGGTATTGCTTGAACAGCCGCTCCAGCTGGCGCCGCGACAGGCCCACCAGGCTGGCGATGTCATCCGTCGACAGCGGTTCTTCGATATTGGCTTCCATCAAGGTCACGGCTTCAGACAATTTCGGCTGCAGCAGGCCGAAACGCGCCTGCAAGGCCACGCGCTGGCGCTCTTCCTTGCCGCGCACCTTGTCCACGCACAAGGCTTCCTTGATCAGCGCCTGCACGTCGGCGCCAAATATGGTGTCGATCAGGGTCAGCGCAAAGTCGATGCTGGCGGCGCCACCGCAGCAGGTGATGTGGGGGCCATCGATATCGAACAAATGCGGCGTCAGAATGGCCCGTTCGGCCTTGGCTTCCGCGTCGGCGTACAAGGCCCAGGGCAAGGCGATCCGCACGCCATCCATCACGCCGGCGTCGGCCAGCCACAGCACGGCCGCGCCCACGCCCCCCCAGAACGGCGCCGAGCGGGAGCGTTCGATCACGGCGCGGCACAGTTCGGCGCGCAAAGGCGTTTCCGTTTCATCGGCCACCAGCAGCGCGATATGCCAGTTGCCGCCCTGCTCGGCCACTTGCGCCGGCGTGCGGATGTCGAGTTGCAGCGCGTCCGGCCCCAGCGCGCGCGCGCACAGGCGCAGCGGCTGCACCAGGCCGGCCCAGGTGATCGATTCGGCATCGCCGGCATGGATCAGCAACAGGCGCACAGGTTTATCGAGGCCGATACGGGCAAGGTTGGCGAAGGACATCGGCAGGGGCGGGTCGGAGCAATGGCTGGGGTCCGGCTATGATACTCGGGTTCGCACCATTTTGGACCACGGAGTTCTTCATTGCCGGGCCCGTCATGTGCGCGGCCGGGTGCACCGGAAAAAAACGGGGCAGAAGGATATAATCATGGCCTATGGGTGAACGATATTTAAAAAGTATCCGGCTGCTGGCCGAATGCATGCAAGACTTCGAACGCTTTGCAAGCGACTTCGTGCGCGGGTATGGCTTGACGCATGCACAATTCGACATCATCGCCACGCTGGGTAATACCAGCGGCATGTCCTTCAAGGAACTGGGCCAGAAAACCCTGATCACCAAGGGCACGCTGACGGGCGTGGTCGACCGGCTGGAGCAAAAGGGATTAGTCGTCAGGAAGCGCTGCACGCGCGACAAGCGCTTATACTTCGTGCGCCTGAGCTGCGAGGGGGAAAGCCTGTTTAACGAGGTCTTCCCCAAGCTGACCAGGGAAGGCCAGAGTTTATTTACCGGCTATACCGAAGACGACTTTGTGCGCCTGGAAACAACACTGGCGGGACTGAAACATGCCATCGCCAACAGCCGTAGCTGACAACATATCAGACAGACTCAGATTCAAACAAGACAAAGGAAACCAAGTTGAAAACCACCCTGCTCGACGGCAAAAAACCCGCACATTTCGATAAACACATCATCGGCAACCTCTTGCTCAACGCCAGCACGCCGGAACTGGTACGCCAGGAAAAACTGATCATCGGCGTGCGCAATGAGGACGGCGAAATCTACCGCCTGATCGGCGCAACCAAGCACAACAGCTTCATGAACGCCGTCGAAGAACTGTTCGACCTGGGCTTGACGGATGAACTGGAAGGCAGCGACGAACTGGTCGAAGGCTGCGACGCGATTTTCAGCGAGAATAATTAAGCGCCTTCGAATATTAATAAGCAAACACCAATATTTTAAAAAAGACATGCCGCGGCGACTGTGGCATGTCTTTTTTTATTTGCGGGGAAGTTGCTGCTCCATCCAGCCACTATTTGCGAAAAGATCACATTTAAAAAGTTCTGTGAAGAAATATTGCGAGTATAATTTTTTCAATGAACAGACTCGACGCCTTTAAAAGCATCGCCGCACAAGCTGCTCGTGGCGAGCTGACCTTTCCTGCCAATGTGGATGCCTCGCTGAAACTGCAGCAGGCGCTGGCCGATCCCGATTGCCATATCGAGGCGGCCGCCAAGCTGGTGCAGGCAGACCCGCTGCTGGCCGCGCGTACGGTGGCGATTGCCAATTCGGTGGCGTTCAACCGCTCGGGCAATGAAATCACCAGCGTGCGCAATGCCGTGCAGCGCCTCGGCGTGCGGACCTTGCAGTCGGTAGTGGCCTCGCTGATCGTGCGCCAGCTGGGCAGCACCATCAGCGATCCGGTGCTGCAAGCCAAGGCCAACCAGCTGTGGGAGCATACGGCCCATGTGGCGGCGCTATCGCAGGTGATCGCGCGCCGGGTGACCAAAGTCGACCCGGATACGGCGCTGTTTGCCGGTATCGTGCATGAAGTGGGCGGCTTTTATCTGCTGTCGCGCGCGGCCGAGTTTCCTGGCATCCTCGATGGCGATCCGCATGACTGGGTCGAGCATGGCGAACAGGCGATCGGCCATGGCGTATTGACCAAACTCAAGGTGCCGGAAGCCGTGATGCAGGCCATCACCTCGCTGTGGGAAGGCTTGCGCGCGATTCCACCGGAATCGCTGGGCGACACCCTGCTGCTGGCGAACGACCTGGCGCCGGTCGCCTCGCCCCTCAATGAAAGCCCGGCCGCCATCGCCGTGCGGGCTGCCCGCGCCGCCCGCAGCATCGATTGCGTGATCGGCGACGAAGCCACCTTGTCGAGCATCCTGGCCGAGTCGGACGACGAAGTGCAGTCGCTGCTCAAGGTGCTGATGCACTAAGAGTGTACAAAAAACAGGACAAAAAAAACCCGCTCGAAAGCGGGTAAAGTCCAAAGCTAGGGATGTCCTGAAAGAGACAGCCCTATCTTAGGCGCGCCAAATGGCCTGCTCCGTGCGTTGGCACACTTAGCGCACACATTCATGCGGGAATCAGGGTCACTTCCGTTGCTTGCCAGGCGCGCAACTGCTGCACCCGCTGGCGCCAGGCCAGCAGATGCGGGTAGGGCGCCAGCGGCAAGTTGAGGCGTTCGCTATACATCAGCGGCGCGGCCACGGCAAAATCGGCCAGGGTCAAGCTATCGCCGCTCAACCACTCACGCCCCGCCAGGTGGGTATCGAGCACGGTCGCGTAGGTAGCCAGTTCACGCTCGCCGCGCGCCACTTCCAGCGGATCGGGCCCGCCCTGGCCCGTCATGCCTTTCCACGCATGTTCCCATGCCAGCACGGCCACGGCCGGTGCAAAATGCTGGCTAGCCCAGAACAGCCAGCGGTTGACGTCGGCGCGTGCCTGTGGCGCCTGCGGATAAATCGTCTGTCCCGGTACCTGGTCAGCCAGGTACTGCATGATGGCGCACGATTCCCACAGCAAGAAGTCGCCATCGGCCAGCACCGGCAGCTTGCCATTCAAGTTCAGCTCGCCCAGCAGGCGGCGGTCATCGGCGCTCATCAGGTTGACTTCGGTCAACTCCAGAGGCAGCTCGAGGTGGATCGCCGTCATCAGGGCACGGCGGGCATTGGAAGACATGGGGTGGTGGTATAAACGCATGGCGCAAACTCCGGTCAGTGAAGAAGACGTCATCGTAGAATCCGGCACTGACAGTTTTTGTCAGTAGCCTCAGTCCTCCGGATCGATATCGTATTTTTCGCGCCAGACCTTCAGCAGCGCATGGCGGCGCGTGGGATAACGCTCGCCGCTGTCCACGCTGGCGATGCGGTCGATGCGGAAATGGCGGTAATCGCCGCGCAATTCGCACCAGGCAGCCAGCAGGCGCTTGCCCTCGAAATACGCCAGGGCGAACGGCCACACGGTGCGCTCGGTGGCGGCGCCGTGTTCATCCGCATAGCCCATCGTGATTTTCTGCTCGTGGCGGATGGCTACACGCACCGGCTGCACGAAACGGTCAGCCACTTCGCTGCCATCGGCGGGCCGGCCCAGCGGCACCCACAGGCTGGTGCCCGCCATGCTGTCGCGCAGATCGCTGGGGGACGCGGCGGCGATCTTCGCCAGCGCCTTGTTGGCGGCCTGCGCCAAGTCCGCATCGCCCTGGCGCCGCACCCAGCGCGCGCCCAGCACCAGCGCTTCGAGTTCGTCGGCGCCAAACATCAGCGGCGGTAAAAATACGCCCTTGCGCAGCACATAACCGATGCCCGCCTCGCCCTGCAACGGCGCGCCCAGTTCGGCCAGGGTCTGGATGTCGCGATAGATGGTGCGTTCAGATACGCCCAGTTGCTGCGCCAGCACAGCCGCCGTCACCGGCACCCGCTTGCCGCGCATGGCGTCCATCAGCAGGAATAAACGGCCGCTACGGCTCATGGCACTCTCGCTTTACACAAATCGCTACCTCAATAAAAAATGCCGCCCGGCTTGCGCGGGGCGGCATCGCTATGGCCTCGAACGCTTACTTAAACTACGGCGCCGTCGGTTTCGTCTTTTTCCTTGACCGGCTTGATCAAGTCTTCACGCTTCACGCCCAGCCACATGGCAATCGCGGCAGCGACGAACACGGACGAGTAAATACCGAAGCAGATACCGATGGTCAGCGCCACGGCGAAGTAATGCAGGGTCTGGCCGCCGAAGAACAGCATCGACAAGACCATCATCTGGGTACAGCCGTGGGTGATGATGGTACGCGAGATGGTGCTGGTGATCGCATTGTCGATCACTTCATGCACGGTCGCCTTGCGCTGCTTGCGGAAGTTTTCGCGGATACGGTCGAAAATAACCACCGATTCGTTGACGGAGTAGCCCAGCACGGCCAGGATCGCCGCCAGCACCGTCAGCGAGAATTCCCACTGGAAGTAGGCGAAGAAGCCCAGGATGATGACCACGTCATGCAAGTTCGCGAAAATGGCGGACACCGCGTATTTCCACTCGAAGCGGATCGCCAGGTAAATCATCACGCCGATGATCACCATCACCAGCGCGTTCAAGCCGTTTTGCGCCAGCTCTTCACCCACTTGCGGACCGACGAATTCCACTTTTTGCAAGTCGACCGATTCATTGCCAGCCGCATCGATACAGGCGTTCTTGACGACGTGCTCGCCCTTGTCGGTGACCGTATCGATACCCTTGGTGGTGCCGTTTTCAGCCTTGCACAGGGCGTCGAACACGCGCAGCGAGGTGTTGGCGGCGCTGACGTCTTTTTCCACCGGCAGGCGGATCATCACGTCGCGCGCCGTGTCGAAGCTGGTCACGCCCGGCTCTTCATAGCCCATGCCGATCAGGGTGTGGCGGATGCCTTCCAGGTTGGCCGCTTTCGGGTACTTGACCTCCATCACGGTGCCGCCCTTGAATTCCACCGACAGGTGCAAGCCCTTGTGCACCAGGAAGAACACGGCGGCAACGAAGGTAAGAGCCGAAATCACGTTGAAAATCAACGCATGGCGCATGAAGGGAATATCTTTTTTGATCCGGAAAAATTCCATGAAATCCTCTGTATTCTGTTCTGTGCGTCCGGCGGCTGGGCCACCGGACGCTATCGCTGTTGACGCTATTGAGTAAGCCTGGCTGGTGGCTTATTTGCCGGTGATGCCAGGCACCCAGACCGTGCCGATCGACAGCGTGGTCAGCTTTTTCTTGCGGCCATACCAGAGGTTGACCACGCCGCGCGACACGAAGACGGCGGAGAACATCGAGGTCAGGATACCCAGGCAGTGCACCACGGCAAAGCCGCGCACCGGTCCGCTACCGAAGGCCAGCAGGGCGATACCGACGATCAGGGTGGTCACGTTCGAGTCCAGAATCGTGGCCCAGGCGCGATCAAAACCAGCCGCAATCGCTGCCTGCGGCGTACTGCCGGCGCGCAGCTCTTCCCGGATACGTTCGTTAATCAGCACGTTGGCGTCAATCGCCATCCCGAGCGCCAGCGCAATCGCCGCGATACCCGGCAGTGTCAGCGTAACCTGGATCATCGACAGCAGAGCGATCAGCAGCAACAGGTTGCAAGCCAGGGCCAGCACGCTGAACGCGCCGAACATCATGTAGTAGATAATCATGAAGACGGCGATCGCGAGGAAGCCGTACATGGTCGAATGCAGGCCCTTGGCGATGTTTTCAGCGCCCAGCTGTGGTCCGATGGTACGTTCTTCAATCACCGTCATTGGCGCCGACAGCGCGCCCGAGCGCAGCAGCAGCGCCAGTTCATTGGCGTTTTCAGCGCCGCCCATGCCGGTGATCTGGAAGCGCGAACCGAGTTCCTGCTGGATAGTCGCCACGGACAACACTTCAGGCTTGCCTTTTTCAAACAGTACGATAGCCATGCGCTTGCCTACGCGTTCGCGGGTCGCTTCACGCATCTTGCGGCCGCCGTCGCCGTTCAGGTCGATCGATACGGATGGCTGTTGATTCTGGTCAAAGCTGGCCGTGGCGCTGGAGATATAGTCGCCCGTCAGGATCACGTCTTTCGACAGCACGACAGGAACGCCCTTGCCAACGGTAAACAATTCCGAGTTGAATGGGATCGCGCTCGACAGTTCGTTGCCAGGCACGATGGTTTCATCGACCAGGCGCACTTCCAGGGTAGCCGTGCGGCCGATAATGGCTTTCGCGCGGGCCACGTCTTGCACGCCAGGCAATTGCACCACGATACGGTCAGGACCTTGCTGCTGGATCAATGGTTCAGCCACGCCCAATTCGTTGACACGCTTGGACAGGGTCGAGATATTTTGTTTTACGCCTTCGTCCAGCGTCGATTTCAGGGCGGCCGGTTTCAGGCTGACGATCAGTTTCAGATCGCTGCCATCGCCGGTATCGGCAAATACCAGGTCTTGCATCTGGTCGGACAGCAGGTTTTTCGCTTTCAGGCGCGTATCGGCGTCGCGGAAGCTGATTTCAATAGTGTCGCCCACGCGCTCGATGCCGGCATGACGGATATTCTTGTCGCGCAACAGGCTGCGCGCACCGGACTGGATGCCTTGTACTTTCTTGGTCAAGACGGCTTTGCTGTCGACCTGCATCAGGAAGTGCACGCCACCACGCAAGTCCAGCCCCAGGAACATCGGCAAGGCATGCAGTTTCTGCATCCATTTCGGCGTATTGGCTTGCAAATTGACGGTGACCACATAGGTCGGATCGCTAGGATCGGTATTCAGATCTTTTTCCAGTACCGATTTTGCCTTGAACTGGGTATCGGGATCCGCGAAACGCACGCGTACGGAGGCCAGGTTGCCAACGCCGTCAAAGGTTGCGCCTTCCGAATTGACATTCTCTTTCGTCAATATTTGCTCGACTTGCGCTGTCAGATCGCTCGTCACTTTGACAGTCGACTTGGCACTGGTCACTTGCAGCGCCGGTGATTCACCGAAATAATTGGGTGCCGTGTACAGTGCGCCCAGGAACAAGGCGACGGCAATGATGATGTATTTCCAGGCAGGGTAGCGATTCATATTGATTCAGCGTTCAGTGTTGAGCGTCGGAGGCGTCGCGTAGGGCGGCCGGTAGCCGCCCCGGTCAGTCATCACACGGGTGATGACCGCGAAAAATTACAGTGCCTTCAGGGTGCCTTTTGGCAACAAAGTGGTGATAGCGCTTTTTTGCACCACAACTTCGGTGCCGCTTGCCACTTCGATGGTGACGTAGGTATCGACGACCTTGACGACACGGCCCAGCAAGCCGCCGGCGGTCACGACTTCGTCGCCTTTAGCCAGCGCGTCCATCATTGCCCTTTGCTCTTTGGCGCGTTTTTGCTGTGGGCGGATCATCAGGAAATACATGACCACGAACATCAATACCAGCGGCAGGAAGCTGGTCAGGTTGCCGCCGAGGCCCAGGGCTTCGGTAGGGGCTTGCGCGTAAGCGTTGGAAATGAATAACACGGTGACTCCAGTTCTAATCAGTTTGAAAAATAGCGCTGTATTCTAGCATTGGCTTATTACGGCATGCCCTTATTTGCAGGCATGGCAGCTTTAAGTGGGGCTAAAAAGGCATTATGCAATGCTTTCTCGCCCTCACCAAGCGTCAACTTAATACCAAATTATCATTGCATTGCTATTAACTCAGGCGCCACGGGCCCGTTCAGCATGAAATTGCAGGGTAAATGCATGGAAACGGTCTTCATCGAGCGCTTCACGCATCTGGCGCATCAAGTCCAGGTAGTAGTGCAGATTATGGATGGTATTCAAGCGGGCGCCGAGGATTTCCTTGGAGCGGTGCAAATGATGCAGGTAAGCACGCGAGAAATTGCGGCAAGCGTAGCAAGTGCAGGTTTCATCGAGCGGCGCCTGGTCTTCCTTGTATTTGGCATTCTTGATCTTGATGTCGCCAAAACGGGTAAACAGCCAGCCATTGCGCGCATTGCGGGTCGGCATCACGCAATCGAACATGTCGATGCCGTTCGAGACGCCGGCCACCAGGTCTTCCGGCGTGCCGACACCCATCAGGTAATGGGGCTTGTTGGCCGGCAGGCGCGGGCCCACGTGGGCCAGCATGCGCATCATGTCTTCCTTCGGCTCGCCGACGGACAGGCCGCCGATGGCCAGGCCAGGGAAATCGATCTCTTCCAGCTTGGCCAGGGATTCGTCGCGCAGCATTTCATACATGCCGCCCTGCACGATGCCGAACAGCGCATTCGGGTTTTCACCACGGTGGAATTCGTCTTTCGAGCGCTGCGCCCAGCGCAAGGACATGCGCATGGATTTCGCTGCCTCTTCGATGGTGGCCGGACGGCCGGCGATTTCGTACGGCGTGCATTCGTCGAATTGCATGACGATGTCGGAATTCAAGACGCGCTGCACCTGCATCGATACTTCTGGCGACAAAAACAATTTATCGCCGTTGATCGGCGAATTGAAATGCACGCCCTCTTCCGTGATCTTGCGCATGGCACCCAGCGAAAACACCTGGAAACCACCGGAATCGGTCAGGATCGGCTTGTTCCAGCCCATGAAACCGTGCAAGCCGCCGAATTTCTCCATGACGGTGTTGCCTGGACGCAACCAGAGGTGGAAAGTATTGCCCAGAATAATCTGCGCATCGATCTCATTGAGTTCCAGCGGCGACATGGCTTTCACGGAGCCGTAAGTGCCCACTGGCATGAAAATCGGCGTCTGCACGACGCCGTGGTTCAGTTTCAAGGTGCCACGGCGTGCATTGGTCAGGCCGCTCGTGTCAGTCTTGAGTAGGGTAAATTCCAGCATGCGGATTCTTTCTTATTGTGTAGGAGTCAAATTCAGAGGCGCGCGCGATTGCGTGGTCAGCAGCATCGCGTCGCCATAACTGAAGAAACGGTAGTTTTGTGCAATCGCATGCGCGTAGGCGCTGCGGATCGGCTCGTAGCCGGCAAAAGCCGAGACCAGCATCAGCAGGGTCGATTTCGGCAAATGGAAGTTGGTGATCAATCGCGTGACGGTTTTAAACGCATAGCCAGGCGTGATGAACAGGGCCGTATCGGCGCTGCCGGCCACCAGTTGCCCCGTTTGCGACGCCGATTCCAGCGCGCGCAGGCTGGTGGTGCCCACCGCCACCACGTCGCGGCCCGCCTCTTGCGCGGCACGCACGGCGTCCACGGTTTCCTGCGGCATGGTGTACCACTCGGTATGCATCTTGTGTTCGCTGAGCACTTCGGTGCGCACGGGCTGGAAGGTGCCGGCGCCCACGTGCAGGGTCACATAGGCAAAGTTGACGCCCTTGGCCTTCAGCTGGTCGAGCAGGGCCTGGTCGAAATGCAGGCCGGCCGTCGGCGCGGCCACGGCGCCCGGCACTTTATTGAAGACGGTCTGGTAGCGCGTTTCATCGAATTCGTCCGCATCGTGTTCGATATACGGCGGCAGCGGCAGGCGGCCATGCGCCTCGATCAGCTCGAAGACGTCGGCATCGAAGTGCAGGGTAAAGAATTCGCCGGCGCGCTGGCCGACCGTCACATCGAAAGCGTCGGCCAGGCGGATGCGGCAGCCCGGCGGCGGTGATTTCGAGGCGCGTACCTGGGCCAGCACGGTGCGGTCATCCAGCACGCGCTCGACCAGCGCCTCGATCTTGCCGCCGCTTTCCTTGACGCCAAAGAAACGCGCCTTGAGCACGCGGGTGTTGTTCATCACCAGCAGGTCGCCCGCCTGCAGCAGGCTGACGATGTCGGCAAACTGGCGGTCAAACAGGGTCTCGCCGTCCAGGTGCAGGAGGCGCGACGCACTGCGTTCGGCCAACGGAGTTTGCGCAATGTTTTCTTGCGGCAAATTGAAATCGAAATCGGAGAGCGAATACATGCGTTTGCTTCAAAAAGTACGTGAAAATGATTAGAAATGCGCAACTGGACATCTGGCACTATACTGTGTGCCTATACAGGCATTACAATAATCAGCCGCAAGTTCATCTGATCGCGGTACGCCAGGGATGTGCCGGACAACCCTCTATTTTACGCTAGCGGCGCCAAAACCTTGCATATGCCCGATTCTAAGCCCGATCTTAAGCCTGACTCTCAGCAAGATCTTCCTCCCGCAGCCAAGCCCGCCGCCAAGCCGAAAGCCGCCAAAAAGGTGGTGACTACGGAAAGCCGGCTGGCCAAACTGGGCTTGCGCACCGATATGGACCTGGTGCTGCACCTGCCGATGCGCTACGAAGACGAGACCAAGGTCTACACCATCCGCGACGCCTGCCAGCACGGCGGCGAATCATGGCAAGTGGAAGGCGTGGTCACCAAGTGCGAAGTCAATTTCAAGCCGCGCAAGCAATTGCTGGTGACGATCGCCGATGAAACGGGCAATCTGCTGCTGCGTTTCATGAATTTTTATGGCAGCCAGGTCAAGCAACTGGCCGAAGGCACGCGCGTACGGGCCCGCGCCGAACTCAAACACGGCTTTTTCGGCGCCGAAATGGTGCATCCGACCTACAAGGTTGTCAACGAAGGCGCGCCGCTGCCGACCGCGCTCACGCCCGTGTACCCATCGGGCGAAGGCTTGTCGCAGCACGTCTTGCGGCGCGCGATCGCCGACGCCATGCGCCGCATCGACTGGCAAGACACCCTGCCGGAGCGGCTGCTGCGCGAGCTGCAGCTGTCCCCCTTCCAGGCCGCCGTGCGCCTGCTGCATTACCCGCCGCAAGCCATCGATGAAAGCGCGCTGATGGACCGTTCGCACCCGGCCTGGGTGCGCATGAAGTTCGATGAACTGCTGGCCCAGCAGCTGTCGCTGAAACG
This sequence comes from Janthinobacterium sp. Mn2066, assembly GCF_049319705.1. Lineage (NCBI taxonomy): Bacteria > Pseudomonadati > Pseudomonadota > Betaproteobacteria > Burkholderiales > Oxalobacteraceae > Janthinobacterium > Janthinobacterium sp. Mn2066. The sequence continues at coordinate 29,827 of NZ_JBMOUF010000003.1, read as the reverse complement.
CGCCCAGCGCGCGCGCCGCTCGAAAGGCGCGGCCGCCCTGCCCGTGATCGGCGCCCTGTCGCAGGCGTTCCAGGCAGCCTTGCCGTTCAAGCTGACGGGCGCACAGGCGCGCGTGCTCGATGAAATCCGCGCCGACCTGCGCCAGCCCTACCCGATGCAGCGCCTGCTGCAGGGCGACGTCGGCAGTGGCAAGACGGTGGTGGCGGCCCTGTCGGCCACGCAGGCGATCGACAGCGGCTACCAGGCAGCGCTGATGGCGCCCACCGAAATCCTGGCCGAACAGCATTTCCGCAAGATCGCCGCCTGGATGGAGCCGCTGGGCGTGACAGTGGCCTGGCTGACGGGCAGCCTGAAGAAAAAGGAAAAAACGGCGGCGCTGGCCCTGATCGAATCGGGCGAAGCGCAGCTGGTGATCGGCACGCATGCGCTGATCCAGGACAACGTGCAATTTGCCAAACTGGGCCTGGTGATCGTCGACGAGCAGCACCGCTTCGGCGTGGGCCAGCGCCTGACCCTGCGCAACAAGGGCGATAGCGCGGCCGTGCCGCACCAATTGATGATGTCGGCCACGCCAATCCCGCGCACCCTGGCCATGACCTATTACGCCGACCTGGAAGTGTCGGTGATCGACGAGCTGCCGCCCGGGCGCAGCCCGATTGTCACGCGCGCCATCGACCAGAACCGGCGCGACGAAGTGATCGCCCGCGTGTATGCGGCCGCGCTGGAAGGCCGGCAAGTGTACTGGGTCTGCCCGCTGATCGAGGAATCGGAAGCGCTGCAGCTGCAAACGGCGACCGACACCTACATGATGCTGGCCGAAGCCCTGCCCGCGCTGCAGGTGGGCCTGGTGCACGGCCGGCTGAAACCGGCGGAAAAACAGGAAGTGATGGACGCCTTCATCGCCGGCCACTTGCACGTGCTGGTGGCCACCACCGTGATCGAGGTAGGGGTGGACGTACCCAATGCCTCGCTGATGGTGATCGAGCACGCCGAGCGTTTCGGCCTGTCGCAGCTGCACCAGCTGCGCGGGCGCGTGGGCCGCGGTTCGGCCGCCAGCGTCTGCCTGCTGCTATACCAGGGACCGCTGGGCGGGGTGGCGCGCCAGCGTTTGATGACCATGCGCGAAACCACGGACGGCTTTGAAATCGCCCGCCGCGACCTGGAAATCCGCGGTCCCGGCGAATTCCTCGGCGCGCGCCAGTCCGGCCAGGCCATGCTGCGCTTCGCCGACCTGGAAACCGACCAATGGCTGGTCGACCAGGCGCGCGACGTGGCGCACGACCTGCTGCACGACAGTTCTCCCGCCAGCGCCGCCGTGGTGGAAACGCATCTGGCGCGCTGGCTGGGCAACAAGGAAGAGTTTTTGAAGGTCTAAATTGGCAGCGGTGCGAAAATCGCTTGCAAATCATCGTGCGTGATCGCCAGCTTTTGTGCCGGACCTTCGGCCAGCACCGCGTTGGCCAGTTCAGCCTTGCGGTGCTGCATGTCCTGGATTTTCTCTTCCAGCGTGCCCTTGGCAATCAATTTGTAGACGAAGACCGGCTTGTCCTGGCCGATGCGCCAGGCACGGTCGGTTGCCTGGTTTTCAGCCGCCGGATTCCACCACGGATCGTAATGAATCACGGTGTCGGCCGCAGTGAGATTGAGGCCGACACCGCCAGCCTTCAGGCTGATCAAAAAGAGCGGCACGGCACCTTGCTGAAAGGTCTGTACCTGTGCGCTGCGGTCGCGCGTGTCGCCGGTCAGCAAGGCATAGGCGATGCCGCGCTCGCGCAGTTGTTCCTCGATCAGCGCCAGCATACTGGTGAATTGCGAAAACAGCAGTACTTTGCGCCCCTCAGCCAGCAGGGAGTCGAGCATCTGCATCAGTTCCTGCAGCTTGGCCGATGGCGCCCCGCCCTTCTTGCCAGCGCCCGCCACCAGGCGCGGATCGCAACAGACCTGGCGCAACTTGAGCAAAGCTTCCAGGATCACGATCTGGCTGCGGGCCAGGCCTTTGGCGGCGATCTCCGCACGCACTTTTTTATCCATCGCCAGGCGCACCGTCTCGTACAGATCGCGCTGCGCACCAGCCAGTTCGACTTCGCGCACCATCTCTGTCTTGGCCGGCAATTCCTTGGCGACCTTTTCCTTGGTACGGCGCAGCAGGAAGGGCTTGATGCGGCGGATCAGGAAAGCGTTGCGCGCACTGTCTCCCAGCTTTTCTATCGGTTTGCGGAACTCGGCATTAAAAGTTTTTTCATCCCCCAGCAAGCCCGGCATCAGGAAGTGAAACTGCGCCCACAATTCACCCAGGTGATTTTGCAGTGGCGTGCCGGTCAGGCACAAACGGTGCGTGGCCTGCAGCAGACTGGCAGTCTGGGCCGCCTTGGCGCGGCTGTTCTTGATATATTGCGACTCGTCGAGGATCAGCAAATGGAAGCGCTGGCTGCGCAGCGCCGCTTCATCGCGCGGCAGCAGCGCGTAGGTGGTCAGCACCAGGTCGTACTGGCCGATCTGTTCAAAATGCTGCGCCCGCTGCGGACCGTGGAGCAGCAACACCCGCAAGCCGGGCGCAAAACGTGCAGCTTCAGCCTGCCAATTGCCCATCAGGCTGGTCGGCGCCACCACCAGCGCCGGCGCCGTCAAACGTCCCGCTTCTTTTTCCAGCAGGATGTTGGCCAGCGTCTGGATGGTTTTACCGAGTCCCATGTCATCGGCCAGGATGCCTGCGAAATGATACTCGCGCAGGAACTGCATCCACGCCAGTCCTTCCGCCTGGTAGGGACGCAGCGCCGCTTGCAGGCCAAGCGGCGCTGCAACCTGGGCGACGCCGGTGAAACCATGCAGTTTCGCCCCCAACTGGCGCAGCCGTTCGCCGCCCGTCCAGCGCAATTGCACGCCTGCTTCCAGTTCAGCCAGGCGGGCCGCATCGAGCACAGGCAGGCGCAGACCCTCGCCGATGCGTTCCTTGAAATACAGCTCGCCCAAGGTGTGCAAGATGGGCTTGATGCGGCTCCATGGCAGCGCCACCTTGACACCATCGGGCAGCCTGGCGATCAGGTGTGCAGCATCGTCGTGCAGGGACAGCGCGGACAGATTGAAGTGCCCGGGTGCTTCGCGTATCAGTTGCAGCAGCACCGGCAGCAAGGACGTGCGCTGGCCATTGACAACGATCCCCAATTCCAGCGCGAACCAGGCGTTGCCGTCCTCTCCCGCATCATCAACTTCGGCATACCATGCCTCGATCTGTTCGAGCTCATAACGGTAGCCTGGAGCGTACTCGATCAGCCAGCCCTGCTGGCGCAAGGCGGGGATGCCATGCGCCGCGAAATCGATCCAGGCGGCTTCGCCCGGCAGTTGCAATATGCCCGTCATCGAGCGCAGTGGTGAGGTGGCGGTGTCTGGAATGGAAAATCCCATGATGCGCAAGGTGGTCATGGCCGCCTTTTCCGCACTGGCGTCACGCTTGATCGTCTCATTGCCGCCGGCTGTATGGCGCTGCAGCTTTTGCGCGGCATCGGCCGAAGCCCGCATGCCGTCATAGTCAAACGCCAGCAGCGCGAAGTCGTGCGGCGGCGCGGCGGGAGTATCACTGTCTATGCTACCGAGCAGCAGAAAAGGACGGCCCGCAATATCGCGCCGGACAATCTTGCGCAGCTCTGGCGGTGGCGCGACGACGCGCTCCAGTCCTTGCGACGTCAGTGCCCGCGTCAACAACCCGCGCTGACTGGCGGCTACGCGTGGTGCGCTGGCCACCAAGGCATGGCGCTCCCGGGGTGTCAGGTTGGCCAACCTCTCTGGCAAGATCAACGGCCCCATTGCTTCGCCGTGCACAAACAGCGCTGGCTGCGTCGCCAGCACATGCTCGAGCGGTGCACCGTCCTGCGTTTCCCAACGCAGCATGACGCTGTCATCTTCCTGCACCGCCCAGGCCAGGTGCGCATGGCGAGCATCGGTCCCCAGCACCGGAATCAGCATACCGGCCTTCAAATCATCGGGCGTGGCGGCACGGAACAGACGCTGCCCTTGCAACACCCCCTGCAATAGTTCCGCCCCGATGGCGCCACATATCTCGGCAACAGCGCGGGCAAATTCGGCACCGCTACGCAACAGGAAAAACAGGTGCGCAGCATAACGGTCTTCCGGCGCCATATAGCCCGGAGGGTTGTTGCGTATGTCATACAGATTGGCCAGCACGGCTGCCGACATGATCGCGCCGTTCGCCCGCAGGCGTGCGCGGCACAGCAGCAGTTCAAGCCTGCCGGAAGCGTTCGGCATCAGCACATACACCAGACGATACATGGCTTGTGCCAAGGTACCGCCACGCTTGACTACCGGCTTGGGTACAAGCGCCTGCGCCAGGCCCTGCAACCAGGACTGTAGCACCGGTGACAGGCTATCGCCGGACACCACGACAGGCTGTGGCGGTGTCAATTCCAGGTAGTGCGACAGTACCGCCACCACATGCTTACAGTTATAATCCATGGGGCAACTGCAATCGCCATCGAAGCGCACGCCGCGCGGCCCCGACTTGATACGCACATCCTGTCTGTAGCGCTGACCGCCGCTGCCGCTGACCTCGCCCCTGAGTTCATCGCCACTACGCGTCACGGACAGCACTTTTCCACGGCGCGCATAATCGCGGCCGCGCTGCAAGGTACCTGTATCAAAGCCGGCGGCAATGTCATCGGCACTAAAGGTCATGCTCACAATACTGTCCCGTCATCAGCTTTACATGCACAGCCACAGCCGGTTCGCCAGGTCGAACATGAAATCGGGGCGCAGATACGCCATGAAAATCACGGCCAGCAGTACAACGCCGACCACACGCCACAGCCAGGTGCGCCGCGTAGCCATTATGCGACCGCCACGCCACGCTTGACGGCCCGTTCATCGATGGGCAGGTTGATCAGCGCGGCCAGCAGGCCCAGGCCGATGGTGATCATCCAGACCACGCGATAGGTGCCTTGCTGTTCATACAGGAAACCGCCCAGCCAGGCGCCCAGGAAGCTGCCCACCTGGTGCGAGAAGAAGACCATCCCGGCCAGCATCGACAGGTGTTTCACGCCAAAGATGCCGGCGATGATGCCATTCGTCAGCGGCACGGTCGACAGCCACAGCAGCCCCATGCCAGCGGCGAAGAGATACACCGACCACGCTGACACGGGCGCCAGCAGGAAGAGCGCAATGACGGCTGCGCGGGTCACGTAGATGGCCGACAGCAGATGGCGCTTGGCGATTTTCCCACCGAGCTTGCCCGCATAATAGGAGCCGATAATATTGAACAAGCCGATCAGCGCCAGCGCCGTGACGGCAATATTCGGGTTGATCAAACCCTGGTCCTTCAGGTAGGCGGGCAAGTGCACGCCGATGAAGACCAACTGGAAACCACAGACAAAATACCCGGCCAGCAGCAGCCAGAACGAGCGGTTGCCGACCGCTTCGCCAAATGCAGCGCCGACGCTTTGCTGCGGTCCGTCGCCAGGCGCGACAGGCGGCTCGCGCAAAAAAAACGCCATCGGGATCATGGCCGCCACCACCAATAACGCCAACACATAAAACGCGTTCTGCCAGCCCACGGCAGAAATCAGCTGCTGTTCGACCGGCATCATCAGGAACTGGCCGAAGGAGCCAGCTGCCGAGGAAATACCGAAGGCCCAGGAGCGCTGCTCGGGCGGCGCACTGCGGCCGATAATGCCGCTGATGGCGCCAAATGCCGTGCACGCCAGCGCCAGGCCGATGAAAACGCCCGAGCCGATGATGAACAAACTGGGCTGCGTCACGAGCGCCATCCACAACAGGCCCGCCATATAGCTGATGGCGCCGAAAATGACGACGCGCATGGTGCCGTAGCGGTCGGCCGCCATGCCGGCAAACGGGCCAAATACGCCCCACATCAGGTTTTGCATGGCCAGCGCCAGCGAATAGGTTTCGCGCGTCCAGCCATTGGCCTGCGAAATCGGCTGCATCCAGAAACCCAGGCCATGGCGCACCCCCATGGCCAGGGTCAGCACGACCCCGCTGGCGATCAGGACGGTTTTCAGGCTGGGGCGGCTGGTATTGGTCAGTGCGTTCATCATTGCCAGCTCAAGCCTGGTCGGCGCTGTAGACCAGGCCGATCTGGCGGCGCATGGCGTCGAGACTGGCCATCAGCGCCACGCTTTCATCGTGCGGCATGATGGGGCTTTCCGGCAGGCCGGCGCGGATACAGCGCATGGCCTCGATGGCTTCGTGCGCATAGCCATTGCCGATAAACGGGGCAGCGACAATGCGGCGTTCGCCATCCATCGGTTCGACGATCAAATGATCTGGCCGATAAAAACGGTTCGGCAGGCGGATGCGTCCCAGGGAACCGGAGATCGTCATTTCCGTCGGCGTCAGCGCGCGCAAGCTGCAGGCACATGAAGAGGTGCCGCCGCCGGCATGGCGCAGCGCAAACACCACTTGTTCATCGACGCCGGTGACGCCCATTTCCGCCAGCGCCTGCACTTGCGACACGGGACCGAGAAAGAAGGCCGCCATCGACAGCGGATAGATGCCGACGTCGAGCAAGGCGCCGCCACCCAGCTCCGGATTGAACATGCGGTGTTCGGGCGGGAAAGTGGCGACAAAGCCGATATCGGCCTGTATCTGGCGCACGACGCCGATCTCGCCGCTGGCGATGATGCGTTTGGCTTCCTGCGCGGCCGGCAGGAAGCGGCTCCACATGGCTTCCATCAGGAACAGTTTTTTCTCGCGCGCCAGTGACACTACGGCTTGCGCTTCGCGTGCATGCATGGTGAACGGTTTTTCGCACACCACATGCTTGCCGGCGGCCAGGCACATCAGGGCATTTTCCGCATGCTGGGTGTGTGGCGTGGCGATGTAGATCACGTCCACGTTCGCATCGTCAGCCAGCGCCTGGTAAGAGGCATGGCGGCGTTCGATATCGAATTCGGCGCCGAAGGCCTGGGCCCCGGCGCTGCTGCGCGAAGCCACCGCCACCAGCTGCGCACCGGGCGCATCGCGCAAGCCCTGCGCCATCGCGCGGGCGATCTTGCCCGTACCAAGTATGCCCCAGCGTATCACTTTATCCATGCCTGTCTCCCCTGTCCTCTTGCCGCTGCGCGGCTTGTTGTAGTTAGATGGACGGCTTGCGTTTTGCCCTGAACACCGCCGTATCGTTGTAAAAATCATCGTCCTGCCCATCGCACCAGCCGGGCAGTCCCAGTACGGGCAAGGGCGTAAAGTCAGCCGTCGTCAAGCCTTGCTGCGCCAGGTCCTGCGCCACGCGCTGATCGAGCCAGGCACGCCGTGCGGCGGCGTCCAGCACAAAGTAGGCGTCGCCGGCAAAAATCACGCGCGTGTGCGCCGTGATGGCCTTGTAGGGCGCCACCAGTTTTTCCATCAGCGCGTGGCCAAACAGCCAGACTTCGGCGTCGCCGCCATCCGCAAATTTGTCGCGCAGCGCGATGAAGGCGCTGCGCCAGTCATGCCCGCGCAAGGCTGCCTCCAGCGCGCGGCCGGAGTCGCTGTCGCGCAGCACCAGCAAGGCCGAGTTTTCATCAAAAATCGTGGCGCCGTCGCGCGCAGGTCCGCGCGATTTACCGACGCCCGACAAGGCGATCTGCGCCGCCTGCAGGGCGTTCAATTGCCGCTTGATGAGGGGAAAAGTCAGCCACACAAGGGCATTGAAAAAATCGTGCAGATTGTCGCGCGTGGGCACGCCACCGGTGGCGCCAATAAACTCTTCGTATGCCACGCCTTCGGGCAAATCGCCTTGCGGCACGAAGCCCAGCGGCAAGCCGCCTGGATTACGCAAATCGAGCGCGCGCGCCTGCAGGTTGAGCGCGGCGATGACCGTGTCGCGCTGCAGGTTGAGCCGGCCCCGCGCCGGCAGCACCGAGGCATACCAGGGGCGGGTCCAGTCTATCGATGGCAGCATCGGTCCTTACACCATCTTCCAGTTGATTTGCTCGCCTGCGTTGAGCGGGATGACATGGCTGTCGCCCAGCGGCAGCGAGGCTGGCAGGGTCCAGCTTTCGCGCTTCAAGGTGATGGTGTCCGTGTTGCGCGGCAGGCCGTAGAAGGCCGGGCCGTGGAAGCTGGCGAAACCTTCCAGCTTATCGAGCGCGCCGGCCCGTTCGAACGCTTCGGCATACAGTTCCATCGCGTGCAAGGCCGTGTAGCAGCCGGCACAGCCGCAGGCCATTTCCTTGGCGCCCTGCGCGTGCGGCGCCGAATCGGTGCCCAGGAAGAAGCGCTCATCGCCACTGACGGCCGCCGTCATCAGCGCCAGGCGGTGCTCTTCGCGCTTCAGGATAGGCAGGCAATAGTAGTGGGGACGAATGCCGCCCTTGAAGATCTCGTTGCGGTTGTACAGCAGGTGATGGGCCGTGATGGTGGCGGCGATCGGGCCTTCCGCTTCGGCCACGTACTGCGCCGCATCCTTGGTGGTGATGTGTTCAAACACCACGGACAGGGCCGGGAAGGCGCTGCGCAGCGGGCGCATCACGCGTTCGATGAAGACGGCTTCGCGGTCAAAAATATCGATTTCCGGGTCCGTCACTTCGCCGTGCACCAGGAAAGGCATGCCCACTTCCTGCATCACTTCCAGCACCTTGTAGCAGTTTTTCAAGTCTGTCACGCCGAGGTCGGAATTGGTGGTGGCGCCGGCCGGATACAGTTTCACGGCTTGCACCACGCCGCTGTCCTGGGCGCGGCGGATTTCATCGGGCGAGGTGTTGTTCGTCAGGTACAGCACCATCAGCGGATCGAATTGCACGCCTGCCGGCACGGCGGCCAGGATGCGCTCGCGGTAGGCGATGGCGTCGGCCGTGGTGGTGACGGGCGGCTTCAGGTTGGGCATGACGATGGCGCGGCCGAACTGGCGCGCGCTATGCGGCAGCACGCTGGCCATGGTGGCGCCATCGCGCAGGTGCAAATGCCAGTCGTCTGGACGGGTGATGGTGATGCTGGAAGGGGTTTGCTCGGGTGTGGACATGGCGGCTGCTCTCAGGCGGTCATTGCGAATGCCGCCATTTTACCAGCCACCGGGCCGCCGTACCCGTGGTCCCGATGCTCAAAGCAGGGCCAGTTTCAGGTGGCCAATGGCGTTTTCTGCTGGTTTAACGCGGATCTCGATGTCGTAGCCGAGCCGGTTCAAACAATCCATCAGCTTGCGTTCGGACAAGCCTGAAAAATCACCGCGCAGCATGCCCGACACTTTCGGCTGCACGATGCCCATGCGCCGTGCGGCTTCTTCCTGCGTCAGCTCCAGTTTGCGCATGGCGTTGCGGATTTCGCCCACCAGGCCGGACTTGATTTGCAGTTTTTCAGCGTCGGGCAGGCCCAAGTCGGCAAACACGTTGCCGCTGGACGGTTCAAACTCGATGCCATCCACGATGCGTTTGTTCATGTCGTAACTCCTCGATCAACAATTGTGCGCTATGCAAGCGGGCCCGCACCAGATCCATCTCTTGCTTGGGTGTCGCGATACCGCTCTTGCTCTTCTTTTGAAAACAGTGCAATACAAACACCGCTTCCTCGAACTTCACCGTGTAGACGGCACGGTAGGTGCCGCCCGCATCGTCCTCGACGATTTCCAGTACGCCGGCGCAGCCAAAACCATGCAAGACCTTGGCGCTGTCGTGCTTGTCACCGCGCTGCGCCAGATCGAGCGCATGGCCGAAAAACGAACGTATTTCCACTGGCAAGGCCATCAATTCTTTCTTGGTGGCGCCGACCCAGAGCAGTGGTTTATGGGTGATCTTCATAAATTATACCTTTATTAGTATAAAAGGAAAGAAGAAAGTGTCAGACGATCAGCGTAAAGCCGATTAACTCAGCCACGTTTGTGACAGAGCAAACGCAGGAGCAGCACAGATGGCAAAACGGCCGGTGTGCGCCGGCCGTTTTTCAATACGGAAATACAGCGAACTCAGTGGATAATTTTCGCCAGGAAATCACGGGCGCGGTCCGAGCGCGTGGTATTGAAGAAATCATCCTTGCTGCAATCTTCGATGATCTTGCCCTGGTCCATGAAGACGATGCGGTTGGCCACGCGCCGCGCAAACCCCATCTCGTGCGTGACGACCATCATCGTCATGCCATCCTGCGCCAGGCCCACCATCACGTCGAGCACTTCGTTGATCATCTCCGGATCGAGCGCCGAGGTCGGCTCATCGAACAGCATGGCGATCGGGTCCATCGCCAGCGCGCGCGCAATCGCCACCCGCTGCTGCTGGCCGCCCGACAGCTGGCCCGGAAATTTATCTTGCTGCGACAGCAAGCCCACCCGGTCCAGGTATTGCAAGCCCTTGGCGTTGGCTTCATCGGTGCTGCGCCCCAGCACCTTGAGCTGGCCGATGGTCAGGTTGTCGCGAATCGACAGATGGGGAAACAGTTCGAAATTCTGGAACACCATGCCGATGCGCGCGCGCAGCTTCGACAGATTCGTCTTCGGATCATTGACGCTAATGCCATCGACCACGATCTGCCCCTGCTGGATCGGTTCCAGGCCATTGACGGTCTTGATCAGGGTCGACTTGCCGGAACCGGACGGGCCGCAAATAACCATCACATCGCCCTTGGCCACGTTGGTGCTGCAGTCGCTCAGCACCTGGAACTGGCCATACCATTTGCTTACATTGTTCAGTTCTATCATCTTGCTCTTTCTTTCCGGTTTAGCGAATGATGGTTACGCGTTTCTGCAGGCGCTTCACCAGCCACGACAGCGCATAGCACAGCACGAAATACACCACGGCAACAAACACATACATTTCCACCAGGCGGCCGTCGCGCTGCGCAATCTTCGAGGCGGCGCCAACGAAATCGGGGATCGACAGCACGTACACCAGCGAGACATCCTGGAACAGCACGATGGTTTGCGTCAGCAGCACGGGAATCATATTGCGAAATGCCTGTGGCAGCACGATGCTGGCCATGGTTTGCCGGTAATTCATGCCCAGGGCCTGGCCGGCCCAAACCTGGCCACGGGAAACGGACTGTATGCCGCTACGCATGATCTCGCAATAATAGGCCGCCTCGAACAGGATGAAGGTGATCAGCGCGGAAGAAAACGCACCCACCTTCACCGGCTCGGCAGCGCCGATGATCCAGGCGGCAATATATGGCACCAGAAAATAAAACCAGAAGATGACCAGCACCAGCGGAATCGAGCGTATCAGGTTGACATAGCTGGCCGCCACACCCGAGACGACACGGTTGCTGGACAGCCGCATCAGCGCCAGCGCAGTGCCCAGCACGATGCCGCCCAGCATGGCCAGCAGCGTCAGTTGCAGGGTAAACACCATGCCGGTCTTGAACAAATATACCCAGGAGCGCGAAATGACATCGAAGTCGAAATTGGCGAACATCTAGTGGCCTCCCGTCTTCGCCCCGGCGACGACAAAGCCGGGAATCGCCACCTTTTTTTCGATCAGCTGCATTCCCACCACCACCAGCAGGTTGACGACAATATAGATGATGGTGGCCGCTGAAAACGCTTCAAAAACCTGAAACGAGAATTCCTGGATGGCGCGCGCGCTGGCCGTCAATTCCACCAGGCCAATGGTCAGGGCCACGGAACTGTTCTTGATGATGTTCAGGAATTCACTGGTCAGCGGCGGCAAAATCACGCGCGCCGCCATCGGCAGCAAGATGAAACGATAGGTTTGCGGCAGGGTCAGGCCCAGCGCCGTGCCGGCCAGTTTTTGTCCGCGCGGCAATGCCTCGATGCCTGCCGTGACTTGCACGGCCACCCGCGCAGAAGTAAAAAATCCCAGGCATAACACCGCTGTCACAAACGGCGCATTCGGCAAGGACTTGACCCAGCTACCCAGCTCCGCCGGCAGCAATTCGGGCATCACGAAATACCACAAAAACATTTGCACCAGCAGTGGCACATTGCGAAACAATTCCACGTAGGCATTGGCAAGGCCGACGATCCATTTATTCGGCAAGGTACGCACGGTGCCGATCACCATGCCCAGTACCAGCGCCATGAGCCAGGCCACGCCGGCGGTAGCCAGGGTCCACGTCAAGCCAGCCCACAGGGTGTCCAGATAGGTGTGCACGCCGTCGGGTGACATTTCCCCGAAGATATGCCAATTCCAGGTGTAATTCATGCTTGTCCTTCCCATGCAGCGGCAAGGTGCCCCGCAAATAAAACGGGAGGCTTGCGCCTCCCGCATGAATATGCCGCGTACTTACTTCTTCTTTTTGTCCGAGGTCTTTTGCGCTTCCGGGACGGCCGCATAAGCTGCCGGGTCGCCGGAGTCGGTCGGATTGGCCAGCACGGCCTTCAATTGCGGCGGCATGGGGAAGTTCAGGTTGATGCCCTTGGGTGGAATCGGCGCGGTGAACCACTTGGCGTAGATGCGGTTGATATCATCGCTCTTGTACAAACGGACCAAGGCATCGTCAACCGCCTTCTTGAAAGCAGGGTCGTTTCTGCGCAGCATGATGCCGTAAGGCTCTACCGACAGCGCTTCTTTGGTGATCTCATAATCGCCGGGATTCTTCGCGCTGGCCACTTGCGACGCCAGCAGGATGTCGTCATTCGCTTCAGCCACTGCGCGCCCCGTTTCCAGCATCAAGAACGATTCGGGATGGTCCTTGGCAATGGCGATATTCATGCCCAGGTTTTTTTCCTTGTTCAGTATCGTCATCTGCTTGAGGGTGGACGTGCCGGCGGTGGCCACCAGGGTCTTGCCGCGCAAGTCTTCCAGGGTCTTGATGTTGGCCGTCTTTTTCGACAGGATGCGGTTGCCGATCACAAACATGGTGGGCGCAAACGCCACCTGCTGCTGGCGTTCCAGGTTATTCGTCGTCGAGCCGCATTCGAGGTCGACGGTGCCGTTGGCAATCAGGGGAATGCGGTTGGCCGACGTGACGGGATTCATCACCACTTTGAGCTGGCTCAAGCCCAGGTGTTTTTGCAGGGCCGTGACGACCTTCATGCACAGGTCGATCGAATACCCCTGGTATTGCTGTTTATCGTCGAGGTAGGAAAACGGCACCGAACCGTCGCGCACGCCGAGGGTAATGGAACCGGCTTTCTTGATCTTGGCCAAGGTCCCCGTCAACTCCTGGGCAGTGGCAGGGGACATGCTGCCGAGGGCGCCAATGCTGAGCAAGGTGGCGGCTATTCTGGTTAATTTCATTCATTCTCCTGGACGGACAAACCGGGGCGAACCCCGTACGAAACAACGCTGGTGCAGACGCCACCAATACCATTAATTTTATTTCATTTTTGACGTAACGCTCATCATTTTCTCAATTGGATATCAAATAGTAGCGATACGCAGTGCGCATCGCCGCCGCTGTGGCATTTGCAGACGCTTATTTCGTTACGTCCAACTCAGCCAATTCATCTTGCTCATCATCCTGATTCGCCTGCTGGCGTTGCCACATCTGCGCATACAGGCCATCGGCAGCCAGCAGTTGCGGATGCGTGCCGCGCTCGACGATGCGGCCATGGTCGAGCACCAGGATTTGCTGGGCGTCGGCCACCGTCGACAAGCGATGCGCAATCACCAGCGTGGTGCGGTCCCTGGCGATTTCTTTCAACTGCGACTGGATCGCCTGTTCCGCCTTGGAATCGAGCGCCGAGGTGGCTTCATCGAAGATCAGAATCGCCGGGTCTTTCAGCAGGGTACGGGCAATCGCCACGCGCTGTTTTTCACCGCCCGACAGTTTCAAGCCCCGCTCGCCCACCATGGAGTTGTAGCCATCAGGCAAGCTCTCGATGAAATCGTGGATCGAGGCCGCCTTGGCCGCCGCCACGATGGCTTCACGGCTGGCGCCCGGTTTGCCATACGCAATGTTGTATTCGATGGTGTCGTTGAACAGCACCGTATCTTGCGGCACGATACCGATGGCGGCGCGCAAGGAATCCTGCGTGACGTGGCGCAAGTCCTGGCCATCGATGGTGATGCCGCCGCCATCGACTTCATAAAAGCGGAACAGCAAACGCGACAGGGTGGACTTGCCCGAGCCGCTATGCCCGACCACGGCCGTGGTGGTGCCGGCGGCGATTTGAAAATCCACATCGAACAGGATTTGCCGCTTGGCTTCATAGTGAAAATCGATATGGTTGAAACGCACGGCCGCACCGCGCGTCATCAGCGGTACGGCATCGGGTGCATCGGCGATTTCACGGTTTTCATCGAGCAACGCAAACAAGCGCTCCATATCGGCCAGGCTTTGCTTGATTTCACGGTAAATCACGCCCAGGAAATTGAGCGGAATATACAGCTGGATCATGAAGGCATTCACCAGCACCAGGTCGCCCAGGGTCATGCTGCCGGCGATCACGCCCACCGTGGCGCGCCACAAGATCAAGGTGACGGCGGTGGCGATGATCAGCGACTGGCCTGTGTTGAGCAAGGACAAGGAAGTCTGCGATTTCACAGCCGCCGTTTCATAACGTTTCAAGCCTTCGTCGTAACGTTGCGCCTCGTAATCCTCGTTGCCGAAATACTTTACTGTTTCATAATTGATCAGGGAATCGATGGCCTTGGTATTCGCCTTCGAATCGAGGTCGTTCATGGTGCGGCGGAAATGCGTGCGCCAGTTCGTCACCAGCACCGTAAAGGCGATATACGACACCAGCGCGACGGCCGTAATCACGGTAAACCAGATGTCGTAATGCAGCACCAGGTAGCCGAGCACCAGGGTGATTTCCACCAACGTCGGCAAGATGTTGAACAGGGTGTAGGAAATGAGCGAACCGACGCTGCGCGTGCCGCGCTCGATGTCGCGCGTCATGCCGCCCGTCTGGCGGTTCAAATGAAAGCGCAGCGACAAGGCATGCAGGTGGCGGAACACTTGCAGCGCGATGGTGCGCACGGCCCGCTGCGTGACCCTGGCAAACAGGAATTCGCGCAATTCCGTAAACAAGGTGGTCGACAGACGCAGCAAGCCATACGCTACCAGCAAGCTGACGGGCAGCACCAGCAGCGCCTGTGGATGCGCGGCCGTGACCGTCATGGCGTCGACCAGTTTTTTCAGCACCAGCGGCACGCCCACGTTGGCCAGCTTGGCGCCCACCAGGCAGAGCAGTGCCAGCAGCACGCGCCATTTATAGACCCATAGATACGGCAGCAAGGTCTTGATGGTGGAAAAATCGCTGCGGCTGGCGCTAGCTGGCGGGCGAGTGGGAGGGGTAGTCGGGGAGCGGCGCATGGCGAAGGTTGGCTTTTTATGGTTCAATCGGGGCAATTGTAGCCTTTCATGAGAATAAACGATGAGTACCTCCCCCGCCCGCCCCGATAACTGCCTCGCCTCCGGGCTGCCCGCCGGGAAAATGCCCGAACTGCGCATGATGCCCGCGCCATCGGACGCCAATGTCTATGGCGACGTTTTCGGCGGCTGGATCATGGCGCAAGTCGATATCGCCGGTTCATTACCCGCCACCCGGCGCGCCAACGGCCGCGTGGCTACCATTGCCGTCAACTCTTTCGTCTTCAAAAACCCCGTGTTCGTCGGCGATTTATTATCCTTCTACGCCGATATCGTCAAGGTCGGCAATACCTCGATCACCGTCAACGTGGAAGTGTATGCCGAGCGCAACCGCCTGCAGGCGTGCACGGTCAAAGTGACGGAAGCCACCCTGACCTACGTCGCCACCGATTCGGACCGCAAGCCGCGCAAGGTGCCGCCGATCGAAACCCTGCTGTCACACTAATCCCCCGCTTCTGCCGTGGATAGCCAGCGCCGCATCTTTTTGCTCAGCACGGCACGCATCGCCGCGCTGGCCGCTGCAGGCGGCGCACTGTCCGGTTCCAGCGCCAGCGCGGCGACGCGCATCAATGGCGCCGCTTATCCATTTGCGCTGGGCGTCGCTTCCGGCTCGCCCTTGCCCGACGCCGTGGTGCTGTGGACGCGCATCTGCCACGACCCGCTGCATGCGGCCGCCACGCCAGCCATCGCCTTGAGCGTACGCTGGGAGATGGCCGACGATGAAGCGTTTCGGCGCATCGTTGCACGAGGATCGGCGCAAGCCACGCCGGCACTGGCGCACAGCGTACACGTTGACGTGGGTGGGCTGGCGCCCGGGCGCTGGTATTGGTACCGCTTCATGCTGGGCGACGCCGTCAGCCCGGTCGGCCGTACGCGCACGGCGCCCGCCTCCGATACCCTGCCCGCCACACTCAAACTGGCGGTGGCTTCCTGCCAGCACTGGGAGTTTGGCGCCTATGCGGTGCACAGGCATATTGCGGCAGCCGCACCCGATCTGGTGGCGTTCCTGGGCGATTACATTTATGAGTGGGGCCCGTATCAGCTGCAACACCCGGCCCGGGCCGTACGTAGCAACGAAAGTTTTACGCTCGACGAATACCGGGCCCGCTACGCGCAATACAAGAGCGACCTCGACCTGCAGGGCGCGCACCAGGCCGCGCCATGGATCGTCACCTGGGACGACCATGAAGTGTCCAACGATTACGCGAATGACCGCGACGAATTGCTCACACCCAACTTCCTGGAACGCCGGGCGGCCGCCTACCAGGCATTTTATGAACACATGCCGCTGCGCCTGCTGCCGCTGGGCCGGCGCGGTTTCGTCGACATGCGCATCTACCAGCGCTACGACTGGGGCCGCCTGGCCCGTTTCCACGTACTCGACGACCGGCAGTACCGCGCCCACCACGCTTGCGCCAGGCCCGGACGCGGTGGTTCGAATTCGGTCACCACGCGCAGCTGCCCCGATCTGCTGAAACCGGAACGCACCATGCTGGGCGAAGAACAGCAGCGCTGGTTGCAAGCCGGGCTGGACAAATCACCGGCGCACTGGAATATCCTGGCCCAGCAAACCTTGATGGCACAATCGAGCCAGGTGCCCATCCTGAAGCCTGGCGACGAGCGGATCTGGACCGATGGCTGGGATGGCTACCCGATGGCGCGCCAGCATTTATTGAATAGCTTGCACAGCAGCGGCGCGCGCAACCCGCTGGTGCTGTCGGGCGACGTACACACTTTTTATGCCACCGAACTGAGCCGCGATGCCATGCGGTCCGCCAGCCGCGACAATCCCGTGATCGCCACCGAATTTTGCGGCACCTCGATCACGTCCAGCTCGCGCCCGCAAGCGCGCACGGCCGAGTACGTGGCGATGAACCCGCATATCCGCTACGGGCGCAGCGACAAGCGGGGGTATATGTTGCTCAATATTACTCCGGAGAAAACTACGACGGCGTTCCTGGGCCTGGACAATGTGCGCGACAGTGCATCGAATATCGCCACCCTGGCCAGCTTTACGGTACACGACGGCAAGCCGGGCTTGCAGCGTGGCTAAGAAGCCATCGACAGGTTTTTCAAGGCATCGCGATAACGCCGGCTGACCGGCACTTCACCCCCCGTCCGCAGGCCGGCGCGTGCATCGCCCGACTCCAGTGGCGTGATGGTTTGCACGAAATCAAGGTTGACGATGTAGCTGCGGTGCACGCGCACGAAGCGCTTGCCATCGAGCCGCCGCTCGATGGCGGCCATGGTCGAGCGCAGTGGATAATCATGCCCGCGCACATGCAGGTTTACATAGTTGCCCCACGCCTGTATCCATTCGATTTCAAAGGCTGGCAACAAAAAATCCTTGCCCAGCTTGCGCACCAGGAAACGTTCAGGCTGCTGCACCGGTTCCACGGCCGGCCCTTCGTCGGGTTCCCCCAGCAAGCTCGCCTCGCCTTGCCAGCGCATCAGTAGCAAGCGATAAAAACCCAGCACCAGCAAGACCTCGAAATAAGAGCGCACATCTTTCAGATACTCATACGGCAGTTCGCGCCACCATGCACCGAAATCGTAATTGCCGCCCTGGCTCCAGTAGACCAGCTTGCGCAAGGACACCATGGCCGCCACATGCACCAGGCTGTACACCACCGAGGCGGCCAGGTGCCAGCGCAGGTTCTTGCGCTCGAACACCAGCTGCAGCGGCCGGAACTGTTCTGCCAGGATAACCACGGGTATCAGCGCCAGCAACACCATATTGCTGCTCCATTCCCACACGGCCACTTCCCAGAAGGGCACAGCAAGTCCGGAACGGTGCAGGTCGACCCAGACCAGCCAGCTATTCATGATGGCCTGGTTCAGATACAGCACAATCCAGAATCCTGGCTCGGCCACATGGCGCCAGCGTTGATAGCGTTGCAACAAGGCAGTCGAAGACATGTTCAGGGAGTCAAGGCAGAGAGAATGACAGGATTGTACGGTCCCAGGGCCGTCCCAGGGGCTGCTATTCGTCACAGGCAGCCGTCCGCTGGTCACTTCATGCTGGCTGGCAGGATGCATGCTGCCTAAGCTGGCCTTCTTTTCACTCTTCTTGCATGGACCATGAGCCCTGATTCCCGCCGTCACGATATCGATGCCTTGCGCTTTCTCGTTTTCAGCCTGCTGATCTTTTACCACACAGCCTTGCTATACCTGCAAGGGTCAGACTTTCATATGCACAGCAGCTATGCCACCGACTCATTGAATATGGCGCTGGTGTTTACCAACCGCTGGCGCATGGAAATCGTCTTCATCGTTTCCGGCGTGTCGTGCGCGATGATGTCGCGTCCCTCGCGTGGCGCCTTTTTGTGGCGGCGCGTCAAGCGGCTGCTGCTGCCGCTGCTGTTCGGCATGGCCATCATCATCCCGATCCAACCGTATTGCGAGGGTGTCAGCAAGGGCCTGGTGGAACCCGGTTATGGCCAATTCCTGCTGCACTATTTTGGCGGCTATGCCTGGCCCGCCGGGGCATTTTCGGGCTGGCAATATGGGTTTACCTGGAATCACCTGTGGTACCTGGTGTACCTGCTGCTGTACACCGTCGTGCTGGTGGCGCTGCAGCCATTGCTGGACCGCATAAAACCCGTGTTCCAGCGCCTGCGCGGCTGGCGTCTGCTGGTCTTGCCAACCCTGCCCACACTGGCGGTAATGGCATTGCTGAGGATGCGCTATCCGGAAACCCATGCGGTGGTGCATGACTGGTACGCGCACGGCATCTATTTCACGATGTTTTTATATGGCTGGTGGCTGGGCAATGACAAGGGGCTGTGGACAGAACTGGCACGCCTGCGCTGGCATACCCTGGTCTTGGGGCTATGCGCGTTTGCCGCATATATGTTTTTTGACAAGATCCATTCGGAACACTTGCTGACCTGGGCGTCGCTGGGTTCCTGGCCCATGCGCAACCTGTACATGTGGCTGGCCATCTGCACCATCCTGGGATGGTCGCATACGCTGTTGAACCAGCCCTTTACCTGGCTGCCATGGGCGCGGCAAGCCGTGTTTCCCTGGTACATATTGCACCAGAGCGCCATCATCCTGCTGGCCTACTGGCTGGTGCCCTTGAAGCTGGGCCCGGTGCTGGAACCGCTGCTGATACTGACGGGCACGGTGATGGTGTGCTGGCTGGGCACCTCGCTGCTGATCAGCAAGGTGTGGTGGCTGCGTCCCTGCTTCGGCTTGCCCGCCCAGCCAAACAGGCGTTTGGTGGCGGACAGGGCATTACCGGTGAATTAGGCAGCTTTCTTTTCATCGCGCAATTGACGGCGCAGGATCTTGCCGACGTTGGTCTTCGGCAATTCATCGCGGAACTCGATGTATTTCGGTTTCTTGTACGCCGTCAATTCATGTTTGCAGTGTTCGCGGATCTGCTCCACCGTCAGGTTCGGATCCTTGCGCACGACAAACACTTTCACGGCTTCGCCCGAGTTGGCGTCCGGCACGCCGATGCAGGCGCATTCGAGTACGCCAGGGCAGGACGCCACCACGTCTTCCACTTCGTTCGGGTACACATTGAAGCCGGACACGATGATCATGTCTTTCTTGCGGTCGACGATGCGCACATAACCGCGCTCGTCCATGATGCCCACGTCGCCCGTCTTGAAAAAGCCATCAGGCGTCATCGACTTGGCCGTCTCATCGGGGCGCTGCCAGTAACCGGCCATCACTTGCGGCCCTTTCACGGCGATTTCGCCCGGTTCGCCCAAGGCCACTTCCACGCCGTCATCATTGACGATGATCACTTCCGTCGACGGGATAGGCAAGCCGATGGTGCCCGTAAATTCCGTGATGTCGACGCGGTTGCCCGTTACCACCGGCGACGTTTCCGACATGCCATAGCCTTCGATCAGCGGGCAGCCAGTGACCTTCAGCCAGCGTTCAGCCACATTGCGCTGCAAGGCCATGCCGCCGCCGTTGCACACTTTATAGCTCGAAAAATCGAGCTTGGCGAAATCGGGGTTGTTCAGCAAGGCGTTGTACAAGGTATTGACGGCCGGGAAGACGACAATCTTGTGCTTGGCCAATTCCTTCACGAAACCGGGAATGTCGCGCGGGTTCGGGATCAGCAAGTTCAAGCCGCCCAGGCGCATGCCCATCAGCGCGCTGACCGTCAGGGAATAAATATGGTACATCGGCAAGGCGCACACAAAACCCATCGAGGAGGCGCGCATGTCGCGGGTCATCACCGGTGCGATCCAGGCCTCGTTTTGCAGCACGTTGGCGATCACGTTGCGGTGCAACAGCATGGCGCCTTTCGACACGCCCGTAGTGCCGCCCGTGTATTGCAGGAAGACGATATCATCATGCCCCTGGTTAGCGGGCGTCAAGGTCATGCCGGCGCCTTCGGCCAGCATCTTGTTGAAGCTGATGGCGCCCGGCAGCGAAAACGCAGGCACCATTTTCTTGATCTTGCGCACGACGAAATTGACGATGGTGCCTTTCAAGCCGCCCAGCAAATCGCCCATGGTGGCGACGATCACATGCTTGACCTGCGTGTGCGGCAGCACTTCCTGCACCGTGGTGGCAAAGTTTTCCAGCACGATGATCGCCTCGCTGCCCGAATCGGTCAGTTGGTGCTGCAATTCGCGCGGCGTGTACAGCGGGTTCACGTTGACCACCGTGTAGCCGGCCCGCAAAATCGCCGCCATCGCCACCGGGTATTGCAAGACGTTCGGCAACATGATGGCCACGCGCGCACCCGGTTGCAAGCCCTTGCTTTGCAGCCAGGCGCCCATTTGCAGGGACAGCTTGTCCAGCTCGCGGTACGTCATGAACTTGTCCATGCAAACGAACGCGTTGCGGTCCGCATATTTCTGGAACGATTCTTCCAGCAAATGCGTCACGGAACGGTATTGCGTGCAATCAATCTCTGCCGGCACACTGTCCGGGTACGACTTCAACCAAATCTTGTCCATCTCGCCTCATCTTTATCTGTATAAAAGGTGCACCGCCATAGCGCACCCTGTTGCCATGTCACTTGCTGCCCTATGCTGCTACTGCCACCTTGGGCTCATCGCGCAAGGCCCTGCGTAAAATCTTGCCGACGTTGGTCTTCGGCAATTCCTCACGGAATTCAATGTATTTCGGCCGCTTGTAGCCCGTGAGCTGTTCCTTGGAATACGCCATCAGGGCCGCCACGGTCAGGTTCGGATCCTTGCGTACCACAAACACTTTCACGGCCTCGCCCGAATGTTCGTCCGGCACGCCGATGCAGGCGCACTCGAGCACGCCAGGGTGGGCCGCGATCACGCCTTCCACTTCGTTCGGATACACATTGAAGCCGGAAACCAGGATCATGTCTTTCTTGCGGTCAACGATACGCACGTAGCCGCGCTCGTCCATGATGCCCACGTCGCCCGATTTGAAATAACCGTCGGCCGTCATCACCTTGGCCGTCTCGTCCGGACGGTTCCAGTAGCCGGACATGACTTGCGGGCCACGAATGGCGATTTCACCCGTCTGGCCCAAGGCCACTTCCTTGCCATCGTCATCGAGGATCACAATGTCAGTCGAAGGGATAGGCAAGCCTATGCTGCCCGTAAATTGCGTGCTGTCTGCGCGATTGCAGGTGGCAACGGGGGAGGTTTCCGACAAGCCATAACCTTCGATGATGGACACGCCCGTGATGCGCTGCCACTTGTCATTGACGGCTTGCTGCACCGCCATGCCGCCGCCATTGGCAATCTTCAGGCCCGAGAAGTCGAGCTTGGCAAAATCGGGATGATTGGCCAGCGCGTTGTAGAGGGTGTTGACCGCCGGCAGCAAGTTGAATTTGTACTTGCCCAGCTCCTTGATCAAGCCAGGAATGTCGCGCGGATTCGGGATCAGGATATTCAGGGCGCCCACGCGCGTACCCCACAGCGCGCACGCCGTCAGCGCGAAGATATGGTACAGCGGCAAGGCGCATACGACGATCAGTTGCTCCTTGCTGTTCGGGTCCAGCGCCGCGCCCGACCAGGCTTCCGTTTGCAGCACATTGGCAATCACGTTGCGGTGGCTCAAGGTTGCACCTTTCGACACACCCGTGGTGCCACCCGTATATTGCAGGAAAGCGGCGTCATTGATCGTGACTTCGACCGGCGTCAGCTTCATGCGACTGCCGAGCGACAAGGCAGTGTTAAAACGCATGGCGTTCGGCAAGGAATATGCGGGCACCAGCTTCTTGACGTTGCGCACGACAAAATTGACAAGCGTGCCTTTCAAGCCGCCCAGCATGTCCCCCATGGTAGCGACGATGATATGTTTCACGGCCGTCTTGCTCAGCACTTGCTCGACGGTATGGGCAAAGTTTTCCAGCACGATGATCGCTACACTGCCCGAATCGTTGAGCTGGTGTTCCAGTTCGCGCGCCGTGTACAGGGGATTGACGTTGACCACCGTGTAGCCGGCACGCAGCACGGCCGCGATGGCGACCGGATACTGCAGCACATTGGGCATCATGAGGGCGACCCGCGCGCCTTTTTTCAGGCCCCGGCTTTGTAAAAAGGCGCCCAATTGCCGCGAGTACAGTTCGAGTTCGGCATAGGTGAGAAATTTGTCCATGCAGACATAAGCGTGGCGGTCTGCATACTTTTGAAACGCTTCTTCCAGCAAGTGCACCAGCGAGCGGTATTGATCAGGATTGATGTCGCTGGGAACGCCGGGGGGATACGACTTCAGCCAAATTTTGTCCATCCTGTGCCTCTTGTCTCGAATAATCGTTGGTGTAGCCGGCGCACATTGCCGGCGCGGATTATTGCTGCGGATTCTAGTGTCCTGCAGTCATTGAGCATTCTAAAGAGCAATTGCTCTATGCTACTAACGCGATGCTATCGGGCGCGGCGCTTCCATGCAAGCGCTTTCAACGGTATTTGAGCATGTATTCCAGAGGCATTTTGTGCTGCATTGCAGCATGAAAAATACGGCCTGGCTGGATAAGCCGTCTTGGTAAATACAACAATCTTTACGGGTCACGGGCTGGACAATTGCTGCAGCACGCGTCGACGCTCGGGCTTGTCCAACAGAGACATTGTGTGCACTGCAGCATAAAAAGCACGAAAGTTCTTTTTTTCTTCCAGCAATTTTTCGAAGGCCGGCAAGAAATCATTGTAGGTAGCGACGGAAGCCAGGTGCGCATTGCTCAAAGGCTGCTCGAACCAGCGGTCATAACCGGCGTAACCACCCCAATTTTGTTTCAAAACCTGGTATTCGGCTTTCAGGTCGGTAAACACCTGCGCCTTGCGGATCCGTTTCTCGGCATCGCTGGCATCGCTGGCGTACGCCGTTTCCAGTTGCCCCCGATACTTCAGCAATAGCGCCAGGAAGTCCTTGCGCCGCGCCGCATAGCGAGCGTAGTCGTCGCGCATGGCATCGCTGCCCGCATGGGCCAGCCAGCGCTGCACGCCCGCCTCTTCCACGGCCACAGCAAACGATTCATTGAAGGCGGAATCGCCCTGTACATACACGACCTGATGCGCGAGTTCATGGAAAATCATGCGCGCCAGTTCGGCATCGTTGTAATGGATAAAGGTCGACAGCAGGGGATCGTCGAACCAGCCCAGGGTGGAATATGCGGGCACGCCGCCCACCTGCACATCGTAATGCTGTGCACGCAAGGTCTCGGCATAGGCCAGCGCCTCATCCTTGCTGTAATACCCACGGTAATTGACGCAACCGGCGATAGGAAAACACCATTGCAAGGGCTTGAGCGATAGCTCGGGCGCGGCCACCACATTCCACAGCACAAAGGGCCGTTGCAAGGCCGCGTAATTCTTGTAGCTGCCATTGTCGGGCAAGCCCAGTTCATCGACGGCGAAGCGGCGTATCTGCTGCGCCTTGGCCAGGCGCGCCTTCAGGCGGGGATCGGTGGCCGGATCTTTCATCCAGTCATCGACCGGGCGCGCGCTCGACCATAGTGAATATTGCCCTTGCGCCGCCTGGGTGTAGTAGCGCAACTGGGTGCAGCCGGCCAGGCTCAGGCAGAGCACAAGCGCCAAAGGCAAGCCGAGCGTGCGGCGCATCTCAGGCCGCCGCCTTTTCCACTTGCACCAGCGTATCGTAAAAGGTGGGCGCCCGGCCCATGTCCGTCAGGCGCTGGCTGGTGACTTCGTTGGCGTTCTTGCCGTCGCTGGCCAGCTTTTTCCACCAGACGGACAAGCCCACCACCAGCCCTTTGCGCGCCTTGTCCGTGACCCTGGCCCTGGCCACGAACGAGCCACGGTCATTGAAGATGCGCACCATGTCGCCGGCCGCAATGCCGCGCGCGGCGCAGTCCTCGGGATGGATGTCCAGATGCGGTTCGGCTTCCGAGGCACGCAAGCTTTTCACGTTGACGAAGGTGGAATTCAGGAAATTGCGGGCCGGCGGCGAAATCATCGCCAGCGGATAACGGGCCGCCAGCGCAGGATTGCTGGCCAGCGATTCATACGGCGCAATGTAAGCCGGCAAGGGATCAAGCCCCGCCTGCGCCATCGCTTCGGAATAAAACTCGCAGCGCCCCGATGGCGTGGGGAAACCGCCTTGCGCAAACGGCGCATCGGGCATGGCCAGTTTTTGCCAGCCGGTCCGCTTCAGCGATTCCCAGTCGAAATGCACGGCGCGCACATCGGCCGCATCGAACGCCTGGGCCGCCAGCGCATCGTCGCTTTCCTGGAAGCAAGGGTCATCAAAACCCATGTGGCGCGCCAGCAGGCGGAAGATTTCCGTATTCGCCTTGGCCTCGCCCAGCGGCGCCACGGCCGCATTATTGGCCATCATGTACAGATGACCATAGGTGGCGTGCGCATCGATATGTTCCAGCTGCGTAGTGGCGGGCAAGACGATATCGGCGTAATCGACCGTATCCGTCTGAAAATGTTCGAGCACCACCGTAAATAAATCCTCGCGGGCAAACCCTTGCGCCACCTTCGAGGAGTCCGGCGCCACGGCCAGCGGATTCGAGTTATAGACAATCACGGCCTCGATTTGCGGGCCGAACTCGGGCGAGCTGGTTTTCAGCAAATCGTCGCCGATGGTGCTCATATTGATGGTGCGCGGCGTGCCCTTCAGCAAATCAGGGCGCTGCAAGGCCTTGCGCTGGATAGGGAAAGATCCCGAACTCGACAATTGTATGCCGCCGGCCGCATGGCGCCAGGCGCCCGTCAAGGCAGGCAGGCAAGCAATATTGCGCACGGCCATGCCACCGCCATGCACGCGCTGCACCCCGTAATTGGTGCGGATGGCGGCGCCTTCGCCATTGCGCGCCGTCTGGCCATACAAGCGCGCCAGTTCCACCACTTCCTGCACGCTGATGCCGCACACTTGCGCCGTCCGCTCCGGTGGCCATTCGGCGGCGCGCTGTGCCAATTGTTCATAGCCCAGCGTGTAGTGGGCGATATAGTCATGGTCGACCAGGTCTTCCGCGATCAGGACATGCATCAAGCCCAGGGCCAAGGCCGCATCAGTGCCTGGCAGCAAGGCGATATGCTGGTGGCATTTCTCGGCCGTCAATGAACGATACGGATCGATCGCGATCAGAGTGGCGCCACGCCGTTTCGCTTCCTGCGCCCGCATCCAGAAATGCAGGTTGGACGCAATCGGATTGCCGCCCCAGATAATGATCAACTTGGCATTCTGGAATTGTTCCAGGTCCGTGCCGATGCTGGCGCCCACCGTATAGCGGTAACCGGTGGCGCCGGCCGAGGCGCAGATGGTGCGGTCCAGCAACGATGCACCGAGTTGGTTGAAGAAGCGGGACGACATCGATTCGCCCTGCACCAGGCCCATGGTGCCGCAATAGCTGTAGGGCAAGATCGCTTCCGGCGCCCGCGCTGCAATCGGTTTCAAACGCGCCGCGATGGTCGCCAGCGCCTCCTCCCAGCTGATCGCCTCGAACTTGCCTTCGCCTTTCTTGCCTGTCCGGCGCAGCGGCGTCCGCAAGCGGTCGGCATGGTAGGTGCGTTCCGTGAAGCGCGACACCTTGGTGCACAGCACGCCCGCCGTGGTCGGATGGTCGGGATCCCCCTTGACTGCGGTGGCCACGCCATCGGTCACCGTCACCAGCAAGGCGCAGGTATCGGGGCAGTCGAGCGGGCAAGTGGCGCGGACTTGGGTAGTGATCATGGTGCAATCCAAAAACGTGAGGGGAAGGTAATACTGTAAACGATTTCCACGTACTTGCTGATGCGGCAATGGCAGACTCGGGCGTGCGCTGGATTTACAAAGCAAACACGGGCTACAATGCTTGCTTCGCCGCCCATGTTTTTGATCAAGCATATGCGGCCCGGTGCGCCATACACGGTTGCGCGCCTGCATACACAGGAGAATTCGATGAAACTGGTTGATCCCATCATAGCGTTTCAATCCGAGCTGCAACGTATCCGCCGCGACCTGCACGCGCATCCCGAGCTGTGCTACGAAGAACAGCGTACCTCTGATGTCGTCGCCGCCAAGCTGACGGAATGGGGCATTCCCGTCGTGCGTGGCCTGGGCCGGACCGGTCTGGTCGGCATTATCCAGAATGGCACGTCCACGCGCGCCATCGGCCTGCGTGCCGACATGGATGCCTTGCCGATGCAGGAAATCAATACTTTTGAGCATGCATCGCGCCATCCTGGCAAGATGCACGCCTGCGGCCATGACGGCCATACGGCCATGCTGCTGGGCGCCGCTTATCATTTGGCACAGCACCGCAATTTCGACGGCACCGTCTACCTGGTCTTCCAGCCCGCAGAAGAAGGTGGTGCCGGCGCGCGTGAAATGATCAACGACGGCTTGTTTACCCGCTTTCCGATGGATGCCATCTATGGCATGCATAACTGGCCAGGTGCTGAAACGGGCACCCTGAGCGTGGTGGAAGGACCGATGATGGCTTCCAGCAACGAATTCTATGTCACCGTCAAAGGCAAGGGCGCCCATGCAGCCCAGCCACACAAGGGTATCGACCCGGTGATGGTGGCCGTGCAAATCGCGCAAAGCTGGCAAACCGTCATCACCCGCAACAAGAGCCCGCTCGATACGGCCGTGCTGTCGATCACGCAAATCCATGCCGGCAGCGCCACCAATGTGATTCCCGATGACGCCAGCCTGGTCGGCACCGTGCGCACTTTCACCACTCCCGTGCTGGACCTCATCGAAGAGCGCATGCGCGAAATCGCCGTCCATACGGCTGCCGCCTTCGGTGCGGAAGTGGAATTCAAGTTCAAGCGCAACTATCCACCGCTGGTCAACCACGCGAAGGAAACCGCGTTTGCGGTGGAAGTCATGAAGGCCGTGGTCGGCGCCGACAAGGTCAATGACAAGGTCGAACCGACCATGGGGGCGGAAGATTTCGCCTTCTTCTTGCAGGAAAAGGCTGGCTGCTACATCTTCATCGGCAATGGCGACGGCGACCATCGCGATGGCGGCCACGGCCTGGGCCCATGCGTGCTGCACAATGGCAGCTACGACTTCAATGACAATCTGTTGCCGATCGGCGCCAGTTTCTGGGTCAAGCTGGTTGAAGAAAGCTTGCCGCAAGGCTAGAGTGCACTAACTCAGCTTATCCGGGCCGTTTCCCAGGCGCTGGCCCGGATTCAATGCTTCCAGGGCCAGCAGGGCCGCCGAATGGTCCGCCAGCGCATGGTTTTCGGCCAGCACTTCATATCTCTGCGTCACCAGTTGCGTAACAGGCAGGCTGAGCTGGGCAGCGGCGGCCGCATCCAGGATATTATGCATATCCTTGAGCTGGGTTTTCACCTGACCTCCGGGAACAAAGTTACGCTCAAGCATGCGCTGCCCGTGCACTTCCAGAATCCGGCTTTCCGCAAAGCCACCGCGTATCGCCGTGCGCACCGCCGCCGGATCGGCGCCCGCCGCCTGGGCCAGCAACAAGGCTTCCGCCACGATATTCAAGGTGGCGCCCACGATCAGCTGATTGCACAGCTTGGCTACCTGGCCGCTGCCGGCCGGGCCGACCAGGGTTGGCCGTCCCATTACCGCCAGGATCGCTTCCACGCACGCATAATGCGCAGCGCTGCCGCCGGCCATGATGGCCAGGGTTCCCGCCTCTGCACCAGCCACCCCACCGGATACGGGCGCATCGATAAAACCATGGCCATGTGCAACCAAAAGTGCATGCAATTGCTGCGCCTCGCTTTGCCTGGTCGAGCTCATGTCGATCCATAAGGTATCGGGTGCCAGCGCCGGCAAGGCAGTGGCAATGACTTGTTCGACAATAGGCCCTGCCGCCAGCATCGAGATCACGATATCGGCCCCGGAGACCGCATCCATCAAGGTGTTGGCAACCAGAGCATCGCAAGATAACAACGATTTGGCCTTGCTCTGCGTGCGATTCCAAACTGTGACAGAATAGCCAGCTTGCAGCAAACGGCGCGCCATCGGTTCGCCCATCAGACCTATACCCAGGAAGGCGATCTTTGTAGAGAATGTCACTGCAGCTCCTATTGCCTGAAGTTAAATAATGGTAAGAATAGGTTCTACACTTGCTAAACCCACTACAATCAGCGGCGCGCTACCCATGGCTAGTGCGCAACCGATGGCTAATTTTACGATGAAAGAATATATGTCCTACCAGAAACAAGCATTAAAATCCCTGGCGCTGGCCGCTGCCTTGCTGGCTAGCCACGCAGCCTTCGCTTCCGACGACAAGCTGATCGACTCGGTGTATGGCGAATTCGCCACCGGTACGCAAACCCAGATGGTACGCGCCGGCGTGACTTCCGACTGGAGCCAACGCTGGTTCCAATCGAACGGTACGCACCTGAGCGGCTACTGGGATGCGAATGCTGGCGCATGGCAAGCCAACCGCTATCAAAACGTCGAAGGCGCAAAGCAGCATCTGTACGATATCGGCTTTACCCCGGTATTCCGCTTTGAACGCGACGATAAAAAGGGTTTCTATGCAGAAGGCGGCATCGGCGTGCATTTGCTGTCGAAGCTGTATGACAATGCCACCTATCGCTTGTCGACCCACTTCCAGTTTGGCGACCACGTCGGCGTTGGCTACGTGTTCAACAATAAATGGGAAGTCGGCATGAAGATCCAGCATTTCTCGAACGGCGGCTACAAAAAGCCGAACACCGGCGTGAATTTCCTGAACATCAAAGCGGCTTACCACTTCTGATCGATCGAAACTGAAATGAAAAAGCAGCGCGCAGCGCTGCTTTTTTTTCGCCTCGGGGTCAGACCCCACACCAGCCAGCATGATTGCACCAGCGCGCCTCAAGGGGGTCTGACCCCAGCCGTTCAGGTGTTGGGGTTCATTCCAGCAAAATCAGCAGACGTAAAAAAACCCCAACCGGATCACCGGAAGGGGTTTTTTCGAATAACAAGCCTGACAATAACCTACTTTCACACTGGTTGCAGCACTATCATCGGCGCAAAGTTGTTTCACGGTCCTGTTCGGGATGGGAAGGGGTGGGACCAACTTGCTATGGTCATCAGGCATAACTTGTAATGACGCTTGTTCTCAGTGGAGCAACAAGGCCATGAATCTGGAAGAAGCAAAGATCGGGGTAATGAATAGTTGTATCAACACACACGCAACGTTGTACCGTCTTATCCTCTGCACCTGCTAAGGTTATAGGGACAAGCCGTACGGGCAATTAGTACTGGTTAGCTTAATGCATTACTGCACTTCCACACC